>DASPXO010000053.1:0-6486 GCA_035637235.1 Gemmatimonadales bacterium | reverse complement strand
GGACCACCTGCACGAGCATTTCGTGGACCCCGTGGTCGTGCGCGACGGCTGCTACCTGCCGCCCACGGCGCCCGGCTACAGCATCACCATGCGGCCCGAGAGTCTCGCGACGTACGCGTATCCGCACGGGCCGGCGTGGGCGGGATCGCCCTGAAGGGAGGAGCCTATGTCGATTAGCTGCCTCGTCCTGCTGGCGGTGTTGGCGCAAGCCCAAGCCCCGGAGCCCCCCGCGCAACGCGACGCGCGCATGGCGTGGTGGCGCGACGCGCAGTTCGGGATGTTCATCCACTGGGGGGCCTACGCGGTGCCCGCCGGCACGCACAAGGGCGAGCGGATCGCCGGCATCGGGGAGTGGATCATGAGCCGCGCGCACATCCCTACCTCTGAGTACGAGGAGTACGTTCACCGCTTCGACCCCACGCGGTTCGACGCCGACGAGTGGGCGCGCATCGCCAAGGACGCCGGCATGAAGTACATCATCATCACCTCCAAGCACCACGACGGCTTCGCCATCTTCGACTCGAAGGTCTCGAGCTACGACATCATGGACGCGACGCCGTACAAGCGGGACGCCATCAAGGCGCTGTCGGAGGCGGCCCATCGCGCCGGCCTCAGGTTCGGGGTCTACTACTCGATCATGGATTGGCACCACCCCGACGCTCAGGGTCCCAACTACCCCGACTACAACTCGCGGACCTGGAGCAATCCCAACTTCGGCCGCTACGTCGAGACGTACATGAAGCCGCAGCTCAAGGAGCTGCTCACGCAGTACCCCTACATCGACGTCCTGTGGTTCGATGGCGAGTGGGTCACGGATTGGAACGACGAGCGGGGGCGGGAGCTGTACAATTACGTCCGCACGATCCGTCCCAGCCTCATCGTCAACAACCGCGTGGGACACACGCGTCAGGGGCTGAGCGGGCTCAACAAGGAAGGACAGGTCGGGCTCGGCGACTTTGGCACGCCCGAGCAGCGGGTTCCGCCAGAGGGTCTTCCCGGCGTCGACTGGGAGACGTGCATGACGATGAACGACACGTGGGGCTTCAAGTCGTACGACGACGACTGGAAGGACACCCGGACCTTGCTCCGGACGCTGATCGACGTGGCCTCGAAGGGCGGCAACTTCCTTCTCAACGTCGGGCCGACGGCCCAAGGACTGATCCCAGCGCCGATCGTGTCGCGGCTGAGCGAGATGGGCGACTGGATGCGAACCAACGGCGAAGCCATCTACGGCACGACGGTGAGCCCGTACGGCATGCCGGCGTGGGGCCGCTACACCGCCGGGAAGGGAAGGGTGTACGCCCACGTCTTCGATTGGCCGAAGGACGGACGGCTGGAGCTCACCGGGGTGAAAGAGAAGCCGCTGCGGGCCTACGTGCTCGCCGACGGGACGCCGCTCACCGTGGACCAGCCGGAGACGGGTGGAGGCTTCGTGGTCCGGCTGCCGGCGGTCCCGCCCAGCACCATTGCGTCGGTGCTCGTACTCGAGATGTCGGGCCAGGGAGCGCAGTGATCCGGCATGCGCGCCGCGGTGCTGGTGGACGTCGGTCGGATCGAGCTGCGCGACGTCGCCTGCCCGTCGCCGGGGCCACGCGAGGTCCTGCTGCGCGTCGCGGCGGTCGGGCTCTGCGGGACCGACTGGCACATCTTCGCGGGGCACGCGAACTACAATCGCGACGAGCGCGGACGGCCGATCCGGCTCACCGACGAGCCGCAGATCCTCGGGCACGAGATCGCGGGTGTGGTGGAAGCGGCGGGGGCGGAGGTGCGCGACCTCGGTCCCGGCGACCGGGTGGTGGTCGATCAGGGATGGAACTGCGTGAGCGAGGCGCGCTCGCCCCGGTGCGAGTACTGCGCCAGCGGGGATTCCCATCAGTGCGAGTTCTACCGGGAGCACGGGATCACCGGCCTCCCGGGCGGGTTCGCCGAGTACCTGACCATCCCGGCCGTGAACGCGGTGCGCATCGACTCCGAGCTCGACGCCGCCATCGCCGCGCTGGCCGAGCCGCTGGGCTGCGTCGTGCACTCGGGCGAAGTGCTCACCCGCACGCCGGCGCGCTACACCGTACAGGGCGGCAGGGGCGGCACGGGCGCGCACGTCCGCAACGCACTGATCTGCGGCGCGGGCCCCGCTGGTCTGCTCTGGGTGCAATACCTGCGCAACGTGCTCGGTTACGACGGGCTGCTGCTCGTGAGCGAGCCCAACGCCGCCAAGCGCGCTCTTGCCGAGCGGTTCGGCGCGGAAACGATCGACCCCACCGCCCAGGACCCGGGCGAGATCGTGCACCAACGAACGCACGGCCGCCGCGCCGAGCTGCTCATCGAGGCGACGGGTTCGGGACAGGTGTTCGCGTCCATCGCGGGGTTGGTCCGCAAGCAAGCTACCGTCCTGGTGTATGGGCACGGTCACGCGGGGTTGGACCTGAGCCTGCTGAGCCCGTTGCAGTTCCTCGAGCCGACCCTGCTCACTCCCGTCGGCGCCTCGGGCGGCTTCGAGGACGACGGCCGGCCGTCCACCTACGTCGGTGCGTTACGGCTGATCGAGCGCGGCCGGGTGGACGTCGAGTCGCTGATCACGCATCGCTACCGGTCGCTCGACTCGCTGCAGGGCGCTTTGGCGGGCGACCACGGCGCGCCGGATTACGTGAAGGGCGTCGTCACCCTCTGAGCCGGAGCCGGCGATGCGCATCTCGCTGTTCGTGACCTGTCTCGCGGATCAGCTCTGGCCGGCGGCGGCGGTCGGCGCCGTGGAGGTGCTCCGTGCGGTGGGTTGCGATGTGGAGTTCGACGCACGCCAGACCTGCTGCGGGCAGCCGGCGTTCAACACCGGGTACCGCCCGGAGGCGTGCGCGCTGGCCCGGCGGCTCATCGAGATCTTCGAAGCGAGCGGCGCCGACGCGATCGTCAGCCCATCGGGGTCGTGCACCGCCATGGTGCACCATTACGAGCAGCTGTTCGAGGATGCGGGGTGGCGTGCGCGGGCCAGGGCGTTGGCGGAGCGCACGCACGAGCTCAGCTCCTTCCTGGTCAACCGCTTGGGCGTGGAGGACGTGGGCGCAAGCTTTCCCGGCCGGCTCACCTGGCACGACGCCTGTCACGGCCTGCGCGACCTGGGGGTGCGCGACGAGCCGCGACGGCTGCTGCGCCACGTGCGCGGCGCAGAGCTGGTCGAGCTGCCCCCCGCGAGCGCCGAGACGTGCTGCGGCTTCGGCGGCACGTTTTCGGTGAAGTACCCCGAGATTTCGGTGGCGATACTCGATGAAAAGGTGGAAGCGATCGAGCGGGCCGGCGTGGGCGCCGTGGTGTCCGGTGACGCCGGCTGTCTGATGCAGATCGGAGGGCGGCTGTCGCGCCGGGGATCGTCCGTCCGCGCCCTGCACCTGGCGGAAGTGCTGGCCTCCCGCGGTTCGAGCGGGCCGCATGAACGCTAGCTTCGAGCGCAACGCCCGCGCGGCCCTGGCCGACGGGCAGCTGCGCGGCGCGTTGCGCGACGCCACGACGCTGTTCGGCGAGCGGCGGCGGGCGGCGATGGCCACCCTTCCGGATTGGGAGGGTGCCCGCGAGCGGGCCCGCGCGATCAAAGACGAGACGCTGCTTCACCTGGACCGGTACCTGGAGCAATTCACCGCGAACGCCAGGCGCGCCGGCGCCCGCGTGCATTGGGCGGAGGACGCCGCCCAGGCATGCCAGATCATCGGCCGGATCGCCGAGGAGGGCGGGGCCCGCACGGTCGTCAAGAGCAAGAGCATGGCGTCGGAGGAGATCCACCTGAACGCGGCGCTCGCCGGGCGCGGCATCGAGCCGGTGGAAACCGACCTGGGCGAGTACATCATCCAGCTTGCCGGCGAGAGCCCGTCTCACATCGTGGTCCCCGCCATCCACAAGACGAAGGGCCAGATCGCGGCGCTGTTCGCGGAGAAGCTCGGGATCGAGCCCTCCGACGACGCCGCCCTGCTCACGGCCGCGGCCCGGCAGGCGCTGCGCCGCCGGTTCGCCGAGGCGGAGCTCGGGGTTTCGGGCGTCAACTTCGCCGTGGCGGAGACCGGCACGATCGTGATCCTCGAGAACGAGGGGAACGCGCGGCTCACCACCAGTCTCCCGCGCACGCACGTCGCGCTCATGGGCATCGAGAAGGTGATCCCCCGCTTCGCCGACCTGGAGGTCTTTCTGCAGCTGCTCCCGCGCTCCGGCACCGGCCAGGTGCTGACGGCGTATGTGTCGCTGATCACGGGCGCGAAGCGCCGCCCTGCCGACGAGGGGCCCGAGGCGCTGGAGATCGTGGTGCTGGACAACGGCCGCTCGCGCATGCTGGCATCCGCGGTGACCAGGGGCTCGCTCGCCTGCATTCGCTGCGGCGCGTGCCTCAACGCCTGTCCGGTGTACCGGCAGATCGGCGGACACGCGTACGGGTCGGTGTATCCCGGTCCCATCGGCGCCGTGCTCAGTCCCCAGCTGTTCGGGATGGCGCGATCGTCGGAGCTCCCCTTCGCGTCGAGCCTGTGCGGCGCCTGCCGGGACGTGTGTCCCGTCAAGATCGACATCCCGGCGCTGCTGCTCCATCTGCGCGCACAGGTGGTCCACACGCGGGTCGGTGAGAGGCGGCTGCTCGAACGGCTGGCGTTCCGCGGCTACGCCGCCGTCATGGCGCGGCCGCGCCTGTTCGAATGGGTCATGCGTGCCGCCCGGATGCTGCGAATCCTCCCGCCGCTCGGCGCGTGGACCAGGTTTCGCGATCTCCGCCCGCTCGCGCCGCGGAGCTTTCGCGAAGAGTGGCGGACGCGACTGCGGCACGAGGCGGCGCCATGATCCGCAGCGACGACGCGCGCCGTGAGATCCTGCGGGCGATCCGGGAGAACTTGGCCCGGTCTTCACCCCCTGACCCCCTCTCCGCTACGCGGAGAGGGTCCTCACCCCCTGACCCCCTCTCCACTTCGTGGAGAGGGGGAACGAAGGGCGAGGATCGTTCCCCCTCTCCCGAAGGGAGAGGGGGTCAGGGGGTGAGGTCTCGCTTCACCGAGCAGCTCGCGGCGGTGGGCGCGCAGTGCACTCCCGTGTGCGGCGAGGCGGACGCCGCCCGCGCGCTGGCCCGCATCCTGAGGGACGCGGGGGCCCGGCGCGTAGTTGGCTCGGACGCACCCGTAGTCCAACCGCTGCTGCGAGCGTTGGGGGACGGTTTCGTCGTGGACAGTGTAGATCGCGTGTCGCGCGACGAGCTGTTCCGGTGCGACGCCGGCGTCACCACCGCGCAGTGGGGGATCGCCGAGACCGGCACGCTGGTATTGGAGTCGGGGCGGGAACGGAGCCGGCTCCTGTCGCTTGTCCCACCGGTCCACGTGGCCCTGCTGTCCCCCCGTTGCATCTGCGAGTCGCTGGGCGAGGCCCTCGCCCGCGTGAGCCCTGCCAGCCACGCGATCACGTTCATCACCGGACCCTCGCGCACCTCCGACATCGAGCTGACCATCGTAACGGGAGTGCACGGTCCGCAGGCGGTCCACGTGCTCCTCTTGGAGGAGGAATGACGATGATGATGAAGGCGCCCGTCATGCTGTTCGCCGCCCTGTTCGCGTACGGCTGCGGCGGCTCCGGCTCGCGGCAACGTGGCGCGGCCGGCGCCGAGCGGCCGCTCACGATCGCGGTGATCCCCAAAGGAACGACGCACGAGTTCTGGAAGAGCATCCACGCCGGGGCCATCCAGGCGGCGCGCGAGCTTTCGGCCCAGCCGGGGTCGGCTCCGGTCAGGATCATCTGGAAGGGGCCGCTCCGCGAAGACGACCGGGAGCAGCAGATCCAGGTGGTGGAGGGCTTTCTCAGCCAGGGCGTGCAAGGGATCGTGCTCGCCCCGCTCGACAACCGCGCGCTGGTGCGCCCGGTCGAAGAGGCCCGGCGCGCCGGGGTCGCCACGGTGATCATCGATTCGGGGCTCGAGTCGGACGCCATGGTCAGCTTCGTGGCCACCGACAATCGCAAGGGCGGGGAGCTGGGCGCGCACCGACTCGGCGAGCTGTTGGGCGGCCGGGGCAAGGTCCTGCTGCTGCGATACGCCGAGGGATCGGCCAGCACGACCGAGCGGGAGCTCGGATTTCTCCAGGAGCTCGGCTCCCGATACCCGGCGATCCACGTCGTGTCGGGCGACCAGTATGCCGGACCCACCCGGGAGACGGCCAAGCGCGCCGCGGAGAACCTGCTCAACCGCTACGGCGGCGACCTGCAGGGCATCTTCACGCCCAACGAATCCTCGACGATTGGGATGCTGCTCGCACTCCAGGATATCGGCCTGGCGGGCAAGGTCAGGTTCGTCGGCTTCGACGCCAGCGCGATCCTGATCGATGCGATCCGGGCCCGCCAGCTCGACGGCGTCGTGGTCCAGAACCCGATGCGCATGGGGTATCTCGGCGTGAAGACGATGGCCGAACATCTGCGGGGCAGGCCGGTCGAGCCGCGCATCGACACGGGCGTCATGCTCGTCACGCCGGCGAATCTCGATTC
>DASPXO010000052.1:0-12856 GCA_035637235.1 Gemmatimonadales bacterium | reverse complement strand
GGTGATGTCCCACGCCGCCTGCTGCGGGGTCTGCACCACGATCGTCGCGCGGCTCGCGCCGGCGGCGCCGTCGTCGTCCGCGACGCTCACCGTCAGGGTGTAGCTGCCGGCCACCCGGTAGGTGTGGCTCAGCGTGAAGGTGGTGCCGGCGAGCGGCAGAGTCGCCGCGCCCGAGCCATCCCCGTAGTCGACCGTGGCCGTCCAGGCGTCCGCGCCCGGGTCGGTGAAGGACCCGGAGCCGTGGTAGGTCTCCCCCGGCACCAGGGTGCCGCCCAAGAGCGGGCTCACCGCCGGCGCCACGTTGGCAATCGTCGCCGTCGTGGACGCACCGGCGGTCAGCCTGCCGTCGGAGACGGTCAGCGTAACCCTGTACGCGCCGTTGTCCGCATACACATGACTCACGTTCGCGCCCGTCGCCACCGGACTCCCATCCCCGAAGTTCCACAGGTAGGACAGCGCGTCGCCGTCGGGATCCGTGGAGGCACTGCCGTCGAACCGGACCTGGGCGCCCTCGGTCCCCGTCACGGCGGCGCCGGGATTGGCGACCGGCGCGCGGTTGGTAACGACGACCGTCGCGCGGCTCGCGCCGGCGGCGCCGTCGTCGTCCGCGACGGTGACCGTCAGGGTGTAGCTGCCGGCCACCCGGTAGGTGTGGCTCAGCGTGAAGGTCGTGCCGGCGAGCGGCAGAGTCGCCGCGCCCGAGCCGTCGCCGTAGTCAACCGTGGCCGTCCAGGCGTCCGCGCCCGGGTCGGTGAAGGACCCGGAGCCGTGGTAGGTCTCCCCCGGCACCAGGGTGCCGCCCAGCAGCGAGCCCACGGCCGGCGCCACGTTGGCAATCGTCGCCGTCGTGGACGCACCGGCGGTCAACCTGCCGTCGGAGACGGTCAGCGTAACCGTGTATGTGCCGTTGTCCGCATACACGTGGCTCACGTTCGCGCCCGTCGCCGCCGGACTCCCATCCCCGAAGTTCCACAGGTATGACAGCGCGTCGCCGTCGGGATCCGTGGAGGCACTGCCGTCGAACCGGACCTCGGCGCCCTCGGTCCCCGTCACGGCGGCACCGGGGTCGGCGACCGGCACGCGGTTGGAAACGACGATCGTCGCACTGCTCGCGCCGGCGGCACCGTCGTCGTCCGCGACGCTGACCGTCAGGGTGTAGCTGCCGGCCACCCGGTAAGTGTGGCTCAGCGTGAAGGTCGTGCCGGCGAGCGGCAGAGTCGCCGCGCCCGAGCCGTCCCCGTAGTCGACCGTGGCCGTCCAGGCGTCAGCGCCCGGGTCGGTGAAGGACCCGGAGCCGTGGTAGGTCTCTCCCGGCAGCAGGGCGCCGCCCAAGAGCGGGCTCACCGCCGGCGCCACGTTGGCAATCGTCGCCGTCGTGGACGCACCAGCGGTCAGCCTGCCGTCGGAGACGGTCAGCGTGACCGTGTACGTGCCGTTGTCCGCATACACGTGGCTCACGTTCGCGCCCGTCGCCGCCGGACTCCCATCCCCGAAGTTCCACAGGTAGGACAGCGCGTCGCCGTCGGGATCGGTGGAGGCACTGCCGTCGAACCGGACCTCGGCGCCCTCCGTCCCCGTCACGGCGGCACCGGGGTTGGCGACCGGCGCGCGGTTGGTAACGATGGCATAGATCTCCGCCGTGCTCAGGGTCGTCCCGCCCATTCCGCCGGCGATCAGAGCCCGCCCGTCGGCCAGAGCGGTCGTGGTATGGTCGAACCGCGCCGTCAGCAGCGGGGCGGCCGTCGTGAACGTACCCGCAGCGACGTCGTACAGCGCCACCGTGTTGAGCACGACGGAGGCGTCGTTGCGGCCGCCGGTCACGACCAGCTGGCCGCCCGCGAGCACCGTCGTCTGATGCTTCCAACGGCGGCTCGCCATCGCACCGGTGCGCGTCCATGCGCCGGTCGCGGGATTGTACAGCTCGGCGGTGTTGAGGAAGGCGACGCTGCACCCTCCAAACGCGTCGCAGCGGTTCACGCCGCCCGCCGTGAGCACCCGTCCGTCCGGCAGCAACGCCAGAAAGTTGTCCAGCGCCGCCATGTCTTCGTGCGTCCAGAAGCGGGGATCCGCCATGGCGCCGGTGACGCCCCACGTCCCGGTCGCGGGGTCGTACAGCTCGGCCGTGCGAAGCGACGCGTACGGATTCCCGCCGATCCCGCCCGCGACGAGCACCCGCCCGTCGGCGAGGCGCACCGCCGCGGCCGACTGGCGCGCGCCGCTCATGCTGCCCGTGAGAGCCCATTGACCGGTGGCGGGATCGTACAGCTCCGCGGAGTTCCACACGCCCCCGCAGCGGTTGCCGCCGCCCGCGACCAGCACCTTGCCGTTCGCGAGCAGGGCGATCGCCGGACTGTTGCGCGCCACCTGCATGCTGCCGGTAGCGCTCCAATTGCCGGTCGCTGGATTGTAGATCTCCGCCGACGTGCCCACGGGGGGGGCGGTGCAGGTGATTGCCGAGGTGCCGCCGACGACGAGCACGCGCCCGTCGGAGAGGCGAACCGCGGCGTGCCCGAGCCGCGGGTACGCCATACTCCCGGCCGCCGACCAGGCGCCGGTCGCCGGGTTGAAGAGCTCCGCCGTGGCAAGCCGGGGACTGCCGTTGACGCCGCCCGCGACCAGGACGCGGCCGTCGGCGAGGCGCACGGCCACATGGCCCGAGCGCGGGGAGATCATGCTGCCGGTCGAAACGGACGACCCCGAGGCGCCCGCGACGCTGGCGCTTGGGGGGGTTGGGGGAGCCGTAATGCCAGCCGGCTGATCACAACCGGTGGTCCAGAGGAGGATGAGCGGGGACAACACCAGCACGCGCGAGCGCAATGGCGACGTCTTCAAATGACCGCCTCCCGATCCTTACGCACACCAGTAACTGGGCGCGGCGAGGGAACGGCGTCCCGGGGCTCCGGGGACGGGACGCCGAACCCTCACCAGGATCGGACGCGTGACCCAAACTTTGGGCAAGAAGTCTGCCGAGCACCGCCGAGCGTGCGACCTCTGTGCTTGTAAACTGAAGCAAGATCACTGGAGACAATGTGTTGAGATGCTGCACTCGGCGCAGTTAATCAGCCCTAGCGTTTCGCTATGAACCGTGCATTTTGCGTCTTTCCCAGCCGGCTGCCGCGGACGAACTTTCCCTGCTGTGCATACCGCCCGGCGCACTCAGTCCTTCACCGAGTCGGTGATCCGCGGCATGACCCGGCTCGCTAACGAGCACGGGGCGATCAACCTGGCGCAGGGGTTCCCCAACTTCCCCTGCCCCGACGTGCTCAAAGAGGCCGCCGCCCGCGCCATCCGCGACGATATGAACCAGTACGCGATCACCTGGGGCGCCAAACGGCTGCGCGACGCGCTGGCGCGCAAGTACGCCGATTGGTATGGGATGACCGTGGACCCGGAGACCGAGGTCACGGTCACCTGTGGCGCGACCGAGGCGATGGCCTCCGCCCTGCTCGCGATCGTCGACCCGGGGGACGAGGTGATCGTGTTGGAGCCGTTCTACGAGAACTACGGACCCGACACGATTCTCTGCGGCGCGCGGCCGCTGTATGTGCCGATCGCGGCCGGTGCGGAGCTCGACCTCGACCGCCTCGCCGCCGCGTTCTCGCAGCGCACGCGAGCGATCATCGTATGCACGCCCAACAACCCGACCGGGCGGGTGCTATCCGGCCGCGAGCTCAAGGGCGTAGCCGAGCTGTGCCGGCGGCACGACGCATATGCGGTGACGGACGAGATCTACGAGCACATCTACTACGAGGGGACGCACGTTCCTATCGCGACGCTGGACGGGATGCGCGAGCGGACCATCACGATCAGCGGCGCGTCCAAGACCTTCAGCGTCACCGGGTGGCGGATCGGGACGGTCGTCGCGCCGCCGGGCGTCACCGACGCGATCCGCAAGGTCCACGACTTCCTCACCGTCGGCGCGCCGGCGCCGCTCCAGGAGGCGATCGCGGTGGGCCTCGAGACGCTCGGCCGGGACTACTACCGGAGGCTCGCGGCGGACTACCGCGCCCGCCGTGATCTGCTGCACGGCGCGCTCGTGGCGGCAGGGTTCAAGTGCAAGCCGCCCGAGGGGGCGTATTACATCCTCACGGATTTCTCCGAGCTCTCCGACGTCGCGGACGACGCGTTCGCGCGCTGGCTCACCTGCGAGGCGGGCGTCGCGCCCGTACCCGGATCGAGCTTCTTCAGCCGGCCCGAGCTCGGACGCAAGCTGGTGCGGTTCGCGTTCTGTAAGACGGAAGAGCAGCTGAGAGAAGCGGGGGAGAGACTGAAGGCGGTCAAGGACGGTAGAAGGCGGTAGAGGACGGTAGAGGTGGAACGCCGCGACAACCTCTACCGCCTTCTACCGTCCTCTACCGTCCTGCCTTCCCTCGCCTCGAAGAACCGGTCTCCGACGACGCCGACCGCGCCGCCGCGAGGCTGCGGCGCGGCGCTCTGCAGCGGCGCATCCTTTCGGCGAAGTCGCAGTCCCGCGATCCTGAACAGCCAGCCCCCGAGCGGGCTGCGCCAGAATCGCAGCCGCCGCTCCCACCGCGGATCCGTGCGGTGCTCGGTGCGGGCGCGCGCCGCCACGGCGGCGAGCAGCGCGACTCCCTCCGAGGCGGCGAACGCCGTGAGCCAGGCCGCAGCGGGCGCCAGCTGGGGCGCGATCGCGTGAGCGCCCGCGACCGCGGCTGCGGAGGCGAGCGCCGCGGCAGCGATCCCTTGCAGGACGCGCTCCAGGCGAGACGGCCCATGACCGTAGAGAAACGCCAGCTCCTCCCGGCGCCGCGTCAGCTCGGTCTCCAGGGCCTCGGTGAGATCATCCCGGTCGAACCCCGCCGCCAGCAGCCGGCGCACCCGCGAGCGCATCACCGCGAGCGGCAGCAGCAGAATCCCGGCGAGGAGCCCTCCCTGCAGCCACCGGGCCCCGGGGTCCGCGGAGAGGAAGGACTGGAGGGCGAGCAGCGGCACGGCGAGACCGGCGAGCGCCCCGTAGGCGAGCGCCGCGCCGGAGAGCTGTCTGCTCGCGACGAGGAAGGCGCGCACCGCGACCGGCGGCACGGCCGGCTGCGCCACCGCCCGGGCGGCCGCTTCGGCGAGCTCCATGCCGCTCACGAAGCGGTCGGACGGATCCTTCATGAGGCAGCGGTCGATCACCGCCGCCAGCCGGCGCGGGACGTCCGGCGCCACCGCGGCCAGCGGGGGCGCCGGATCCGCGATGTGGCGCGCGAGCATGGCGTAGCCGTCGGGGGCCTCGAAGGGCAGGCGGCCCGACAACGCGTAATAGCCCACGACGCCGAGCGCGTAGAGGTCGCTGCGCGCATCCACCGGCCGGCCGCTGGCCTGCTCCGGACTCATGAAGTCGGCCGTGCCCACGACCTCCCGCGGCCCCGTGGTGCCGCTGCCTACGCCCACCCGGGCAATCCCGAAGTCGGACACGACCGCGCGGCCCGTCGCGGCGTCGAGCAGGATGTTGTCGGGTTTCACGTCGCGGTGCACGACGCCGCGCTCGTGCGCGTACGCCAGCGCCCACGCGACTTCGCGCAACAGCCGCGCCGCCTCCTTCGGAGTGAGCGGCCCCCGCTCGCGGATCCGCTGTCCGAGTGTCTGGCCCTCGACGTACGCCATGGCGAAGAAGACGACGTCGTCCAGCTCGTCCACGGCGAAGATGGGGACGACGTTGGGATGCGAGAGCCGCGCCGCCGTGCGGGCCTCGCCCAGGAAACGCTCGCGCGCGAGCAGGTCGGTCGCCTTCGCCGGAAGCAGCAGCTTGAGGGCGACCCGGCGATCGAGCCGGAGCTCGTGCGCCAGGAGGACGATGCCCATGCCGCCGCGACCGAGCCGGCGTTCCAGTCTGTAGCGCCCGGCCAGCGCGCGTTGCACGCTCTGTAAGGGCAGGTGTGAGTCGAGCATCAGCGGAGACCGTCCGATGTTTCGAGAGACGTGTCGTCGGTTCAACACGCGACATGAGCCGACGGCGCGCCACTACGTGGGCGCGGTCCCACTACACCGCCGCGCTCCCCGAGGTCCGGTTGGCGCCGAGTGTTGCGCGACGGAACACCGCCCGATCCAAGCTGTCGCGCATCGCAGGCTATCGTCACCCCGGGGTCCAGCCAGGGTAAGAGACGGCCGCAGCGCTCAAAGTTGTGCGGCGGCGGGATGCAGAACGGTGCAAATCGCGGACGTGCCGCCCTCAGTTGTCCCTCCGGGGTCAGGCACACGTCTTGCCCGGCGTCCCCCCCGCGCCAGAAAGCCGGCGGCCGGGTGCCACGCAGTGGAGGACACGTCCACGGAATCCGCACGTTTCACGGTGAACGACGCAAGGTGTCGACGGCGATGTTGCACAACGAGCTTCGGACCGGTGCGGCGACGAACGGCGCGCACACACCGCGCGCAGCCGACCGCGGTTTGCCGGATCGCATCATCGTCGCCAGCGTCCAAGTCCGCTTCCGATACCCGGTGCATCGGCGAGCCAACGTGCACATCGAGCATGGTCACGCGGTGGACTGGCTGACCCGCGCGGAACGGGACTTCAGCGATGGCGAGCCGCCCTCCCTGCGCCTGCCGTTCGGCTCGCTCATCAGCCGGTACCTGCTCAACGTCCTGGAGCGTCGGGTCCCGCCGCGCGCGTCGGTCCCACCGGGACCCAACTCCGGGGGCTCGGCGGCACCAGGTTCATGGCGGCCTCGATCCTCGGGTTCGGTCTCCCGATCGCCGGCTTCATGACGCGCCAGATCGCGGCCCAGATCGATGGCCAGGCGCTGGTCGCCGGGACTCGGCGCTACGCGCGCCGGGTGGCGACCAGGCGCCGTGGCCTTCACTCCCCCCGCCGCTACGTCATTCTGGCCACACGCATCGCCCCGAGGCCCACGAGTGGACCAGCGGGCGGCGCTCGGTCGTCTACCTGAACCCGGGCGCTTGGCCGCCGCGCGTGGACGCCCCCGCCGCCCAGGTGGGGCCGCATTTCGTCTGGCTGGGTCGCCGCCACGACGCCTACGTTCGACGGCCGCCCTGTTCGATCTCACGGCCGGCTGGCCCGATCTCTACGCGGCGAACGTGGAAGGGGTCCGGCATGTGTGCGCCGCCGCCCGCAAGCGCGGCGTGGAGCGCGTCGTGACCTGGAGCTCGAGCAGCGTCTACGGCGGGACGAAGCCGGCACGACCGAACGCCATCCGACACGGTGGATGAGGGTCGAGGCAGCACCCCGACCATGTCGACCTGTCCGTGACGCTCCGCCGGCCCGCACTCCTCGTTCACGTCTCAGCGAGCTAGGGCCGCGCGACAATTCCCACGCTCCAGCGTGGGGGCGGCGAAGCGCTGTGCAGAGTCTGGCGGTTGGCGGCGCCGGAGCCCAGATTGTGCGCCGGCATGGCCAACCACCAGCCCTACGTCCCGGCGGCCCAGTCACCCGCCGAGCTCACCGCCCGCTCGCTGGTCCTGGGCGTGCTGCTCGGCCTCGTCTTCGGCGCCTCGAACGTCTACCTGGCGCTCAAGATCGGGCTCACGGTCAGCGCCTCGATCCCGATCGCCGTCCTCTCCATCACGATCTTCCGCGCGCTCGGCCGGGCGACGATCCTCGAGAACAACATCGTCCAGACCACCGGCTCGGCGGCCGATTCGGTCTCGGCGGGCGTGGTGTTCACGATCCCCGCGATCCTCTTGATGGGCTACGATCTCGACATCGGACGGGTCGCCGTCCTCGCGGTCGTGGGCGGCTTGATGGGCGTGCTCATGATGATCCCGCTCCGGCGCGCGCTCATCGTGAAGGAGCACGGTAATCTCCCCTACCCCGAGGGCACGGCCTGCGCCGAGGTGCTGATCGCGGGCGAGAAGGGCGGCGTCCACGCGAAGACCGTGTTCCAGGCGTTCGCCCTCGCGTTCGCCTACAAGTTCCTCATGGTCGCCCTCAAGCTCTGGCAGGAGTATCCCGCCAAGGTGTTCCGCTGGTTCCAGGGGGCGGAGGTGCGGATGGAGGTGGGGCCCGAGCTGATGGGCGTGGGCTACATCATCGGGCCCCGGATCGCGGGGTATCTGTTCGCCGGCGGCTGCCTCGCCTACCTGGTCCTGATGCCCGCGATCAAGCTGTTCGGCGAGAGCATGACGACGCCCATGTACCCGGCGACCGCCCTCATCAGGAACATGTCCGCGGGCGAGATCCGCGCGGCCTTCGTGTTCTACATCGGCGCCGGTGCGGTCGCGACGGCCGGGATCATCGCGCTGGCTCGCGCCCTGCCGACCATCGTGAGCTCCTTCCAGGCCGGCTTCGCCGACCTGAAGGCGAGCCGCATGGGACAGGCCATGGCCCAGCGCCTGCGCACGGACGACGATCTGCCGATCACGCTCACCGTGCTCGGCTCGCTCGGGCTCGCGGTCGTGGTCGCCTTCCTGCCGCAGATCGGCGTGAACCTGCTCGGGGCCGTCCTGATCATCGCCTTCGGGTTCGTTTTCACGACGGTCTCCTCCCGGATCTGCGGGCAGATCGGCAGCTCCGCCAACCCGATCTCCGGGATGACCATCGCTTCGCTGATCGCGATCTCGCTCATCTTCCTGCTCTTGGGCTGGACCCAGATCGACGACCGGGTGCGCGCCATCTCGATCGCGTGCGTGATCGCGGTGGCGGTGGCGAACGGCGGCAACACCTCTCAGGACCTGAAGACCGGGTTCCTGGTGGGCGCCACTCCACGCCGCCAGCAGATCGCGATCCTCATCGGCGCCGTCGCCGCGGCGCTCGCGGTCGGGTGGACCCTGACGTTCCTGAACCGGTCCTACCAGTACGAGGTCCCCGAGGCGCGCGCCGGCTTCACCGCGCCGGCGAGCGGCCGCACGCCGGACGGCAACGTCGTCGTCCTGAACGAGCGGATGTCCGGCTTCCACGTCGGCGGCGGCATGCGGATCGATTCCGCGTCCTACCAGGTCGTGCGTGTCTATGCCGAGACGAACGGCGTCCCGCCCGGCAAATACCTCGTGGATCCGGCCGCACACGAGATCCGCTACGTGGTAGACCCCGGCATCGGCGGTCGCATCCACGAATACGAGGGCCGGGACTTGAAGCGCCTCGATTCGCCGAAAGCGACCCTGATGGCGCTGATCACGGACGGCATCCTCACCCATCGCCTGCCGTGGGGGCTGGTCCTGATCGGCGTCTTCCTGTCGATCGGCATCGAGCTCATGGGCGTCCAGGCCCTGCCGGTGGCGGTCGGCGTGTACCTGCCGCTGTCCACCTCCGCGGGGATGTTCGCGGGTGGTGCGATCCGCTGGCTGGTGGAGCGCAAAGTGGCCTCACAGCGGCGCTCGCTCGCCGAGATCGAGTCGGGGCCGGGCGTGCTGTTCTCGAGCGGCCTCATCGCCGGCGGGTCGATCGCCGGCATCGCGGTGGCGGGAATCGCCGGCGCGAAGGGCAGCGCCGACTGGCTCGGGGACACCGTGGGCCTGTACCACGCGCTGGGAGACGTCGCCACGTCCAACGTGACGCCGCTCGTCCTGTTCGCCCTGCTCGGCGCGCTGCTCTACCGGATCGGCCTCCGGAAAGTGTAGGCGAATGGGGCATGCGGAACGGGGGATGGCCATTCATTCCGCAATCCTCGATCCGCATTCCGCATTGAGGATGCGCGTCATGTCGCTGCTGCCCGCCGCCACCGAGATCGTAGCGGCGCTCGGAGCGGGCGGTCGCCTGGTTGCGGTATCGCACGAGTGCGACTACCCGCCCGGCGTGCGCGCCCTCCCGCGCGTCACCCGCACGCGTATCGATCCCGCGCGTTCCTCCGGCGAGATCGACCGCGCGGTGGCGGCGGCGCAGCGGACGGGCGTCGGACCCATCGAAGTGGACCTCGAGCGCATCGCTCGCCTCCGCCCCGACATCGTCATCGGGCAGGCGGTGTGCGAGGTTTGCGCCGCGGGGACGGGCGAGCTCGCCCGCATCGTCGCCACCCTCATGCCCACGCCGTGGGTCGTCACCCTGCACGCCCACACGCTGGACGGCGTGCTCGCCGACATCCTCAAGGTCGGCGAGTCGCTGGAGTTGAGGGACGAGGCGGAAGAGCTGGTCGCGGGGTTGTCCTACCGGCTGCGGCGCGTGCGCCAGGCCGCCCGCCTCGAGAGGCCCCGGGTCCTGGTTCTCGAATGGCTCGACCCGCCGTACGTGGCGGGGCATTGGGTTCCCGAGCTGGTCGCGATCGCCGGCGGCCAGGACGTGGGCAACGCGCCGGGCGCGCCGTCGGTGACCCGCACCTGGCGGGAGCTCAGCGCCTGCGCGCCCGACCTCGTGGTGGTGGCACCGTGCGGCTTCGACGTGCCCCGGGCCCGGCGCGAGCTCGCCGCCGTCACCGACCGCGACGCCCAGGCGCTGCTGAGCGGCCGCGTCGAGCTGCTCGACGGGAGCGCCTATACGTCGCGCCCCGGCCCGCGGCTCGTGGACGCGGCGGACATCCTGGCGCGGCTGATTCGTGGTTGACCTGTTGACTGCGAGTTGACGGTGAGACTCACTCGTATCCCTCTTTCCACCGACGGCCCCCCATGACGAAGACGACGCTGGAGTTTCTGAAGCGACTGCTCGACACCCCCGGGCCTTCCGGCTTCGAGACCGCTCCCGCCCGCGTCTGGCGCGAGGAGTTGAGCGCCTTCGCGGACGAAGTGAAGGCCGACGTGCACGGCAACTCCATCGCTGCGCTCAATCCCCAGGGCGCGCCCCGGCTCATGCTCGCCGGCCACATCGACGAGATCGGGTTGCAGATCACGCACGTGGACGACGACGGCTACCTCTACTTCGCCGGGATCGGCGGGTGGGACCCGCAAGTGCTCGTCGGCCAGCGGGTGGTGATCGCGGGGCCGAAAGGGCCGCTGCGCGGTGTGATCGGCAAGCAGGCGATCCACCTGATGAAGAAGGAAGACCTGGACAAGGCCTCCAAGATCAAGGACCTGTGGATCGACATCGGCGCCGCGAGCAAGGCCGAGGCGCTGGAGCGGGTCCGGGTGGGGGACCCGGCGGTGCTGGACGCCGCCGTCCAGGAGCTCCCGAACCGGCGCATCGTCTCGCGCAGCATCGACAACCGCATCGGCGCCTACGTGGTGGCGGAGGTGCTCCGGCTGCTCGCGCAGGACCGTCCCCCGCACGCGGCGGTGTTCGCGGTGGCGACGACGCGAGAAGAGATCGCCTGGACGGGGGGCGGGGCGCGCACGAGCGCGGTGGGTCTCGACCCCCACGTCGCTCTCGTCGTGGACGTCACGCACGCGACCGACTACCCGGGCGCCGAGCAGAAGCGCACCGGGGAGCACAAGCTCGGGGGCGGCCCCGTGCTGTCGCGGGGCTCGTCGGTGAGCCCGGTGGTGTTTGACTTGCTGGTCGAGTGCGCGGAGCGGGAAAAGATTCCCTACAGCATCCAGGCGGCGCCGCACGACACCAGCACCGACGCGGACGCGATCTACAACGCCTTGCGGGGGATTCCGACGGGCCTGGTGAGCGTTCCCAACCGGTACATGCACAGCCCGAACGAGATGGTGGCCGCGGATGATCTCGAGCGGGCCGCCCGGCTGCTCGCCGCGTTCGCCCGGCGGCTCGATCCCGCGGTCAACTTCATTCCGTGCTGACGGGAGAGAGCCCCGCTCGCGCCCGCGGCCGAAACGGAGGCCTCAGCCACGCCGCTTCTGCTCGACGTCCGCGAGGGCGGCCCGGGCGGCCGCCCTCACGTCTTTGTCGCCGTCATCGGCAAGGCCCTCGAGCGTGCCGATGGCCGGCGCGGTGGCGACGATCCGCAGCGCCTCGACGGCGGCGAGGCGCCGCTGGGGCGACTTGCGGCCGAACAACCGGCCGGCAGGCTGGGAGTACTTGATCAGGGCCTGCACGGCGTCGGGACTGCCGATCCGCCCGAGGGCGAGAATCAGCTCGCGCGCCACCGCGTCGTCCTTCTCGTCCTCCATCGCCACCACCAAGGGCATCGCCAGCGCGATCGACTTCCGCCCGCCGATCCCGAGGGCCACCTGGACCCGCACGTCAGGGGACTTGTCCCGTAGAGCCCGCCGCAGCGGCTCGGCGGTGCTGCGTGTGCCGATCTTCGCGAGCGCCAGCGCCACCGCCTTGCGCACCCGCTCGTCCGGGTGGTCGAGCTGCCGGCCGAGGCCCGGGACGGCCTCCTCCATCCCCAGCTCGCCGAGCAGCTCGGCGACGTTGCGCACCACGAACCACTCCGGGTGATCGAGCACGTGCACGAGCTGCTCGGTGCCCTGCGTCATCTCCGTCAGGGCGTCGAACAGCGCGCGCCGCTCGCCCACCGTCCGCGCGGCAACCAGCGTGTCGAACAGCACCTCCACGGCTGCGTCGCGAGCGCGCTGCAGGGCGACCATCGCTTCGGTGCGGTGGGGCGTGGCCACCAGCTGCGCGAGCACCTGGAGCACCGCCTTGCTGTAGATGCGCCGCAGGGCGATCCCGTAGTGGCGCCGCGCGCTGCTCCCCTCGGGGACGCGCTGCTCGTTGCGCACGACCGCCAGGATGATCGGGAGCAGCTGCTCGGCCGGCTCGCTCTTCACCATCACCTCGACCTTGCGGACCAGTCCGGCGAGCACACTGTCCACGTTGGGCGCGCCAGGGTTGCGCTCCAACTCGACCAGCGGGGGTAGAATCGCGGCGCCAGCCGGCGCCGCGTCGGCGTGGGCGGCGGCTGCCGGGAGCCCCGAAGGGGGGGACTCCGGAGGGGGCGCCGCCCGAGGGGGCGCCGCCCTAGGGGGAGGCGCTGCCTCAGGTGGAGGCGACGCCTCAGGGGGAAGACCCGAATCGAGGGTGATGTCCTGCCGCACGTCCACCGGGGCGCGTGACCCGGACTGCGGCTCGGGCGCACCCAGCGTCACGGCGACATCGCGCTCCACTTCGAGCGGCTCGAGCGGG
>DASPXO010000051.1:0-9443 GCA_035637235.1 Gemmatimonadales bacterium | reverse complement strand
GTCGTCGTGTCGCTCGAACGCCTCAACGGCTTCGAGATTGGGGATGCGCGAGCGATGAATCCGCACGAAGGACTCCGGGCTGAGGTGCTGTGCCAGGTAGTCCAGGGAAAATTTTCGGTGGCCCTTGCGGCTTTGGCGGCTTTCGGTATACGTTCGGGTCCCCATATCGTCGTCAGCAGGGTATGGGGGTCAGCAGGCGCTGGTCGAGTTCGCAGACCCTGATTCGACGCAATGGGGGGCGGGCCACACAGGCGCGACGCTGGGTTGGGTAGTGACAAGCGGGGCGGCCGGCCTGCCGGTCCATGCCCCCGATGCCCCCTGTTACTGTTCTGTAACGTGCGGAACGACACGTCCTCAGGACGCGTAGGTCACACGAGCCCGGCTGCTTTCCCAGTTCAACACGAGACGCGCCCATGATTCTCTCCGATATCTCCATCCGCCGCCCCGTGCTCGCCAGCATGATGAGCGCGGCCCTCGTGCTGTTCGGCGTCATCGGGTACACCCGGCTGTCGGTGCGCGAGCTCCCCGACATCGACCCGCCGATCATCTCGGTCTCGACCACGCTTCCCGGCGCCAACGCGCAGGTTGTGGAAACCGCGGTGACCGACGTGCTCGAAGAGGAGCTTTCCACGATCCAGGGACTGCGCACCCTGTCGAGCTCCTCTTCCGAGGAGAACAGCCAGATCACGCTGGAGTTCAACCTCGACCGGCCCGTGGACATCGCCTCACAGGACGTGCGCGACAAGGTGTCGCGGGTGCGGGGGCGGCTTCCAGAAGACGTGCTCGAGCCGGTGATCGCGAAGCAACAGGCCGACGCGCAGCCGTTTTTCTGGTTGGCCCTGAGTAGCCCGAACTACGACCTGATGCAGCTCTCCGACGTCGCCGACCGCCTGGTCAAGGCGCGGCTGCAGAGTCTAGCGGGTGTCGGCAGCGCGGGAGTCTACGGCGAGCGGCGCTTCGCGATGCGAGTGTGGGTGCAGCCCGACCAGCTGTCGGCACGGGGCCTCACCGTGCAGGACGTGGAGAGCGCGATCGACGCGCGCAACGTCGAGATTCCCGCCGGTCGAATCGAATCGACGCGGCGGGAGTTCTCGGTCCGGTCGTTGGGCGAGCTGAAGACGCCGCGGGAATTCGGGGAGATGGTCGTCACGAGTCAGGGCGGGCAGGTCGTCAAGCTCAAGGATGTGGCGAACGTCGAGCTCGGGCCCGAGGACAATCGCTCGATCTTCCGCTACAATGGGAATCCCGCGGTCGCCATCGGCGTTGTCCGGCAGTCCAAGGCGAACCTCATCGAGGTGGCGCAGCGCATTCGCGAGGCCATCCCCGGGATCCAGCAGACGCTGCCCCCGGGCGTGAAGCTGGAAATCGCGTTCGATGGGTCTGTGTTCGTCACGCACTCGATCAACGACGCTCGACTGACGCTCCTGATCGCGGCGATCCTCGTCGTGCTGATCATTTTCGTGTTCCTGCGGAACCTGCGGGCGACGGTGATCCCCGGGCTTGCGATCCCGGCGTCGATCGTGACGACGTTCGCCGTCATGTATTTCCTCGGCTATTCGATCAATAACTTCACGCTGCTCGCGCTCACGATCGCCATCGGCATCGTGGTCGATGACGCCATTATCGTGCTCGAGAACGCCTACCGGCACCAGGAGGAGTTGAACGAGGCGCCGGAGCAGGCCGCGGTCAACGGCACCAAAGAGATCGGCTTCGCGGTGATCGCGACGACGATCGCGCTGGTGGCCGTGTTCACGCCGCTCGGGTTCCTCCGCGGCTCGACGGGACGCCTGTTGAGCGAGTTCGGGATCGCGGTCGCCGGTGCCGTGGTGATTTCGGGATTCGTTGCCCTGACGTTGACGCCGATGCTGTGCGCCAAAGTGCTGCGGGTGCCGCACGAGCATGGGGCGATTTTCAAGCTATTGGAGCGAGGCTTCAATGCCGTCGCCGATCGCTACGCCAAGCTGCTGCAGACCGCGCTGCGGCATCGGGGCCTCGTGGTGGCCGGGACGGTCGTGACGGTGGCCCTGGCATTCGTGTTGTACAAGAACCTGAAGCAGGAGCTCATTCCGGATGACGACCGGGGGTTCTTCCTCGTGGTAGCATCCGCGCCCGAGGGCTCATCGCTCGAATACACGAACGGCTACGTGCGCCAGGTCGAGCAGATCATCGCCAGGACCCCGGATGTCCAAGGGTACTTCACGATCATCGGCGGATTCGCCGGGGGCGTCAACCGGGCGTTTGTCGGCGTCATCCTCAAAGATTGGAGCGAACGCCAACATAGCGTCCAGCAACTCGTTGGCCTGCTGTTCCCCCAGCTCTTCGGGATCGCCGGTCTCCGGGCGTTCCCGTACAGCCCCGGAGCGCTCGGGTTCAGCCAGCCGGTGCAGTTCGTGGTGCAGCATCCGGATTTCGCGCGGCTCGCGCAGGCCATGGACACGCTCGTGCCGCGGGCGCGCGCCATCAAGGGTCTCACGAACGTGGACACCGACTTGCGTGTCAACAAGCCGGAGTTGCGCGTCACCTTCGACCGGGACCGCGCGGAGGACCTCGGGGTCCCGGTGCGCGACGTCGCGGCCGCCCTGCAGACGTTCCTCGGCGGCCGCCGGGTCAGCACGTTCACCCGTAACGACAAGCTGTACTACGTGATGGTACAGCTCGATCCCACTCACCGGGCCACGCCGAGCGACATGTCGGGGATCTACTTGCGCGGACGCGGCGCGCAGCTGGTGCAACTGGGCGCCCTGGCGAATGTCGTGGAGGGAGTCGGCCCGAGGCAGATCAACCACTTCAACCGCGTGCCGTCGTTTACGCTGTCGGCTTCGCTGATCCCTCCGTTCGCCCAGGGTGAGGCGCTCGATTCACTCGATCGCTTGGCGCGGCAGGTGCTGCCGCCGGGAAGCACGACGGCACTGGCGGGTGACTCACGCGAGTTCAAGGAGAGCGGTGGCGCGCTCTATTTCGCCTTCGGCGTGGCGCTGCTGGTGGTGTTCATGGTGCTCGCGTCGCAGTTCGAGTCGCTGGTGCACCCGTTCACCGTGTTGCTGGCGGTGCCGCTCGCGGTGACCGGCGCGCTCGCGACGCTGCTCCTGGCTGCCCTCCTGCATCGCCCGGGCGGGACGATCAACCTGTACAGCGAGATCGGCATGGTGCTGCTGATCGGTCTCGTGACCAAAAACTCGATCCTGCTCGTGGAGTACGCCAACCAGCTCAAGGCAAAGGGACTCGACACCGTCGCCGCGGTGCTCGAGTCGGGTCGCATCCGGCTGCGGCCGATCCTCATGACGTCGGTGTCGACGATCATGGGCGCGATCCCGGTGATGATTGGACTCGGCGCGGGCTCCACTTCGCGCCGGCCACTCGGCTACGCCATCGTGGGCGGGATTCTCTTCTCCACGGTCCTCACGCTGTTTGTCGTACCGGTGGCTTACGTGCTGTTGGACCGTCTGACGGCGCGAGAGGCTGGCGGTCTGCGCGCGGCGTGGCCCGTGGAGGCGGACTGATGCTGGCCCTGGTCGCGGCGCTGCAGCTCCAGCTCCAGGTGGTGGCCCCCGCCACCCCTTCCGGGGTGGACGACTCGCTGCCAACCGTGACCCTCGCCGAAGCCGTGCGACGGGCTACGGGGCTCGATCCGAACTATGTGGCAGCCCTCGGCCAGGCGGACAACGCGGTCTGGGCGCGGCGCAGCGCGTTCGCGGTATTTCTCGTGCCGGCCGTCACCGTGCAGACGGACGCGACACAGAACACGCCGGCGTTCTTCAACTTCGGCACGCTCAAGCCCGAGCGGTACTCCGTGCAGGCGCAGGTGAGCGCGCGGTACGATCTGTTCACAGGCGGGCAAAAGGTCGCCGAGCTCAGCCGATCCGCAGCGGCGCTGGACGGCGCGCATGCGGGCGAGCTGCGCGCTCGGTTCGCGGCGGCGCTGGCCACCGAGGCGGCCTATTACGCCGTGCTGTCGGGGGGCGAGCTGCTGCGCGTGGCGCGGGAACGCGTGCAGCGGGCCGAGCAGCAGCTCGCCGTGGCACGGGCGCGCGTGGCCGCGGGCGCGGCGGTACAGACCGATTCTCTGCAACTGCAGCTGGAGTTCGCGCGGGCACGCGTGGGGCTGCTGCTCCGGGAGACCGATCTCCGGGTCGCGCGCCTCACGCTGGGGAGCCGCGTGGGGGCGAGCGGGCCGGTTGACGCGGCGCCTTTGGACAGCGTGCTCCCGAGCACACTTCCTCTGCCGCTCGATGCCGCTGTCGAAGAGGCGGCCCTGCAGGGCCCGCAGTATCGGCAGACGCGCGCGAACGAGCGTGCCGCCGCGGCCAGCTTCCGGGCGCGCCTCGGTGCCTACCTGCCGCACGCCAGTCTCACGGGCACGGGGATAGCGTTCGACAACCACTTCTACCCGGAACGCGCCAAGTTCTCGCAGCTCACGTTGACGGTGGCGTTCCCGGTGTGGGACAACTTCCAGCGGGAGAACGCCGTCAGCCAGGCGCGCGTGAACCACGACGTGTTCCGGGCAATCCGCGACGAGATGGAACGCTCGGTCCGGCGGGACGTCACCGCGGCCTACGACCTGTTTACCACGGCGCGCGCCAGCACCGACATCGCCACTCAGGCCGTAGCGGTGGCGCGCGAGAACTTCCGCGTGCAGCAGAGCCGCTACCGCGCCGGCGCGACCAACATTCTCGACTTGCTCAAGGCGCAGTCCGACTTGGACGACGCGGAATCCGGCCTGGTACAGGCGCGCTATGCGACGCGCCTCGCCCTCGCGGCGTTGGAAGCCATTTTGGGCCGGCGTCTCTATCCTGAACAGGAACCAAAGTGAAGATGAACGCGAGGATCATGCTGCTGCTTGGTGCCGCCGTCGCACTCGGCGGCTGCGAAAAGACCCGGGCTGGTGGGCCCGGGGCAGGCGCAGGTGGAGGCGGCCCTATGGGCCTCCCGGTCGAGGTCGTGGTCGCGCGCGCCGACACGGTCCGCGACGAGATCGCCGCTACCGGCCAGATCGAAGCGGTGCAATCGATCGACCTCCGCCCCGAAGTGGATGGGCGGATCGTCGAAATCCTGGTCCGCGAAGGACAGGAGGTCGCCGAGGGAACCCCGTTGTTCAAGGTGGACGACGCCCAGCTCCGGGCCCAGGTGGCTCAGCTCGAGGCGCAGCGCGACCTCGCCCAACAGGCCCTGGCGCGCGCCAAGGACCTGATGCAGCAGAACGCCTCGTCCGCCGCGGACCTGGAGCAGGCGGAAGCGACGGCACGGAGCGCGCAGGCGCAGTACGATCTGCAGCGGATCCGGCTGGAGCGGACGACCGTGCGGGCGCCGTTCGCCGGCGTGGTGGGGCAGCGGTACATCAGCCTCGGGGACTACGTCACCTCGAGCACCAAGCTCGCCTCGCTCCACACCGTGAACCCGCAGCGCGCCTCCTTCCAGGTGCCCGAGCGGTTCGCCCGCCAGCTGCGCCCCGGGCAGCGGGTGGCGTTCCGCGTCGCCGCCATCGCCGGTCGGGACTTTACCGGCACGGTGGACTTCGTGGACCCGGTCGTGCAGCTCCCGGGCCGCACCATCCTGGTGAAGGCCCGCGTGCCCAATCCCGAGCGGCTGTTGCAGCCGGGGATGTTCATCGAGGCCCGGCTGGTGACGGCCGTGCGCCCCAAGGCCGTGGTTATCCCCGAAGATGCCGTGGTACCGACCGAGGGCGCGAACTTCGTCTGGGTCGTGAACGAGGGGAAGGCGGACCGGCGCCGGGTCGACTTGGGTGTGCGAACGCCGGGCTTCGTCGAGATCGCGAGCGGTGTGGACGTGGGCGTGCAGGTCGTCGTCGGGGGGCTGGAGGTGCTGGCGCCCGGCATACCGGTGATGCCGAAGGTGGTCGAGCGCTGACCTCACCCCCTGACCCCCTCTCCACTTCGTGGAGAGGGGGAACGGGGGTGTTGGCTCACGCCTTCAGGCAGGCCGGCGTGCCCTCTTTGCTCGCGGGAAGGAGGGGGGTCGATCCGACGAATACCGTGCAGATCAGGGTCGTGTTGCGGCGCCTGATCGACGCGCGCCACCCGTCGGGCGTCAGGGTGATGCGGGGCATCTCGTTGTCAGCCGAGACGGTGTAGGACTTCGCCAGGTTGGTCGAGTACCGCTGGTTTTCAAGCAGGTAATACTCTTCGGCGGTCCTCAGATGCCGGAGATCCCACTTCATCGCGGCGACCTGGGCCCGTTCCCTGATTCGGGTGAGCCTCGGAGCCACGATGGCGGTCACCAGGCCGATGATCGCGATCACGATCGTCAGCTCGATGAGGGTGGAGTCCTTGCGTTTCGTCACAGTCAGTGTTTTCTGCACGAGTCGACGAGTGCAGAGGCAGGAAGCATGCCTGCCGAAAGCTGAACTGCAGGCCCCCGTCGGCGCTGAGTTGGTGGTCCAGCTGCCCGGTCTGTAGCCGGTGAGCAACACTTCCGTTGCCCACGCGGTCGAGTCGGCTGGACATCGTATGCAATAGCTGCCAGCTTGAGACCCTCGAGGCCACGTCCACCGCGAGGCCTCGGCATCGAGGTACGGTGGCGGAACTGCAAGGAGGGAAACCATGCGCGCCAGAATCGCCGCATTGGTCGCCGCGCTCCCCCTGGTCGCGGCCACGAACGCGAGCGTGCCGCTGGACGAGTCGGTGTTCGTCCGAAGCCCGCTCCGGGCGGGCGACCGGGAAAAGCTGCTCTACGTCTGGACGCGCGACGGCGACCAGAAGGAGAGCGACTTCCTCGCCGTGGTCGACGTCGACCAGAAATCCGGATCCTACGGGAAGATCGTCGCGACCGTCCCGACCAACTCGGCGGCGAACGAGGCCCACCACTTCGGCTACACGGCGAACGCCGACCGGATCCTGGGCGCGGGGATGTTCTCCAACAAGCTGTTCATCTACGACGTCAAGACCGATCCTCGGAAGCCGAAACTGATCAAGACCGTGGACCTCGATCCCACCGGCTACAGCGGTCCGCACACGATGTACGCCGTGCCGGGCGGCGTCCTGCTCGCGATGCTCGGCAAGGTGGGCGGAGGCGGTCCGGGCGCCCTCGTCCTGGTGGACGACGACGGGACCTTCAAGCAAGCCTGGCCCGTTGTCCGGCCCGACGGACAGCCGGGCTACATGTACGACATCGGGGTCAAGCTCGAGATGAACCGCATGATCACCTCGAGCTGGGCGCACCCCGGTCACGTCAAGGCGGGGGACCACCCACAGCACTCCGGGAAGGACGTCGTGGTCTGGGACTGGAAGGAGAAGAAGATCCTCCAGGTGCAGGAAACGGGTCCCGCCCCGCTCGAGGTCCGGTGGATGCACGGCCCGCAGGGGCTGGGCGGGTTCACCAACGCCGCGTTCGGGAATGCCGTGTGGCACTGGGAGGACGCGGACAAGGACGGGAAGCTCGAGTTCCATCAGGTGATCCAGCTGCCCGAGAACGCCACCCCCGCCGACATGCGGGTCAGCTACGACAACCGCTACCTCTATGTCTCCCTGTGGGGTCTCGGGAAGGTGCAGCAGTATGACATCGCGGACCCGAAGAGCCCGAAGCTCGTGAGCGAGGTGGCGATCCCTCAACCCAACATGATGAAGCTGACGCCGGACAGCAGGCGGCTCTATGTCACGAACTCGCTCCTGTCGTCGCTGGACGGGAACGTCCAGTTCGGCGCCTGGCTGGTGCACGTCGGCCCCGAGGGGATGAAGATCGACGAGACCTTCAAGCCGGACTTCCTGCACTTCCCGACGGGGCCCGCGGGCGCGCACGACATGCTGCTGCGGTAGGGGGACGTCACCCCCTGACCCCGGACCTCACCCCCTGACCCCAGACCTCACCCCCTGACCCCCTCTCCACGTTGTGGAGAGGGGAACCTCACCCCCTGACCCCCTCTCCACGTTGTGGAGAGGGGGAACGACGGGTGAGATCTTCCAGCAGGCTTCTCAGAGCTGCCTCGCGTGCCGCGTCGTTCTTGAGTCGGATTACGTGTAGCCCTCTCGATTCCAGGTGGGCTGTGCGAGCCGCGTCGTAGTCCCTCTGTATCGCGTCGGTGTGTCCGGGTCCGTCAAGCTCAAGCACGAGCCGCAGCTCCGCGCAGTAGAAGTCCACCACGAACCCGGCGATCACATGCTGGCGGCGGAACTTGAGGCCGAACATCCGCCGGTCTCGGAGGAGGTCCCACGCGCGCCGCTCGGCCAGAGTCGGGTCCTGCCGCAGCGCACGCGCGTGCTGGAGCTTACGCCGCGGGATTAGCCGGCGCCGCAATCTCATGCCGACACCATAGCACGAGGCTGGTCTCGCTGTCGGATCCGATTCACGCGAGGAGGAGCTTTTTCACGCATGGCGCTTCCTTTTTCGTTCCCCCTCTCCACAACGTGGAGAGGGGGCCAGGGGGTGAGGCCAACCTCTCCGCCATGCGGAGTGGGGGCCAGGGAGGGAGGGTCCGGGGGGTCAGGGGGTGAGGCCGGGGGTGAGGTCCGGCGCGCAACAACACAGCCTCATCCTGCGCTGATTTGATGACGGCCGCGGCGCACCTTCCTCACATCGTTAAGCCTCATGTACCCACGCTCGGCGTTGTCGCGTCCCCCCTCTCCGCCCTGCGGAGCGGGGGTCAGGGGGTGAGTCACGTGCTCGCCCGCGTCCGCTCCGCCGCCGTGCTGGGGATCGACGCCTATTTGGTGGACGTCGAAACCGACATCGCCAACGGCCTGCCGACGTTCGTGACCGTCGGGCTGCCGCAGGGGGCGGTGAAGGAGGGGCGGGAGCGCGTGTTCGCGGCGCTGGCGAACTCGGGCTACCTGTTTCCCCTGAAGCGCATCACGGTGAACCTCGCCCCGGCCGATATCCGCAAGGAGGGCTCGGCGTTTGACCTGCCGATCGCCCTCGGCGTGCTGGCGGCCACGGAGCAGATCTCCGCCGAGCGGCTGGGCCGGGTCGCGGTGCTGGGCGAGCTGGGGCTGGAAGGGGCGATCCGGCCGGTGCGCGGCGCCCTGCCCGTGGCCCTCGCCGCCCGCGCCGCCGGGCTGGAGGCTGTGGTGCTGCCGCGCGAGAACCTCGCCGAGGCCGGGGTCGTCTCGGGCATCCACGTGCTCGGCGCCGGGACGCTCGCCGAGCTCGCGGATTTCCTCGACGGGCGGAGCGAGCTCCCGGAGGCGCAGGTGGACCTCGGGGCGCTGTTCGCCGAGCGGGCGAGGGACGATGTGGACTTCGCGGAGGTAAAGGGCCAAGCGCACGCGAAGCGGGCGCTCGAGGTGGCGGCGGCGGGCGGGCACAACATCCTGATGATCGGCCCGCCCGGGAGTGGCAAGACCATGCTGGCACGCCGGCTCCCGACGATCCTCCCCAGGATGAGTCTCGACGAGGCGCTGGAAACCACGAAGATCCACTCCGTCGCCGGTGTGCTGCCGCTCGGCGAGTCCCTCGTGGCCCGGCGGCCGTTCCGCGCGCCGCATCACACGATT
>DASPXO010000050.1:0-3753 GCA_035637235.1 Gemmatimonadales bacterium | reverse complement strand
CCGCCCAGCGCTGCTCGAGGTCGGGCACCTTGTTGCCGCTCACGCCGCGATTGTAGAACCGGAGCGTGCGATCGGGATGCGCGGCGAGCGCAGCCGAGGCGACGAGCAGCGGGTATCCCGCGCCGAGCGCGCGCGCCACGTTCGGGTCCGCCACGCTGCGGTCGCGTCCGGCGTCGGTAATCGAGTCGCCCTGGAACAGGACGACAGTGCCGTCGGCGGGGCGAGCACGGCGCGGGTGTGCCGTTGCCACGGCTGGCCAGAGGGCGGTCGCGGCCAGCGCGTTCGCCGCCGTCAGGAAATCTCGTCGGGTGAGATGATCCGTCATGGCTCGTGGCTCTAGGGGAAACCGTGAGCGGCTGATGCAAGATGAATGTGCGTCGCCGCAGCACTCGATGCCACCCGGGCCATCAGGAGTCTGAAGGTCGCCGGGGCAATGACCTCCGTCACACCGCGCTGGGGAGCCAGGTCCCCGCCAAGGCCGGCAGACTTGAGCGAGATTGCGCCGTTCCACCCTTCCTGCCGCGCCCTCCTAGACCGTGGAGACCGCCATGAGACGAGCCGTCGTGCTGCTGGCCTGGGTCGTGCTCGGCGCCGCGCCCGCGCTGGCGCGCGCGCAGCAGCCGGAGACAGCCGGCGATTACGTGACCCGGGGAAACACCCGGTTCGACAGCGGCGACTATGACGGCGCCATCGCCGACTACACCAGAGCGATCGAGCTCGACCCTGCGGATGGGACGGCGTACTACGATCGCGGGAATGCCCGAAAGCGGAAGGGCGACGTCGCCGGCGCGATCGCCGACTTCACCAAAGCGATCGAGCGGGACGCGGGCAAGTCCAACTACTTCAACAACCGGGGCATCGCGCGGGAGGACCAGGGAGACCCGGACGGGGCGATCGCCGACTACGGCCGGGCCATCGAGCTCGACCCGCAGAACGCGAAGGTGTACAACAACCGCGGCATCGCGCGCCGCGCGAAGCAGGACCTGGCCGGCGCGGTGGCGGATTACGATAAGGCCCTCGAGCTCGATCCCCGCTACGCCAGAGCGTACGACAATCGCGGCGACGTGCGGATGGACAAGGGGGACGTGGACGGCGCCATCGCCGACTACACGCAGGCGATCGAGATCACCCCCGACTGGGACACGCCCTACTTCGATCGCGCGCTCGCCCGGGAGGCCAAGGGCGACCCCGAGGGCGCCATCGCCGACTACACCAAGGTCATCGAGCTCAAGCCGGGCGACGCGGGCGCGTACAACAATCGCGGCAACCGGAGGCGGGAGAAAGGCGACCTGGATGGGGCGATCGCGGACTACACGCGGGCCCTCGAATTGAAACCGCGGTACGCCTATGCGTACAACAATCGCGGCCTCGCGCGGAAGCTGAAGGGCGACCTGGACGGGGCGATCGCGGACTACACGAAGGCCGTCGAGGCCGATCCGGCATACGCCAGGGCGTACGACAATCGCGGCGACGTCCGGCTGCAGAAGAACGACCCGACCGGCGCGGTCGCGGACTACTCCAGGGCCATCGGGGCGGACTCGAGCTACGCCATCGCCTGGGCCGATCGCGGCTTCGCGCGGGCCACGCTGGGAGACGCGGCGTCCGCGCGCGCGGACTACACGAAGGCCATCGCGCTCGAGCCCCGCTCGCCGTACCGCTACGAGGGACGGGCGTGGGTGAGCCTCGGCGCGCGCGACGCGGCCGCAGGATACGCCGACGCCGTGAAGTTCCTGGACCTGGCCGGCGCGCGCGACGACCATTCCGCCTACGCCGTGGTGATCGCCGCCTTGGCACTGCGGGCGCAGCGGAAGGACTCGGACGCCGTGGCGTTTCTGGCCGCCTGGACCCAGCGCGTGGACACGGCGGTCTGGCCGTACCCCGCGCTCAGGTACCTCCAGCGCGCCATCGGCCCGGCGGAGCTGATGGCCCTGGCGACGAACGACGACAAGATGACGGAAGCGCGGACCTACGTCGGTGTGGACCTGATGCTCTCGGGCCGGACGGCCGCGGCCCTCCCGCACCTCCAGTGGGTCCAGGCCCACGGCACACGGTCGTACTACGAGTACCCGCTGGCGCTCGCGGAACTCCGGCGGGCACAGCGCCGTGCCGCGCCCACCGCCGGCGACCCGCCCCCCCGGCGGGACGCCGGAGCGGTGCAGGTACGCAGGACCAACCCGCCCAAGCGCTCGCCGTGAAGCGAGTGCTGCGCGGAGCCGCGGAGCAAAACGAACCGTCCGGGGTAGCCGTACCCTCTGGGTGAAGTCGGTCCCACTTCGTCACTCTGGAGGACGTATGAGATTCCCCGTTGCATTGGTGGCCGCGGCCGCCCTAGCGCTCGTTGCATCCCCGGCATTGGCCCAGAATCCGGCGCCGGCGCCCGGTTCGGGGAGCCGGGGCATGCCGGCGGGGTTCGCGGCGCGGCGCGTGCAGGTCGAGCTGAAGGACATCACCCTGGCGCCCGAGCAGCAGGCCAAGGTCGACTCCATCGTGGCGCGCTACCGCGGCCAGATGCCCGCGATGACGCGCGGCACTCCTCCCGACTCGGCGACGCGGACGAAGATACGCGAACTGATGCACAGCCAGGACGCGGAGATTCGCGCGGTGCTGACCCCCGAGCAGCAAACAGTCTGGGATCATAACGTCGCAGAGCTGCGGGCGCGGCGTCCCGGCGGCTCCTGAGCCGGGGAGGCGCGTCAGAACTCCCGCTTCTTCATCTCCGAGAAGAAGTCGCGCCGCTCGAGGTCTTCATCCGTCGTCTCGGGCGGCAGCGTGGGGTCGTATTTGCGCTGCGCCTTCTTCTTGGTCTTGGCGACCTTGGCGGCGTTCTTCTTCACCAGGGCGGCCAGTTTCCGCACTTCGCTCTTTGAGTCTTTTGACATGCAGCGGCTCCGATCTGAGAATGGTTCCGGCTCACCACGCGAACGACGGCGATTGGCCCCGGTGGGCTCGAACCACCATTCCCGGATCCAAAGTCGCGTCGAGCACCGGGGCCCGTTGAGCATCCCGCCCCACCGCGCGGGTTCGCAAGGAAGATACCACGCCCTCGACTGGCCGAGGAGCCTCGCCGGTCCCGGTCACAAAGCAGTGTTGGCAGTGGTATTGACACCGCCTGCCTGGCCAGCAAGGTTATCGGCCTCCGCCCGCCCAGAGACCTCGTGCAACAGACGTATAGCGGCATCCAATCGCAGCGCTGCACGTTGGCCATGCTAGGTGTCGCGGGAATGATCGCCGCGACTGATGCGGCCAATGCGCAGATGCAGCAGGCGCTCCCAAAGTTACCCGCAAACCTCACTGCCACGCGGGCCGCGCTCGACAAATATCGGGATCCCATCGCGGCGGTCCGCGACGGTTACTTCTCGACGGTCGGTTGCGTGGACTATCCAAAGGGCGGCGGTGGAATGGGGAAGATGGCGTATAGGCCCGGTGGCATGGGCGTGCACTTCCTCAATCCGGCGCTGATCGGCCCGAAGCTCGACTCGCTCAAGCCACAGGTGTTGATCTACGAACCGGTTGGGCCGCGGCTGCGGCTCGTCGCGGCTGAATGGTTCGTCCCGACCGCGGTCTCGAAGGAAGCGCTGTCGATCTTCGGCACCAAGCTCGACGGCCCAATGGAGGGACACGCGCCCGTGCTGCCCGTCGAGCTCCACCATTGGGACCTACACGTGTGGTTGTGGAAGGATAATCCGAACGGCCTGATGCACGCGACGAATTCGACCGTGAAGTGTCCCGACAACCCATACAGCTTCCACGAAA
>DASPXO010000049.1:0-9829 GCA_035637235.1 Gemmatimonadales bacterium | reverse complement strand
AAGAAGTTCCTGACGCAGCAGCAGTTCGAGGTGTACGCCGCCGGGTCGGGCGACGAGGCGCTGCAGCAGCTCCAGCGGCACCGCATCGCACTGATGCTGTGCGACGTTCGCATGCCGGGCACGTCCGGCATCGACCTCGTGCCCAAGGCGCTCGAGGTGGCGCCCGATCTCGCCATCCTGATGCTCTCGGCCGTCAACGACGCCACCAGCGCGGTCATGTGCATGCAGCGGGGCGCGATGGACTACCTCACGAAGCCGATCGAGCTCGTCAACCTGGGGCTCGCGGTCCAGCGCGCCCTGAAGCGGCAACAGGTGCTGCTCGAGGACCGCGAGCTCAGCCAGTGGCTCAAAGAAGAGGTCACGACGCGCACCGTGGAGCTCCAGCGCGAGCGCATGAAGATCGAGCGGATCTCGGTCGTGACGCTCGAGGCCCTGGTCAACGCGCTCGAGGCGAAGGACCCCTACATGCGCGGGCACTCGGCGCGGGTCGCCGATCTGGCCGCCACCATCGCCCACCAGCTGGGGATGCCGGAGGAGGCCGTGGAGCACGTCCGGACCGCCGGGCGGCTGCACGACATCGGGAAGATCGGGACCCGCGAGTCGGTCTTGAACAAGCAGGGCCCGCTCACGCAGGAAGAGTTCGAGCACGTGAAACAGCACGTGATCATCGGCTCCCAGATTCTCGCCCCGTTGACGCGCCATACCGACATCAGCGGCGCGGTGCGCAGCCACCACGAGCGCTGGGACGGCACGGGCTACCCCGACGGCCTGAGCGGCGAGGCGATCCCGCTCAGCGCCCGCGTGATCGGGGCCGCAGAGATCTTCGACGCGCTCTGCACGCCCCGGCCGTACCAGGAGAAAATGGCGCCGCAGCAGGCCGTGGAGCGCATGGCCGACCTCGCGGGCACGGTCGTCGACCCCAAGGTCTACGCGGGGCTGTCCGCGGTCGTGGCAGGGCGCCAGACGCTCGTGTTCCTGGACGAGGGCGCCGCCACGCCGGAGTGAGCCGCCGCGCTCTCCCGTGGTCATCTCGATCACCGGGGCGACCGGCTTCGTGGGCCGACACATCGCCGCGACGCTCGCGAGCCGGGGGCAGCGGGTTCGGGCGCTCGCGCGCGATCCCGGGCGGGCCGGGTTCCTCCCCGGCTCCGGCGTCGAGCTCGTAGCGGGCCACCTCGGGGATCGCGGGGCGCTCGAGCGGCTGGCGCGCGGCGCCGAGGCGGTGATCCATCTCGTGGGGATCATCGTCGAGCGGGGCGCCGCGACTTTCCAGAGCGTCCACGTCGACGGGACGCGCGCCGTCCTCGCCGCGGCCGCCGAGGCCCGGGTCCCCCGCTTCGTCCACATGAGCGCCGTGGGAGCGCGCGACGCTCCCGACGCCACGCGCTACCACCGCACCAAGTGGCAGGCCGAGCAGCTGGTGGCAGGCTCCGGGCTCTCGCACGCCATCTTTCGACCGTCGATCATCAGCGGTCCGGAAAACGCTCCCATCCGCCTGCTCGCGCGGCTGCACCGCTGGTCGCCCGTGATCCCGGTGTTCGGCGACGGCGGCTTCCCGACGCAGCCCGTCTGGATCGAGGACGTGGCGCTGGCGTTCGCGCTTGCCGCCGAGCAGGCCGATCGCGTGGGCGGGTTCGAGCTCGGCGGGCCGCAGGTCTTGACCTATGAAGAGTTCGTGCTGGCGATCGGCCGGGCGTCGCGCCACCCGCGGCCGCTCGTCCACATCCCGCTCGGCCTCGCACGGGCGGCCGCGGGCGTATTCGATGTCCTGGGGCCCGCTGCCCCGCTGACGGGCGACCAGCTACAGATGCTCGTCGAAGGCAGCGCCACGCCCGCCAATGCGATCGAGTCGGTGTTCGGAATCAACCCGCTGCCGTTCGAGGAGGGGCTGAAGCGATTCCTGTAATGCTCCGAAGTCCGCGCGGTACAAAAACCAAACCCGGGGCCGAAAGCTCCCCGGGTTGGCGGTCGGGCGAAGTGGCCGTCACACTTCGGCCGCGACCTCGTATTGTACGGGAAGAGGCGCTCAAGGTTTCACTCCCCCCACCCTCTCCCCCCGCCCCCCTACCCCTGTCCCTAAGTTCCTGTTCTTAGACGCACAGCCCGGCGATTTGGTTGCAAACGGTCACCACCGTTTCACCCTGCCCAGCCGGGACACGGTGATCGTTTCACTCCGAGACTTGAGCCGCAGAACCACCTTCGTGTTCGACGCGCCCCAACCGATCCCCATGGGGCCGAAGATTACCTCCGGGTTCGAGACCTCGAGCTCCACGGCGTGGCCGGCCGGACCCGCCCAGCGGGCAAACGGCGCCCAACCAGCCGGTCCCCACCGGTCGACGCGGAGCGAATCCGCCGCAATCAGGAGGCGGCTGCGGGAGCCCTCGAGGACCGCGGCGTGGCGCGCGACAGCGAGGGCCATCGTGACGTCCCGGGCGGCCCTGTCCAGCACGACCCAGTCCATCACACCCCTGAGCCGGGGCAGTGTGATGGCCGTCCCGAGACCCAGGACAGCGACGGTGACCGTCAGTTCGGTCAGGGAATAGCCACGACACATGCGCACCAATGAAGGGGTTGCGACCGCAAAACCGGCATCCGAACCCCGCGGCGAACAGCCAGAAAACGCGAGAGCGTGCGGTCTAACGGGGCGGGGCGTGAACGGCTATGTTATGACGCTGTTGCAGTTGCGGCTGCAAAGGCACGGGCGGCTGGCCCGCAGGGGGCACAGCCCAGAGCGACTGGCTCTCCACTGAAGGGCACCGACCATGCCGGTTTCGCCCCAGCAGATCGAGGTTCTACCTCACGCCATTTTTCTCCAGCGCATTGCCGCCGAGTCGTCCGCCCTCACGCTCGAGGCGCGCCTCGGGCAGGCTGCATTCCTGGCGCTGCGACTCGTGGATCTGCTGGCCGCCGATGGCGAGCCCGTGTCTCAAGACGCCTTCCGGTATCAGGCGGTGGCGACGGAGCGGTTCTGCCACGAGCTGCGAGACGCCGCGACCGAAGGGGCCCACCTGCACGGCCTCGTGGCGAGCGTGGACGACGCGCGACGGCTCGGGGACGTCCGGCTGCTCGCCCCCGCGCTGCTCGCGTACGCGCACTTCCTCGAAGACGAGCTGCGCCTGGAGGAGGCGCTCGACGTGCTCGCGTCCCTGGTGCAGGTGGGAGGCGAGCGGCTGTCGTCACCCGACGCGGTCGCGGGGCGGCTGCGGATCGCGCGCGTGAACCGCAAGCTGAACCGGTTCAATGAGGCGGAGGCTGCGTACGCGGAGGCGGGCGAGCTGGCCGCGATCGCAGGAGACCGATACTCCGAATTGCTCAGCCGGATCGGGCGCGCCAACTCGGTGCTTGGTCGGGGCAACCTCGCCGAGGCAGAACGCGCGTTGCGCGGGATTTTGCCGGACGCGCGTGCGGCGGGCGAGCGGGACGCGGAGGCGCGGGCGGAGCACGGTATCGGCGTCGTGCTCGCCCAAAGGGGGCAGGCGGCGGAAGCGATCCCTCACACCTGGCGCGCGTTTGAGCTCTATGACGACGAGGACTCTCAGCTGCGCGCGCTTAGTGACGTCGGGACGATGCTCCTCACCCTGGGTGACCACGTCGTGGCGGAGCGGGCGCTGTCGGAAGTCGTGCGCCGAGGGGGTACGCCGGACAGCACCAGCAACGCGATGATCGAGTTGATGCACTGCGCCTCGTACCGCCGCGACCGCGTCGGGTTCGCGCGCTGGCGGGAGCGGTGCGAGGGCCGAGTCCCCGACATGCCGCCGAACATCCTGGCGGACTTCTACATCAAACAGGGGATCGGGCAGGCGCGGTTCGGGCAGTTTCGTCGGGCGGAAGCGCTCATGGCGCGAGCGCTCGAGGTTGCCGGTGCGGCCGGGTTGCACGAGTTCGAGTTCCGGATCGCGCGAATCAAGGGCGGTCTCGTCGGCTGCGAGAAGCTCCAGCAGGTGGAGCCCCCCGCAGTCCCGGAGCCGGTGTTGGACACCCAAGAGCTGCGGGAGGTGTCGGCCTCGCTGGCGCAGCTCGTCGGGTGACGAGGTTACTTACAGGTGTTGCTGTTTTGGTAGTCGCATGGCTGCGAGTCCGGCCGGGGGCCGGTGGCATCGGCACAAGCGGCGGCAGCGAGGGCGACGGACACAAAGACACAGACGAGTAGCGTGCGGGTGCGAGGAGACATGACGACCTCCGCGAACATGGTTGGGGTGAGGACTCCCACCGTGGGTGCCCTAACCTGCGCGGGGGTGGGACTCATTTTTAGGGCATTTTCGCGGCATCGACGGGCGATTTTGCGACATCCATGCTAGTTCTGGCCGCCGTACCCGAGCTTCAGTACCAGAGACTGCGCCGGGCCGCCGCGTCGGCGTTCGGCGTGATCGCCGCGCCGACCTGGGACGCCGCCCTCACCACCATCCGCCGCTGGCCGGTCGAGCTGGCGGTGGTCGATCCCCTGCTCTCGGGCGAGGCGCGGACCCAGGAGATCGAGCGGCTGCGGGTGCTGTTCCCGTCCCTGCCGCTGATGCTCTACACGACGCTCACGCCGCAGACTGCCGGAGTGCTCCTGGCCCTGGGCCAGCGCGGCATCCGGCACGTGGTGTTCACGCGATTCGACGACCACGCGACCCGGCTGCGCGACCTGCTCGCGCGGGAGGAGGCGCGCTCCGCGTCGCAGCAGCTGCTCAATCAACTGGCGGGCGCCCTGGCGCCGCTGCCGAGCGAGCTGCGCTGGGTGCTGGAGGAGGCGCTCCGGTCGCCGGGTGAGGTGCAGACCGTCGGGCAGGTGGCCGCGCGCGCGCGGGTGGACCGCCGCACCTGCCAGCGCTGGTTCACGCGGATCGGCCTGCCCTCCCTGCGGCACTTCCTCGCGGCGGCGCGTGTGCTGTACGCCTATCGGCTGCTCCAGGACCCCGGGTTCACGGTCGAAGACGTCGCTCAGCGTCTCCGCTACTCGCAGGTGAAGACCCTGCAGCTGCATGCGCGCGAGTATCTCGGGCTGACTGCCGGCGAGATGCGCCTGTCGCTCAGTCCCGAGGAAGCCCTGGAGCGGGTCGTGCGGTTCCTCGCGCCGCAAGGCGCCGAGACCGGGATCTCCGCCGCCTCATGAGCGCCCGGCCCCCGACCGTGTTGATCGTGGACGACGAGGCTCCACTGCGGCGGGTGCTGGAGCGCGTGCTCGCGCGCCACGGCTATCGCGTGATCGGCGCCGGCAGCGCCGAAACCGCCTACGCGCTGCTCGCGTCCGAGCAAGCCGACGCCCTGCTGCTCGACGTCCATCTGCCGACGACGTCGGGGCTCGCGCTCTACCTCACCATCGTGCACCGCTGGCCCGTGCTCCAGGGACGCATCGCCATCATGACCGGGGACGCCGCGACCGAGGACGTGCGCACCTGGCTGGAGCGTCACCGCTGCACGGTGATCCACAAGCCGTTCGACGTCAGCGAGATCTTGCAGTGGCTCGCGGGCGTGCTCCGGCTCGGCGAGGGCGAGCGTGAGAAGCGGGGAGGGGCCGGGGCGTGACGGGGACGGGGGTGGGGGCCGGAACGGGGGCGGGGGCGGCGCCACACGACCCGCTGCAGGTTCTGCGGGCGTACCGCACCCTGGCGCCATGGAACCTACGGGACCTCGCGGGACTGGTCGGCGCCATCCTCGACTCGTCGGGGATCACCCCGATCAACGCGGCGGCCCGGGCGCAGCCCAGCGAGCGGACGATCCGCTTCTACGTGACGCAGGGCCTCGTGAGCCCGCCGGAAGGACGCGGCACGGCGGCCACCTATTCCTACCGCCACTTCCTGCAGCTGCTCTGGATCAAGCTGCGCCAGATGGAAGGGGGCACGCTCGCCGCCATCACGAAGGAGATGAAGGACCAGACGGGAGACGTGCTGGAGCGCCGGGCGGCGCAGGCGCTGGGCGCGTCGCTCCCCGTGCCCGACCGGCTGACGCTGAACAGCAAGGGCGGCTCGCCGCGCGGCAAGTCGGGCCGGGCGCTCACCGCCTGGATCGCGCGCGACGCAGAGCGCGACCCCGAGACGCCCAGCTCCTGGCGCCGCATCCCGGTGGGGCGCGGCCTCGAGCTGCACGTCGAGGCGGCGCACCCGCTGGCCCGTCTCGGGCCGGGGGATGACGCCGTGGCGGACGCGGTGCGGCAAACGCTCGCGAAACTCGTGCCCCCCGCGAGCGCGTAGGGCGGCACACTCTCCAAACCGGGAGCGTCCATGGGGTTCGTTTTCCTGATTGTCCTCCTGCTGATCGCGGTCTGGCTGGTCGCCGCGTACAACGGGCTCGTTTCCCTCAAGAACCAGACGCTCAACGCGTTCAAGCAGATCGACGTGCAGCTCAAGCGGCGCCACGACCTCATCCCGAACCTCGTGAACGCGGTGAAGGGCGCGATGGACTTCGAGCGGTCCACGCTCGAAGCGGTGATCCAGGCGCGGAACCAGGCGGTGAAGGTCAACGCCACCGGGCCCGAAGCCATCAAGCAGATCAGCCAGGCCGAGAACGCGCTGTCGTCGGCGTTGCAGCGACTGATGGTGGTGGTGGAGCGGTATCCGCAGCTCAAGGCGACCGGCAACATCGGGCAGCTGCAGGAAGAGCTCACGTCGACCGAGAACAAGGTCTCGTTCGCGCGCCAGCTCTACAACGACACGGCGACCCTGTACAACACCAAGCAGCAGCAGTTCCCCACCAACCTGGTGGCCGGTGTCGCCAGGGCGCAGCCCGCCGACTTGTGGGAAATCGAGGACCAGGCGGAGCGGGCGGTCCCGCAGGTCGACCTCTCCACGAAGCCCAAGGCGTGACGGCAGAGACCTCCCTCAACCTCTTTCAACAGCAGGAAGCCAACCGCCGGCGCACGTTCTGGCTGGTGGTTGGCTTCGTCGCCTTCTTTGCCTGGCTGGGGTTCGGCGGCGACTACATCTACTACCTCTACACCCTTCAGGCGCCGCGCCACGCGTACCACCACACGTTTCCCTGGATCGGGCTCGTCCTGTCGCTCGTCGCGGTCGCACTCGCGTGGTACGCCTACCGGACCGGGCCGGAGAAGGTGCTCTGGGCGACGGGGGCCCGGGAGATTGTCGACCCCCGGGACCCCAAGGACCAGCAGCTGGTCAACGTCGTCGAGGAAATGTCGATCGCCGCTGGCATCCCGCGCCCGCGCGTCTGGGTCGTGGACGACGCCGACCCCAACGCCTTCGCCACGGGCACGGATGCGCTGCACGCCCACGTCGCGGTGACGAGAGGGCTGCTCGACATCTGCACCCGGGACGAGCTGCAGGGGGTGCTCGGCCACGAGCTCGGCCACGTGAAGAACCTCGACGTGCGGCTCATGACCACACTCGCGGCGCTGGTGGGCGCGGTGGCCCTGATACACGACGGCGCCACCCGCGTGCTGCGGGGCGGACTGCGCCTGGGTGGGGGCAGCGTCGGGGGCGGGGGCGGGGGCTCGCGCGGCGGCAAGAAGGGCGGACCGGGCGCACTCCTGCTCATTCTCCTCGTCGTGTGGATCGTGTCGTGGCTGCTCGCGCCGCTCATCACCCAGCTGCTCGCCATCGCGGTGAGCCGCAAGCGCGAGTACCTGGCGGACGCCATGAGCGCGCAGTTCACGCGCAACCCGCTGGCGCTCGCGAGCGCCCTCCAGAAGATCGAGAGCGCTGCCGCGCCCACGGCCAAGATCACGCGCGGCGCGGCGCATCTCTGCATCGCGGACCCCCTGGCGCGGCGGTTCACGGCGCGCGAGGGCTTCCTCGCCGACCGCCTCGCAACCCACCCCCCGATGGCGAAGCGGATCGCGATCCTCAAAGGGATGGGCTACGCGCGGCTCAAGCAGGAGGGGACTGGAGGCTCGACGAGACGAAGCTCACCGGACAACGTTTAGCCGAAACGTCCTTCAGGGTACGCCTTCGCGCGACGCATTCAGCGCGACGTTTTTCGCGAGACGGTTTTCACTTGACGCCTTACCGTTTCTTACCGCACACCGGCGACGTCGCCGTCGAGCTCCGGGCGCCGAGCGAGATGGGCCTCTATCAGGCCGGCGTGGATGCGCTGCGGGAGCTGCTGGTCGGGACGAGCCCGGCGGCCGCCGCCCTGGAGCGGCCCATCGAGCTGAGGGGGGCGGACGCGACCGAGCGGCTGATTCACTTTCTCGGGGACGTGCTCTATCTGTACGACACGGAGCGGTTTCTGCCCGTGCGGGTCTCGCCGGCGGGCGTCTCCGGGGAGCCGTTCGACGCGGCCAGGCACGAGGCGCAACGGGAGGTGAAGGCGGTGACGCATCACGGGGCGCGGGTGGAGACGGATGACGCGGGGTACCGCGCGACGATCATATTCGACGTATGAGTGCGGATGTATGAATGCGGAATGCGGAGTGCGGAATGCGAAATTGACGCGCGCCCTTCGATTCCGCATTCCGAATTCCGCATTCCGCATTGGCTAACCATATGTTCCAGGTCGAACGCATCGACGCCTACCGCTGGCGCGTCCCCAAGCAGGGTGGGATGCGCACCGACGGCCTGATCTTCGCCGACGCCGGCCTGATGCAGGACCTCGAGGGCGATCAGGCGGTGCAACAGGTGGCGAACGTCGCGCACCTCCCCGGCATCGTCGGTCCTGCGATCGCGATGCCGGACATCCACTGGGGCTACGGCTTCCCGATCGGCGGCGTGGCCGCGTTCGACGAGGACGAGGGCGTGGTCTCGCCGGGGGGCGTCGGCTACGACATCAACTGCGGGGTGCGGCTGCTCGCGACGCCGCTCGCCATCCAGGACGTCCGGCCGCGCCTCCGAGAGCTGATGGACGCGCTCTACCGGGCGATCCCCTCGGGCGTGGGCGCCGCGCGCTCGGACGTGCGGCTCGCGCCCCGCGACCTGGAGCGCGTGCTGCGCGATGGCGCGCGCTGGGTCGTGGCCCAGGGATACGGCGTGGAGGCCGATCTGGAGGCGATCGAAGCGAACGGCACGCTCCCGGCCGCCGACCCGGCGTGCGTGTCGGACCGCGCCAAGCAGCGCGGCAAGGACCAGCTCGGCACCGTGGGCAGCGGCAACCACTTCGTCGAGGTGGGCTATGTGTCGGAGCGCTACGACGGGCGCGTGGCGGACCGGCTCGGCCTCGTCCCGGGCGCCGTCACGGTCTTCATCCACTCGGGTTCGCGGGGTCTGGGCTACCAGGTGTGCGACGACTACCTCGACACGATGCTCGCGGCCGCGGGGAAGTACGGGATCGCGCTCCCGGACAAGCAGCTGTGCTGCGCGCCGATCGGCTCACCGGAAGCGAAGCAGTACTGGGGCGCGATGAACGCCGCGGCGAACTACGCATTCGCAAACCGGCAGCTCATGGCCCACTACGCCCGCCGCGCCATCGCCACGCTGTTCGGCGAGGACGCCGCCCGGCGCACCCGGCTCGTCTACGACGTGTGCCACAACATCGCGAAGCACGAGATCCACGAGGTGAACGGGCGACAGCGACGCGTCTGCGTGCACCGCAAAGGTGCGACACGCGCGTTCCCCCCGGGGCACCGCGAGCTGGCGCCGCAGTTCCGCGACATCGGCCAGCCGGTGCTCATCCCGGGCGACATGGGGCGCTACAGCTACGTGCTGGTGGGCACGGACGGCGCGTTCCACGAGACGTTTGGCTCCACCTGCCACGGCGCCGGGCGGAGGCTGAGCCGGCACAAGGCGAAGGAGGTCGCCCGATCCCGCAACGTCCTCAGGGAGCTCGAGCAGCAGGGAATCATCGTGCGGGCCGCCACGCGCGCGACGGTGGACGAGGAGATCCCGGAGGCGTACAAGGACGTGGCGCGCGTGGTGGACGTCGTGCATGCCGCCGGGATCGGGCGCAAGGTCGCGCA
>DASPXO010000048.1:0-3155 GCA_035637235.1 Gemmatimonadales bacterium | reverse complement strand
GCTACCGCATCCTCGTCGGCCCGAAGGACGAGTCGTGGGGCCAGACCGTGGCGCGGCTGCTCAGCCCGGAAGGCCTCCTGGTGGGCGTGACGCGCACGCCCTGGATGGGGGAGGCGACACAGCGGGAGGCGACACACTAGTTGTGGTGCCCACGGACGTTGTTGACGTCCGCGAGGAGTCGTTGCATCGGCGTGAGGCCTCCGAGCTCGCCGTGGATGCGGCGGTGATTGTACGAATGGGCGATGTGGCTGAAGGCGATCGCTCGCGCGCGGTTGCTGGTGTACGGGCGGGCGTAGGCCCACTCGCGCAGCAGGATCCCGACGGCCGCCTCGACCTTGCCGTTCCAGCGCGGGGTGTACGCCGGGATGCGCAGGTGCTCGATGCCCCAGGCCGCCAGCACCGCCTGGAAGAGCTGGCCGCGCACGTAGCTGAAGGCGTTGTCGGTCATCACCTGACGCACGCGCACGCCGTGGTCGGCGAAGAAGGCCAGCGCCCGCGCGGTGAAGCTCGCGCAAGCCGTGGCGTCGTCGCTCGCCAGGCGCTCGATGTACCAGACCCGGCTGCGGTCGTCGACCGCCAGGTGCACGTACTCCCAGCCCGCGCCGCCGCGGCCACTGCGCTTGATTTCCCAGACGCGCTTGCCGCCACCGGGCAGGAGGCGCCCCAGCTTCTTGGTGTCGATGTGCAGGAGGTCGCCTGGTACGGGCCGCTCGTAGCGGCGCGGCGGCGCCGGCCGCGGATCGAGGTCGCGCCGCCGGGAGAGGCCCAGGCGGCGCAGCACCGCGTAGATCGTCGAGCGGGCGATGCCCAGCAGCCACTGCAGACGCAAGGGACCCCAGCGCCGCTTGCGCCGGGCGCGCTCGATGCGCGCCTCGATGCCTGGCGCCAGACGCCGCGGCGAGCGGTGCGGACGGCTCGAGCGCAGCTCGAAGGCACGCTCACCGATGTCGCGGTACAGCCCCCAGATGATGTACGCCCGGGCGTGGGAGATCCCCAGCATCCGCGCCGCGACGCGCACCGGGAAGCCGGCCGCGATGCGCTCGCAGAGCAGACGTCGACCGTACGCGTTGAGCCGAGCCCTAGAGTGAGACACCAGAGAGCCCTCCTTGTGCCGTTTCGAGTTGAGTCACCCGAAGCAAGCCCGGAGGGCTCTCTCCTTCTCAACAACGTCTATGGGCAACAGACCTAGTCCGTCACGAGGAGATGAAGTGGTACCCGTGAGCGACCTCGCCCTCGATCCGCTGCCCGGTCACGAGGAACTCGAGCACGCTATCGCGACGGCGTACTCGATCTCCGTTCGTGCCTGCAGCTTCCACCAGACGGCCGGCTTCGCGTCGACCGGCTACGTCGTCGATGCGACGGGCGGGCGCAAGTATTTCGGCAAGATGTGGCACGACCCGAGCGTCGCGATGCCCGGTGAGGCGCGCCGAATTGCGGTGCTGCGGCTGAAGCGCGCGCTCGCCGAGCGCTGCCCCGAGCTCCACGTGCCCGGTCCGCTCCTCACCCGCGATGGACAGCTCTGGACCACCTGCGCCGGCCGGCCGGTCGCGCTGTTCCCGTTCGTGCCCGGTGTCGGACTGCCACGGGATCCGACACCTGCACAGCGACGCGCGCTCGGTCAGGCGCTCGCGGCGCTGCACCGCTCGACCCCCAAGCTCGCCGACGTTCTGCCGGGACGCGAGACATTCACTCTTCCGTTCGAGCCCGTGCTGCGGGCAGCGCTCGCGGGTCACGACGCACCCACCGACGTGCGCTCGCGGATCATGCCACGACGCGACGACCTTCTCGCGGCGATCGAGCGCGCTCGCGCGCTCGCTGACGAGATCCGCGCCGAGCCGAACTCGTTCGTGCTCTGTCACACCGACATGAGCGGCGATAACGTCATCGTGCAGCCCGGCGGCGAGCTCTCGATCCTCGATTGGGATGAAGCGCTCCTGGCGCCCGCCGAGGCGGACCTCTGGTCGCTCGACGAGATCACGCTCGCGGCGTATCTAGTGCCGTTCCAACTTGATCGGTGCGACAGTGCGGATCCGCGTGAGCGGGTGCGCCGCGTTGCCGAGCTTGCGCTGGCGCAGCCGCAGGAAGCGGTAGATACGTCGACGGCGCACCACGTGTTCGCGGTCGTCGCTGCCGGCGACGGTCGCCCGGTGGAGCACCCCGAAGTGCGGCTCGATGAGATTGAGCCAGGAGGCCTCGGTCGGCGTGAACACGAGGTTGATGCGCAGCCGCCGGCACAGCGCCAGGAAGCGCGGATGGTCGTGGACCAGGCGCAGGTTGTCCAGGATCACGTACAGGCGGCGGTGCGGGTAGCAGGACCGCAGGCGTCGGAAGGCGTCTTCGACCTCGCGCACGCGCTTGCGCTTGCGGAAGATCCCCGAGAGCACGTCGGCGTGCACGTCGTAGAAGCCGAGGAAGGTCTCGGTGCCGCCGTGGCGGTGGTACGTCGCACGCATCCGCGCCGGCTCCCCCCGGCGCGCCCAGCGCCGTCCGCCTATCGGCCGGAGCTCGAGCGGGCCCCACTCGTCGAAGCAGACGACCGCCGATCTCGGCGGGCAGGCCTCGTAGAGGGCGCGGATGCGCCGCCTTTTGGGCCGAAGGCGGGATCGTCGGAGGTCTTCCAGGTACGGATGCGCTGGGCCGAAAGGCCCTCCCGGCGCAGCACCCGGCGCACCCACTCGTCGCTGAACTCCGGGATGAGGTGGTGCGCCTTGCAGTACTCGGTGAGGGTGCGCACCGACCAGCTGGTGAACGGCAGCCCCAGCTCCGCCGGGGAGGACAGCGCGGTGTCGACCAGTTCGCGCAGCTGCGTGGCGGTGATGATCGGGATGCGTCCGCGGGGATTGGGCACCGCCTCGAAGGTCCGGAAGCCCGAGACGTTGAAGCGTCGGACCCAGCTTGCGGCGGTGTCCGCGGTCACACCGACCCGGTCGGCGGCCGCTCGGGCGGAGCGGCCCGCGCGCACCTCCGCGATCACCCGATACCGCTGGTGCACCCGCGCCGACAGTGAGCGCCGGCGTAGCTTCGCCGTCAGCACTTTCCGCTCGGCGCGGGTCAGGGGCCGCAGGAAGCTCGCGGCCATGCTCTTCCTCCTCTGCTCCCCTGATGTGCAGAGGGTGCGCGCAGGCGCCGCGGAATTCAAGTTGGAACGGCACTAG
>DASPXO010000047.1:0-29094 GCA_035637235.1 Gemmatimonadales bacterium | reverse complement strand
AGGATCCTCCAGGCCCCGGGCGCGCTCACCGGCGGCTATTACCTACACGCTGCCGCGCCGCGACATCACCCTCCGGATCGCGGATGTCACGGTGGCGCCGGCGCTCGCGCTCGGCACCTGGGCGGGGTTCAGCGGCGAGCCCAACGACGCGACGATGATGGGCGACCTCGTGCTCACTGCGGCGGCGCTCAAGGCGGTGCGGCGAGCTGGTGCATCAGGGAATCGCGGTCACCGCGGTGCACAACCACCTCGCCGCGCGTCGCGCGCCGTGTCGACGGGAGACTTCGCGGTGACGGCGGACAGGCTGGACGCGCTGCTCTCCGCGCTGGCCGCGCACGGGATCGCCGCGACGGCGGTTCACTCCCACCTGATCGGCGAGTCGCCCCGGCTGTCCTACGTCCACTTCTGGGCCGACGGTCCCCGACGCGACGTGCTCCGGGGCCTCAGGGCGGCGCTCGATGCGGTGCATTGACCCGGCACTCTCGGCGCCTAGGTTAAGGCGCCGTGAGCGACGCGTCCTCGATCACCCACGTCTCCGACACCGCCCGCTGGGTGGCGATCTACCGGGCGATGGAATCCGAGCGCCCCAAGCCGCTGTTCAGCGACCCGCACGCCCGCCGGCTCGCGGGCCCACGCGGGGAACAGATCGTGGCCACCATGCCGAAAGCCCGCGCGTGGGCGTGGCCGATGATCGTGCGCACGGCCGTGATGGACGAGTTGATCCTCCGAGCGATCGCGCGGGACGGCGTCGGCACGGTGCTCAACCTCGCCGCCGGGCTCGACACCCGGGCCTACCGGCTGCCGCTCGCGCCGTCGCTCCGCTGGATCGACGTGGACTTCCCCGACGTGGTCGCGTACAAGAAGAAGCAGCTCACGGGCCAGCGCCCGGCGTGCGCGCTCGAATACGTGGGCATGGACCTGGGCGACGCCGCGCGGCGGCGGGCCCTGTTCGCGCAGGTCGGCGCCGCCACGGGTCCGGTGCTCGTCGTGAGCGAGGGGCTGCTCATCTACCTCGCGCCTGAGGACGTCGGCGCCCTGGCGCGCGACCTCGCCGCCCAGGCGGCGCTCGAGTGGTGGCTGATCGACCTCGCCTCGCCCCGCCTCCTGCGGATGATGGCGAAGACCTGGGGGCGGTTCCTTGCGGCCGGCAACGCACCTTTCCGCTTCGCCCCCGCTGAGGGGACGCGCTTCTTCGAGTCGCACGGCTGGCGCGAGGCGGAGTTCCGCTCGACGTGGGAGGAATCGCTGCGTCTCAAGCGGACCATGCCCCTCGCGTGGCTGTGGACCTTGCTGGGCCGGCTGTACCCGCAATCGAAGCGGGAGGAGATCCGGCGCATGTCCGGGATCGTCCTGCTCGCACCAACCAAAGCCTGAAAGGAGCCTGCATGAACGTTCACCGACTGGCGCTCACCGGCCTGTGCGTCACCATCGCCTGCTCCAGGCAACCTCCGCCGGCGAGCGGCCCCCAAGGCGTCACCATCACGGCCACCAACTACGCCTTCGCGGTGCCCGACACGATCCCGGCGGGCCTCACCACGCTGCGCCTCGTCAACCAGGGCACGGAGCTTCATCACGCGTCCCTCATCCGGCTCGGCGAGGGCAAGACCGCGGCCGATTTCCAGGCCGGGCTGCAGGCCGCGATGAAGGAGCACACCCCACCGCCGCCGTGGATGGGCTTCGCCGGGGGCCCCAACGCCGTCGCCCCCGGTGACACGGCGACCGCGATCCAGGTACTCCAGGCCGGGTCGTACCTGCTGATCTGCTGGATCCCGAGCGCCGACGGGGTGCCGCACGTGATGAAGGGCATGGTGCACCCGGTCGTCGTCGCCGGAACGGCGGCCGCCGCCGCGGAGCCGCCGGCCGACGTCCGAGCGAAGCTCACCGACTACGACTTTGAGTTCACGCCGGCGCTGACGGCCGGCCCGCACACGATTCGCGTCGAGAACGCCGGTCCCCAAGGCCACGAGATCGTCATCGGGGCCCTGTCACCCGGCAAGACGCTGCAAGACTTCATCGCCTGGGAGCAGGGGGGAGAGAAAGGCCCCCTGCCCGCCAGCCGGTGGCTGGGCGGCGTCGCGACGCTCGACTCCGGCGCGCACGCGCTGTTCCGGGCGACCTTCGCCCCCGGGCAATACCTCATTCTGTGTTTCTGGCCCGATGCGAAGGATGGCAAGCCCCACCTGGTGCATGGGATGGCGAAGCAGATCACGGTCAGCTAGAACAGCCACCGCACCCCCGCTTGCAGCTGGCGGGGGTCGCCCAGCCCCGAGCGGATCGTGCCGTCGAAGTTGAACAGCAGGCCGCCGTAGGCCGGGTCTTTGAAGTTGTCGTTGTTGGTCACGTTGAAGATCTCGAGGATCAGCTCGAGCTGGCCCTGGCGCCCGGTGTCGAACGGCCGCGAGATGCGCACGTCCCAAGAGAAGAAGGCGTTGTCCTTGCGCAGCGTGTTGCGCAGCTGGATGTGGCCGTCGGCGCAGATCCGATCCGCCGGGGACGTGGCGCGCTGGCCGGCAGGCGGCGCGAACGGGTTTCCGAGCCGGGGGCCGCAGCTCGCCGATACGGGCTGAGGGGAATAGTAGCTCACACGGTTGTTGACGTAGATGTCACCCGGGAGCTTGGCCAGGACCCAGCCGTTGAAGCGGTGCCGCTGGTCGCGGTCGCTCCAGTTGTATTCGGCATGCAGCGAGTCTGGTCGCGCGTAGCGGAACGTGAAGGGATCGCGCTCGTTGTCGTCGTCGGACTTGTCGAACGACAAGGTGTAGTTGAGCTGGAACTGGAAGTTTGGATCGATGAGCCGCTTCACGCCGACCGTGATTCCATGGTAGCGCGACTGGGCGCTGCTCTCGACCGTCGTGAGGGTGAAGATCCCGTTCGTCGTGCCACCCGCGTAGTCGTCGAGCCCGGTGCCCCACGGGCTCCCGAAGACGGCGTCGTTGCGGTTGATGAAGCGCGTCAGGTGATCGGTGCGCGCGTGGGTATAGCTCAACGAGACGGCGAGGTCCGCGGCGAGCTGGCGCTCGTAGCCGATCGTCGCGTTGAGGGTCCGTGGGTTCCGGAAATCCTTGTCGAACACGAACACGTCCGGGAAGAACACCTGGTTCTGAGGCACGTTGCTGGGTAGCAGCGTCGCGAACGCCGGCACGGGGCCGACGTAGAAGTTGGGCACCGCACCGCGGAAGTGTGTGAAGCCATTCGAGCCGTTCGTGCTCCGGGTCGACGCGAGGTTCAGCCCGGGGATGCGCGCGTAGTAGAGCCCGGCGTTCGCCCGGAATACCTCACGCCCGTCGCGGTGCGGATCCCACGCAATGCCGAGACGCGGTTGGAACATCCTCTTGTCCGAGGGGATCGTTCCGTCGGACGGGAATTCATGGCCCGCCCTGGTCTGCCCGATAAAGGGCGCGAAGAACACCTGGCTCGGCGGCGTGATCGGATCGGGCTGGAGCTGCGCTTCCCAACGGAGCCCGTAGTTCAAGGTCCACTTGGGGCTCGGCTTCCAGGTGTCCTGGATGTAGAGCGCCAGCTCGGTCTGGGGGATCTCCTGCGTGCCCGCGGCCCGCACGGTCCGGTTCACGCCGGCCTGCTGGAGAAAAAGCAGGACGGGGCCGGTCTGAAACGTCCCGCCGGGGCAGGCCGCGGTTGTCGTGCTGCCGTCGGAGCACTCCTTGTAGTTGGGGTCGGCGACGAAGTTGAGGAAGCCGTTGACGGAGCCGAAAATATAGCGCGAGTTCGCAAACCCGATGAACGTCTGCACCGAATTCACCCGGTTCCACTCGGCCCCCGCCTTGAAGAAGTGGTTGCCGCGCGCGTAGGAGACGTTGTCGAGCAGCTGGATCCGGGTGTCGTAGTACTCGATCGGCAGGAAGAACGGCATCCCGAAGCGAAGTCCGTTCGCGAAGTCCATCGCCACATCCGGGAAGGGCCGGAGCCCCGTCTGGGTCGGGTCGGGACCCAGCGCCGCCGTGCGCGGCCCCACGTACGGCCGGGGCCGATCCTCGCGGGAATATTGGAACCGGAACTCGTTCGACGTATTCGACGACAGGTAGGAGACCAGGCTGCCGTTGACGGCGTTCGAGTAGTCCTTCTCCAGGCCGTTCGCGCTCCTGGCCCACACGTCGACGTCGAACGTCCCGTTCTCCTGCTGGGACCAGGTGTGGTTGTACTTGAGCGAGAGGTTGTGCTTGTCGGAGGGCCGCCAGTCGAGCTTGACGAGGCCGGCGCGGGCGTCGTTCGTGCGGGCGATGGGCCCGAAGTCGCCGCGCAGCGCCTGGCCGAAGGCGGTATCCATCCACTGCCTGAGCGAGTCGCGCGCCGGGCTCGACGGCCGGGTCTTCTGCTTCACCTCGTCGTAGATCTGCTGGTCGTAGGCGATGAAGAAGAACGCCTTGTCGCGCTTGAGCGGCCCGCCGAGCGTGAAGCCGAACTGGTTCTGGCTGAAATCGGGCTCGAAGGTCTGCACCGCGCCGCCGGCGAAGCGGTGCTCCGGTGTGCCGGAAATCGCGTCGAACTTGCCGAAGTAGTGGACCGAGCCCCGCAGCTGATTGGTGCCGGACTTCGTGATGACGTGGATGAAACCGGAGCCCGAGCGGCCGAACTCGGGCGTGGCCCCGCCGGCGGTGACGACGATCTCCTGCACCGCGTCGAGGTTGAACGTGAACGGCGGCCGCTGGCCTCCGCGCTGCTCGCCGAAGAACGGGTTGTTGAAGTCGGCGCCGTCCACCGAGACGTTGTTGTGGATCCCCTTCTGCCCGGCGACCGTCAGCTCGTCGCCGTCCGGGCCCTGGACGATCGACACGTTGGGCGTGAGCAGCGTCAGGTTGAGGTAATTCCGGCCGTTGTTCGGCAGCCCCGACACCGCCTGGTTGGGCAGGCGTGTGGACGTTTCCACCTTGGTCACGTCCACCAGCGGCGTCGCCGTGACGGTGACGGCCGCAAGCTCCACCGGCTCGAGCTTCAGGGCGAGGTCGACCGTCTCCCCTACCCGCAGGATGATGTCGGTCTGCTTTCTCTCGCCCAGGCCCACCGCCCGCGCCGTCACTTCGTAGGTGCCGAGCGGGAGCAGCGGCGCGACGAAGACGCCCTTCTCGTTGGTGACGACGGTGTGCTGGAACCGCGTCTGCACATCCGTGACCGTCACCCGAGCGCCCGCAACCGGGCTGCCCGACGGATCCGACACCACCCCCCGGATCAGGCCGGTGGTCGCTTGTGCCTGGGCCGCGAGGGAACGGGACTCGCACAGCAAAGCCAGCGCCGCGCCGAGCAGCACGGCCGGCAGGCGCTTGGGGGAGCGGACGCCGCATGTCATCGGGTATGTCTCCGGCGCTGGAGTCTAGAAGGGCGCGGCAGAATTAGCACGGGAACGCAAAGGCGGCAAGGGCGGCGGTCTGGCGGTCCGGCGCTCGGAGGAAGAAGTTACTGACCGCCCGACCGGCCGACCGCCTGACCGCCCATGCAAAACGCCGACATCGCCCGCCTGTTCGATGAGGTCGCGGATCTCCTCGAGATCCAGGACGCCAACCCCTTCCGCGTGCGCGCCTACCGCAACGCCGCGCGGACGATCCGGGACTTCCCCGAAGCGCTCGCCGACGTGGTGCGATCGGGAACGCGCGACCTGACCGACCTCCCGGGGATCGGTGAGGACCTCGCCGAGAAGATCACGGAGATCGTCGGGAGCGGCGAGCTGAAGCTCCGCAAGCAGCTCGCGGCGAAGCTCCCGGCGGGGTTGCTCGATCTGCTCCGCATCCCCGGGCTCGGACCCAAGCGCGTCAAGCTGTTGCACCAGAAGCTGAAGGTGAAATCGGCGGCCGACCTCGCCGCGGCGCTGCAGAAGGGGAAGATCCAGACGCTCAAGGGTTTCGGGCCCAAGATGGAGGAGAAGATCCGCGCGGGACTCGGGCCCGCACGGGCGGGCGAGCGGCGGCTGCTCCTGCACGAGGCCGAGAGCCAGGCGACCGCCCTGGTCGCCTACCTCAAGGCGGGCGGGAAGATCGAGCAGATCGAAGTGGCGGGAAGCTATCGGCGCCGGCGGGAGACGGTCGGCGACCTGGACGTGCTCGTCACCGCCAGCGACAGCGCCAAAGTCATGGACCGGTTCGCCCGGTACCCCGAGGTAGCGGAGGTGGTGTCGCTGGGCGAGACGCGCGCTACCGTGAAGTTGCGCGGCGGGCTCCAGATCGACCTGCGCGCGGTGGAGCCCGCGGCCTACGGCGCGGCGCTGCAGTATTTCACGGGCTCCAAGGCCCACAACGTCGAGCTTCGGGGGCTCGCGCAGGACAAAAAGCTCAAGCTCAACGAGTACGGCCTCTTCCAGGGGACGCGGCGGGTCGCGGGCGAGACCGAAGCGGAGATCTACGCGAAGCTCGGCCTCGACTGGATTCCGCCGGAGCTGCGCGAGGCGCGCGGCGAGATCGCGCGCGCCCGCGCACACACGCTCCCCACGCTGGTGGAGCTGCGGGACATTCGCGGCGACCTCCAGATGCACACCAGCGCCACGGACGGGCAGGCGACCATCGAGGAGATGGCCCACGCCGCGCGCGAGGTCGGCCACGAGTACATCGCCATCACCGACCACTCCAAGCGGGTGACCATGGCGCACGGGCTCGACCCCAAGCGCCTGCGCGAGCAATGGAGGACGATCGACGCGTGGAACGCCCGGAGCCGCGGCCTCACCATCTTGAAGAGCGTGGAGGTCGACATCCTGGAGAGCGGGAAGCTCGACCTGGCCGATGACGTGCTCGCCGAGGCGGACTACGTCGTCGCCACGATCCACTACGGCACGAACCAGACCGAGAAAGAGCTGACGCGGCGGCTGGTGGGCGCGGCGCAGCACCCCTGGGTGGACGCCATCGGGCATCCGACCGGCCGGCGGCTCGGCAAGCGCGAGCCCTATCCGCTCGACTTCGACGCGCTCGCTCGCGCCGCCGCTCGGGCCGGCTGCCTGCTCGAGCTGAACGGCCACCCGGAGCGGATGGACCTGCCCGACACGCTCGCGGCCGCCGCCCGGCAGCTCGGCGCGCGGTTCGTCCTGTCCACCGACAGCCACACGCCGCTCAACCTGACGTTCATGAAGTACGCGGTGGACCTGGCGAGGCGCGGGGGGCTGGAAGCCGGTGACATTCTGAACACGCGGCCGCTGGCGCAGTTCAAGCAGGGGCTGAAGCGGTCCGTCCGATCAGCTCCAGCTGCACCACCGGACTGAAGCTGCGCCGGTGATGCGCCGTGAACCCGAACGCCGCGAGCGCGGCGAGGTGCTCCGGGGTGCCGTAGCCTTTGTTGCTCGCCCAGGCGTACGCCGGGTGCCGCGCGGCGAGCAGCACCATGAGGCGGTCGCGCAGGGTCTTGGCGATGACGGACGCAGCGGCGATGGAATGGCAGCGCGCGTCGCCGTCGACGATGGCCTCGTGGGGGCAGCCGAGCTCGGGACAGGGGAGGCCGTCCACCAGGACGAGGCCGGGATAGACGCCGAGCCGGTTGAGTGCACGTCGCATCGCGAGGATCGAGGCGCGCCGGATGTTGAGCCGGTCGATCTCCCGCACGCTCGCGGCACCGACGCCCACGGCCAGGGCGCGCGCCCGCACGACCCGCGCGAGGAGGAACCGCTTTTCGGGCGGCAGTAGCTTCGAGTCGCGCAGGCCCCGGATCGGCCTGCAGAACGCCGGAAACACGACGGCCGCGGCCACCACGGGACCGGCCAGTGGACCGCGGCCTGCTTCATCGAGACCGGCGACGAGCCCGTCCGCCCCGTCCCCCCCGCCCCCGGCCTGCCAGAACGCGCTTTCGCGCTGGAGCGTGGGGCGGGGCAGCCTCACGTCTGCGGCTCCTCCGTCGTTTCCGGGACGACGGGCCCGCGCTTCTCGCGGATCCGCGCCGACTTGCCGGCGAGGTGCCGCAGGAAGTAGAGCTTGGCGCGCCGCACCCGGCCCTTGCGGAGCAGCTCGATGACCGCGATCGCCGGGGAGTGCAGCGGAAAGATCCGCTCCACACCCACTCCCGCCGAGATCTTCCGGACCGTGAACGTCTCGTTGATCCCCCCGCCGCGGCGGCCGATGCACACGCCCTCGAAGGCTTGCAGCCGCTCCTTGTCGCCTTCGCGCACGCGCACCATCACACGGAGCGTGTCGCCCGGCGCGAAGGCGGGAAGGTTCGTCTTCAACCCCTCCCGCTCGATCGTTCTCAGTCGGTCCATACCCATCCCCTCAGTGCGCCTGTGCCTCTGTGTGCCGGTGCCTCTGTGCTTCTAGCCTTTAGCCCACAGATCAGGCCGCCGTTCGCGCGTCAGCCGCTCGGCTTCGGCCGCGCGCCACGCCGCAATCCGCTCGTGATCGCCGCTCAACAATACCCCGGGGACATCCATTGCGCGATAGCTCGGCGGCCGCGTGTAGCTGGGCGGGGAAAGCAGACCGTGGTAGTGCGAGTCCGACGCCGCCGATTCGTGATCGCCCAGCGCGCCGGGCTGGAGGCGCACCACCGCGTCGATCACGCACAGGGCCGCGGGCTCGCCGCCCGACAGCACGAAATCCCCGATCGACAGCTCCTCCGCCCCCAGGCCATCCGCCACCCGCTGGTCCACGTCCTTGTAGTGGCCGCACAGGAGCGTGAGCTCTCGCCCCACGGCGAACCGCACCGCGTCGTCGTGCGTGAACAGGCGGCCGCGGGCCGAGAGCAGCACGATGGGCGGCCCGGCCCGCAGGTCCTCGACCGCCTCGAAGAACGGCTCGGGCTTGAGCACCATCCCGGCGCCGCCCCCGTACGGATAGTCGTCCACCGTCTGGTGCCGGTCGCGCGCGTAGTCGCGCAGCTGCACGACCCGATAGCGCACCAACCCCCGCTCTGCCGCCCGGCCGGGAATGCTGGTGCGGAGCGGCACGTCGAAGATCTCCGGGAAGAGCGTCACGACGTTAAGCGTCAGCATCGGCCTCTTCCACGGCGATGAAGTGGTCGCGCCACGGCGCGACCGCGGCGCGCGACGTGACCCCGTCGAACCCGAGCAGCCACTCGCGGTGGTACGCGCGCCGGCGCGCCACGACCAGCGGCCCCGCCACCACCTGCCGCTCCTCGTTCACCACATACAGCCGGGCCTTGGGCGCGAACACCGCACCCGGATTCGCCACCAGGGGGAAGACCGCCACCTCCCCCTTTTCCCCGTGCGGCTTGCGCAGCCGTCCGACTACGCGGGCCGTTTGCCCAGCACCCCGGCCTTCTTCAGGAGCGAGCGGACGGTGTCGGTGGGCAGCGCCCCCTTGGCGAGCCATGCCAGCGCCTGCTCCGCGTCGACCTTGATGTCGGCCGGGTTGGTGCGCGGGTTGTAGTGCCCGAGCGTGGCCACGAAGCGCCCGTCCCGGGGCGCCCGCTGATCCGCCACCACGATCCGGAAGTGGCTCTGCCCTTTCCGTCCCACGCGCCGCAGCCGAATGCGAGTTGCCATAGTGCCTCAGGTCCTTTTCAAGAGCTTCCGCATCTGCCGGAGCTGGTCCAGCAGCCGATTGACCTCCTGCACCGGACGTCCCGAGCCCTTCGCGACCCGCAGGCGCCGCGATCCGCTGAGGATCGACGGGTCGGCGCGCTCCTCGGGCGTCATCGACAAGACGATCGCCTCGATGTGCTTCAAGTGCCTGTCGTCCGCCCGGACCGCCTTCAGCGCCTTTGCGCTCACGCCCGGCAGCAGCCCGAGCACCTGCTTGAGCGGGCCCATCGCCTGCATCTGCTGCAGCGCGACGAGGAAATCCCCGAGGTCCATGCCTCGCTTCGAGCGCGCCTTCCGCTCGAGGAGCTGCGCCGCCTCGACGTCCATCGTGGCTGCGGCCTTCTCGACCAGCGCCACCACGTCGCCCTGGCCCAGGATCCGGCCCGCCATGCGCACCGGATCGAACGGCTCCAGGAGAGGCGCGGCACGCTCCCCTACCTGCTCGCCCACGCCGACGTACTTGATCGGCACGCCGGTGGCGCCGTGCATCGAGAGCGCCGCCCCGCCGCGGGCGTCGCCGTCCAGCTTCGTCAGGATGACGCCCGTGAGCCCGACGCCCTCCTGGAACCCGCGGGCGACCCGCACCGCGTCCTGCCCCGTCATCCCGTCGGCCACGAGCAGCACTTCGCGCGGGTTGACCGCCGTCTTCAACGCGCGCAGCTCGTCCATCAGCTCGGCGTCGATCTGAAGGCGGCCCGCGGTATCCACGATCACCGTGCGGCAGCGCGCCCGCTCGGCCGCTTGCAGAGCGTCCCGCACGAGGGCGACGACCCGGTTCGCGTCCTGCGGGGGCGTAGCACGCTGCGCCTCTCCACCTGCCGAACCATCGCCCCCTGCCCCGAACACCGGCACCTCGACCTGCCGGCCGAGTTGCTCCAGCTGCTGCCGGGCGGCCGGCCGATACGGGTCGGCGGCCACCAGCGCCGGGGCCTTCTGTTCCTGCTTGAGGCGCCGCGCGAGCTTCGCGGCCGTCGTCGTCTTTCCCGAGCCCTGCAATCCAACCAGCAGGATCACGGTCGGACCGACGGAATTGAATTGGAGGGGCGCGGCCTGCTGCGCCCCGACGAGTCGCCCATCCGACCCCGCGGCGGCGCCGAGCATCCGCGCCAGCTCGTCGTGCACGAGCTTCACCACCTGCTGGCCGGGGCTGACCGACTTGAGCTGGATCGCCCCGACGGCTCGCTCGCGCACCCGCTCCACGAAACCCCGCGTCACCTCGAAGCTCACATCCGCCTCGAGCAGATGACGGCGGATCTCGCGCAACGCCTCCGTCACGTCCGCCTCCGCCAGGACGCCGCGCCCCGTGAGACGCCGCAGGACGGCGGAGAGGTGCTCGGACAGGGCCGTAAACATAAGCCTACAAAAGTAGTTAGCGAGTTGCCGGAATCCAAGTGGGGTGTGTTATTTCGTGCCCATGCCGCAGTCCGTGTGGTTGCAAGGGCTGATCAACGTGGGCGTCGGCGCCCTCTCGGGCTACGTCACCAACGCCATCGCCGTGTGGATGCTGTTCCACCCCTACGAGCCGTGGGGAATCGGGCGGTTCCGGCTCCAGGGGGCGATGCCCAAGAGCAAGGCCCGCCTCGCGAAGAGCATCGGGAAGACGGTGGGCCAACGCCTGCTCACCGAGGAGGACCTCGCCCGCCAGCTGAGCGCGCCCGGGCTGCGCGCGGCGTTCGACCGGGCGATCGCCGTGTTCCTCGACCGGGCGCTGAACACGCCCCGCGGCGCGCTGCGCGCCGAGCTGTCGGCCCCGCTGGTGGCCGAGCTGGAGCGCTCGCTCGACCCGCTGGCCGAGCGCCTGGCGGCCGGCCTCGCGGCGTTCGCGGAGGGTCCGGGCTTCGAGGCGGCGGTGGACAAGTACGCGGCGCTCGAGCGCTGGGTGGAGGACGGGGTGGCTCGCCCCGAGCTCGAGCGGGCCGTGCGGGAGTTCATCGCAGCCCAGCGCGACCGCCTGCTGCGCGACGAGCGGCCGTTGCTCGAGCGGCTGCCGCCGGGCCTCGTCGCCGCCCTCGAGCAGGCGGTCGCCGATTACCTGCCGCTGGCGGTCGAGCAGCTGGGCGCGCTGCTGGCCGATCCGGCCGCCCGCGCGCGCCTGCGCGACGGGTTGAAGCGGTTCCTGGATCGCGCGATCAAGAACCTCCTGCTGCACGAGCGGGTGGTGGCCAAGCTCGTGGTGACCGAAGAGCGGCTCGACCGCCTGCTGGACGGCCTGGAGGATGGGGGGTTCGCCGAGTTGGCGGAGGTCCTCACGTCCGCCGATTTCCGCGCCCAGGTCGCGCGCGCGGTGAACGACGCCGTCGTGCGGTTTCTCCGGACCCCGCTCGCCGAGCGGCTGTGGGCGCTTGGCCCCGACCGCCTGGACGGGCTCGAGCGTGCCGCGGCCGACTACATCGTCGCCGCGCTGCGCGCCCCGGCGACGCGCCAGTGGGCGGTGCAGCGCGCCCGCGAGGCGATCGAGCTCGGCCGCCGGGCGCTCGCGGGCGAGGCGGGCCAGCAGCGAGTCGCCGACGTCGCCCACGCGGCGGTGCGGGCGCTGCTCGACAGGCCGATCGGCCGGCCGGCGGATCTCCTGCCGCGGGACGCCGAGCCGCGGCTCCGCCAGATCCTCACCGACCCGTTGTGGGACTGGATGCAACGCCAGGTGCCGGTGGTCGTGTCGCAGCTGTCCGTGCAGGAGCTCGTCGAGCAAAAGGTGCTGGGCTTCTCGACCGCGCGGATGGAGGAGCTGATCCGCAACGTGACGCAGCGCGAGCTGACGCTGATCGTACACCTCGGGTACGTGCTCGGCGCGATGGTGGGGCTCGTCATCTGGGGCATCAACGCGCTGGCCGGCGTGCTGCTCGGATAGCTACTTCACCCGCACCCGCGGCAGCGTCCGCCAGCCCGCCCAGTTCAGCGGGGCGTCGACCAGCCGCACGGCGGGCCGTCCGTCGATGGTGAGCAGCGCGATGTCGGAGCGCCGCACCGCCCGGCCGGCCGGGCGCCGCTTCGCCCACGCCAGCTCGAGTCCCTTCGCGAACCGCACCGCCGCGGGCTGGTCCTCCCACACCGTGTACCACACGAGCGCGTCCGAGCCGGCGCTGAGCACCTGGTAGCGGTCGCCGTCCCAGCCCGCCGCGTAGACCGCGGCGCGCTCTTCGCTGCCCAGCAGCTCGGTGAACAGCAGCCGGATCTCGAACGCGCCGAGATCGTCCTCGTATATCACCGCGTCCGGCGCCGGGACCTCGAACGCGACCTCGCGCGGGCGGTCGCGCGCGACGTAGCGCGACGGGTCGAGGATCTGCTCGGTCGACGTGGGCATCAGCGCGCCGTAGGGCTGCTGGCCCGGGTACTGCCGCCTGAACCAGCGGACGAACTCCGCCCCACCCAGGTAGGGGAAGATCAGGGTCTCGCGCAGCCACAGCGGCGCGTGCGCGAATTCGGGCATCTGCGCCTGCTGCTGCGCGGCCACCTCGCGCTGCCTCCAGAACCACCCCGCCGGCAGCGTCTCCGGGCGCTGCTCCGGCATCAGGACGGGGATCTGCGAGAGAACCGCCTGCCCCTCGAGGATCGCCTGCGCCGCGGCGCGCCGGTCGTTCTGCCGCTCTTGCTGGATGAGGGAGTCGAGGTTCAGGTACTGATGCTGCAGGGCGTGCACCAGCTCGTGGGACACGACGACCCGGAACTGGAACGGCTCGATGTCGGATCGGATGAACAGCGCGTCGGAGTCGGGATCGTAGTAGCCGGCGATCTGCTCGGTGAGCAGGTCGATCATCGTGCGCCGCAGGTCGAGCGAGTCGGGGATCAGGCCGAACAGCCGGTAGGCAGCCGTCGCGCCCTGCAGCTCGGCGGGCGGGAGCTCCTCGGCGAACTTGTGGATGACGTAGTCGCGGACCTGCGCGCGCCCGCGGCGCAGCACCAGCGGGTGGTGCTTGAACGTGAGGCCCGTCGCGCGCTCCACGGCCGGCATCATCTGCCCCACGGTCTGCCGCAGCTGCGCCTCGGTCTGGATCTCCTGAGCCCGCTGCTCGCAGCCGGCTCCGCCCCACGGCGTCGCGGCCGCCAGCGCGGCCGCGAGCCACTTCGGCGTCATCCCCGCCACTCGATGCCCTTCCCCACCGCGGCCCCCACGACGCGGGCGACATCCTGACCCGTGACGACGATGCCCTGGCTCTCCAGCTCGCGACGAAGCAGCTGATCGAGCTCGGCGCGCCGTTGGGCGAGGGTGGCGGTCGGGCGGTCGGGCGGTCGGGCGGTCGGCTGCTCCGGCGCGCTCACCTGACCGCCCGACCGCCTGACCGCCTGACCGCCGAGCATCCTCTCGATCTCCTCGCCGATCCGCTCCAGCATCGGGAAGATCTCCGCCATGACGTCCTCCCGCGGCCCCGCCGGCGGCGGCTCGTGCGTCAGTCCTTTGCGGATCAGGGCGTCCACCTTGCGACGCTCCCGGATCAGCCGGTCGAGCTCGGGCGCGACCGCGGCGGAGGCCTGGGCGTGGGCAGATGCCTCATCCAATACGTCGATCGCCTTGTCGGGGCGGGCGCGCTCGGGGACGAAGCGCTCCGTGAGCACGATCGCCGCCTTGAGGGCGTCGTCCGTGATGGCGATGGCGTGGTGCCGCTCGAGCCGCGGGCGCCGAGCGACGAGCACCTCCCACGTCTGGATCGTATCCAGCTCCTCGACCACGACCGGCTGAAACCGCCGCTCGAGCGCGGGGTCGCCGCGGATCCACTTGTCGTACTCGCCGCCCGTCGTCGCGCCGATGACGCGGATGTCGCCCCGCACCAGCGCGGGCTTCAGCATGTTGGCCGCGTCCATCGCGGCGCCCAGGGCGGTCCCCTGGCCGATCAGGTTGTGCAGCTCGTCCACGAACAGGATCAGGTCGGAGTCGGCCGACAGCTCGCGCACGAGCCTGCGGATGCGCTCCTCGTACTGGCCGCGGAACGCGGTTCCCGCGAGCAGCGCGACGTGGTCGAGCGCGACGAGGCGCGCGTCTTTCAGCGCCGGGGGCATGTCGCCGGCCGCGATGCGCTGGGCCAGCCCCTCGACGATCGCGGTCTTGCCGACGCCCGCCTTCCCCATCAGCGCGGGGTTGTTCTTGTTCTGTCGCAGGAGGATGTCCACGACGCGCGCAATCTCCGCGTCGCGGCAGCGCACCGGCTCGAGATCGCCCCGCCGCGCCTGCGCGGTGAGGTCGACCCCCACGCGCTCGAGCACCGTGCCGGAATCGAGCAGCCCTTCGAACGGATCGCCCATCGGATCAGTCGCTCCGCAGGAAGTGCAGGTACCAGACGATGATCGCGTCGCCGAACACGAACGTCACCCCCGCCCCCAGAGCGAGGAATACCCCGAACGGGACGAGTCGCTTCTTGCGGAGCGACAGGGGAACAAAGATCAGGCTGCCGAGCAGCGCCCCGAGGAACACCGTCAGGAGCACGCCCTTCCAGCCGAGGAACGACCCCACCATTGCCATCATCTTGATGTCGCCGCCCCCCATCGCTTCTTCCTTGAACGCCCACTGGCCGGCCCGGGCCACCGCGAACAGCAGCACGAATCCCACCCCTGCGCCGAGCACGGCGTGCAGGAACCCGTTCACGCCGCCGACCAGGGACAGCCCGAGCCCGAGGACGAGGCCGCCCCAGGTGTACTCGTCGGGGATGAGGTAGTGCCGGCCGTCGGTGACCGCGATGCCGAGCAGCAGCGTCGCGAACAGCGCCGCCGCGAGCGCGTGCACCGTCACTCCATAGAACAACAGCGCCGCGACCCAGATCACGCCTACCGCCGCCTCGATGATCGGGTACTGCACGGAGATGGGCTCCCCGCAGTGCCGGCACCGCCCCTTGAGCAGCAGCCACGAGACCACCGGGATGTTGTCGTACCACGCGATGGGATACTTGCAGCGCGGACAGGTCGAGGGTGGCCGCAAGAGCGACATGTCGTTCGGGAGGCGTACGATGCAGACGTTGAGGAAGCTCCCGACGCAGAGCCCGAGCACGGCGGCGCCGGCGAGCAGGATCGGTTCAGCGACCACGCGTCACCTCGTAGAGCAGGATGCCCGCCGCGACCGCGACGTTGAGCGATTCCGCGTCCTGGGCGAGCGGAATCGCCACCCGCCTCCCGGAGACGGCGTTGAGCTGCGGGCGGACGCCGGCGCCTTCGTTCCCGACGATCACCGCGATGGGCCCGTCCGGGGGTGCCGGCGTCCCGGTCCCCGGCTCGCCGAGCGCCCGGTGCAGCGGCGCCCCGTCGGCGGCCGCGGCCCACACGGTGACGCCGCGCGTCCGCGCCCACGCGGTGAACGCGGCGTCGTCGAGCGACAGGACCGGGTGCCGGAAGGTCGCGCCCATGGCGGCGCGCAGCGCCTTGGGGTTGAGCGTGTCGGCGGTGCCGCGCAGCACGACTGTCCCGGCGGCGCCGAGCGCGTGGGCGGTGCGGATCAGCGTGCCCACGTTGCCCGGGTCCTGCACGCCGTCGATCACCAGGGTCACACCTCCGGGCCCGAGCGCGATATCGGCGGCCGTCCACTTGCGGGGCTCGACCACCGCGAGGATGCCCTGCGGCGTGTCCGTGTCGGCGAGCTGCCCGAGCGCCCGCGCGGTGACGCGCTGCAGAGGGACGGCGTGCCGCTCGAGCCGGGCGAGCAGCTCGGCGCCGCGCGCCGTGCGGGAAAGATCGGGCGCCACGACGGCGCCCCGGAACTCGAGGCCGGCGGCGAGCGCTTCCTCCACGAGGCGCACGCCCTCGATCAGCGCCAGCCTGCGGCGGCTGCGCGCCTTGCGCCGTTGGAGATCGCGGATCAGCGACTGCAGATTACTGGCTATGGACCTCCCCCCGCCCTCGAGCCGGCCGCCGCGCAATCAATATGCGAAGAAGCGCGGCAAGAGTCTGCCCCTTGGGCGGGGATCAGCCCCGGCCGGCAAAACATACCACCGATGAGGATCGCCCTCACCATCGCGGGCTCGGACTCCGGCGGCGGTGCCGGGATCCAGGCCGACCTCAAGACGTTCCACCAGTTTGGCGTGTTCGGCACGAGCGTCGTCACCGCCGTGACGGCTCAAAACACGCTGGGCGTGTGGGCCTGGGAGCCGTTGCCGGTCGCGCTCGTCGCCCAGCAGATCGACGCCGTGGCGGACGACCTCCCGCCCCTCGCGTTGAAGAGCGGCATGCTCGGCTCGGCGGACCTCGTCGAGGCCGTGGCGGCGAGCCTCGCGCGCCGCCGCCTCCCGAACTACGTGCTCGATCCCGTGATCGTCGCGACGTCGGGGGATCGCCTGCTGAGTCGCGACGCCGAGCAGCTGATCACCAAGCGCCTGGTGCCGCTCGCGGCGCTCGTGACCCCGAACCTCGCTGAGGCCGCCGTTCTCGTGGGCGACCACATCGAGAGCCCCGCCGACATGGAGCGCGCCGGGCACGCGCTCGTGCAGCTGGGCGCCGGAGCGGCGCTCGTCAAAGGCGGGCATCTGACGGGCGACCAGGTCGTGGACGTGCTCGTGGCCGGCGGGACAGCGCGCCGGTTCACCCACCCGCGGATCGACACCCGCTCCACGCACGGCACGGGCTGCACGTTGTCCGCCGCCGTCGCCGCTGGGCTCGCGCACGGCCGGCCGCTCGAGCGCGCGGTGCAAGACGCCATCGACTTCGTGCACCGGGCGATGGCGGCGGCGCCGGGATTGGGCGCCGGGCACGGGCCGCTGAACCACTTCGTGCCGGCGCCACCCCGACCGCCGACGGATGGGTTGTAGGGGCACAGAGGCACAGAGGCACGGAGGCACAGAGGCACAGTGGATGTCCGTCCGTTCCTAACCGCGCGCTGGTCGCATGTGCTGCTGCTCAGCTACGAGGCGCCCGAGGAGCTCTTGCGCCCGCTCGTGCCGCCCCCCTTGGAGCTGGACCGCCGGGAGGGGCGACCGCACGTCAGCCTGGTGGCGCTCCGAATGGACGCGATCCGAATTCGGGGGTGGCGCGTGCCGGTGTTCGGGGCCCACGCCCAGGTGAACTTCAGGACGTACGTCCACCACAACGGCCGGCCTGGCGTGTGGTTTCTGCGCCAGCTGGTGCCGAGCCGCCTGGTCGCCGCAGTCGGCCGGCTGCGGTACGGCGAGCCGTTTCGCGCCGTGCCGATCGAGAGTTGGGTCCGGGACTCCGAACGCGAGGTCGCGGTCGAGTATCGAGTCGCGGGCCGGTGGCGCGCGGCCGCCACGGCGTCGCGGCGCGCCGGCGTTCCGGACGCCGGCTCGGCGGACGGGTATTTCCTGGATCGCTACCTGGGGTATCGGACGGACCGGCGCGGCCGGCTGACCGTCTTCCGGGTCGCGCACCCGTCCTGGGAGGCGCGGGAGCTGCGCTCGCTTCACTGCGACGCGGACTTTGGGGCGCTGTACGGCGCCGCCTGGGGCGTGCTGAACGATCGCCGCCCCGTCTCGGCCGTCTACGCGGTGGGCTCGGACGTGTCGGTGTTCCCCCCTCGCCCGGTCACGGATTCCACCAATAGGTGGCCTTGATCATGAAGATGTTTTCGGCCGGCGCCTGGAACATCCGCCGCACCGACCGCCCGAACGCGAAGTCGCCCGTCGGGTCGGAGAGGCTCCGGCTCTGCGTCCACACGAGGTAGAGCGTCGAGCCAGGCAGGTACTCCCACCGCAGCACCGCGTTGCCTCGCAGCGACTTGAGGCTGAAGTCCGGCTTGTCGAACTTGAGCTGCGGGGCGGGGCCGGCGGCCCCGTCGGGATCCACCCGGTACGTCCGCGTGCTGTCGTCGAAACTGATGGTGGAGCCGTTTTCCCCATAGCGGTCGAACGCGTCGCTGCGCGGGCGCGCCAGTTGCTTGAACTCGTTGTACCTGCCCGCAGAGATCAACGGCTGGACGTACCATTGGAGCGACAGCGCCGGGCTGTAGGTCCAGTTCAGGCGGATCCCCGCTCCCAGCTCGGTCTGACGCAGGTGCGCGAAGACGTAGCGGGTGCCGTAGGTCGCCGTCGCCGTAGTATCGTCAAAGGCGCCGATGTACTGCGTCGGCGTCTCGCTGAGCGAGAGGTTCGGCCCGACGCTGACCGACACGTTTGGAGCGGGGCGGTATTGCACGCTGGCGCCGGCCCACCACTCGTGGTCGTCGCCGTCGCGATAGTAGGTGCCGGTGTTGGCGCTGAACACCCAGGCCTTGCGGCCGTCCGTGCTCGCGTCCACTCCCGCCTGGTACCCCGGCGGGGTGAGCGTCAGCGGGCCCCCGCGCGTCCGTCGGTTGTTCACCGTCCACGGGTTGTAGGCGAGGTTCCAGTTGAGCCAGGAGTAGTTGAGGAGCTGGACCGACCCGAAGTGAAAGATTCCCGACCAATTGATGTTGCCGTCCCAGTCGTAGTTGCGGAACACCGCGCCGCCCGCCTCCGCGTACCGGAACACTTTGCCGGGCTTGGTCCAGCTGTAGCCCCCGCCGAGGTGCATGTTCACGATGCCGGCCCGGGACAGGAAGCCCAGATCGTTGAGATCGAACGCGGGGGAAATGAAGCCGATCGCGGAATTCACGAAGCTGTTGCCGCGCTGCTTGGCCAGGGTGAAGCGCGCCGCGACGCCCGAGAGCGAGGTCGCCGCGCTGTCCACCGAGACGCGCCGGGCGTCGGGCTGCTGGAAGTAGTGGGTCGAGCTCTGCTGGACGGCGAGGACCCGGTCTGACGTGCCCGCGATCCGCGACCCCTGGACCCATCCCGTCGTGACCCAGGTCTTGCGGCTGTCCAGGAAGGTCCACCCGTCCACCCCGAACAGGAGCGAGTGCGAGTTCCGCGCGTCGCGGAGCACGGGGTCGTGGAGGTCCCGCGCCGCCGCGGTCGTGAGGAACCCGAGCCCCTGGCGCCCCTCTGCGAACTCCTTCTGGGCGCGGTACACACCGTAGACGGCGGGGGGCTCGATCTCCTCGGTCCAGCGGCGGCGCAGGCTGTCCACGAACGTCGCCCGCTCGCGCGCCGTCACGGCGGTCAGCCCGCCGACGTTCCAGCTGCCCGCCAGCTTTCCCGTCAGCTTCAGCGCGCCTAGGATATGCGCCCCGGTCGGGCCGTCGGCGTAGCCCTGCGGCGGCGGGCCGAACGACAGCGAGCGGCCGATCCGGCGGCTGTAGAAAAACCTCGGACCAGGCCAGTTGAAGCTCCAGAAGTTCCGCTGGCCGCCGAAACCGAAATCGAAGATCGAGGATCCCTCGATGAAGAACGGCCGCTTCTCGTTGAAGAACGTTTCCACATCGCTCAGGTTGACGACGGCCGGGTCCACTTCGACCTGTCCGAAGTCCGGGTTCACGGTCGCGTTGAGCGTGAGGTTCGATCCGAGCCCGATCTTCGCGTCGGCGCCCATCCCGGGCGAGAGCTCCGACCCGTCGTTGAAAGGGTCGCCCGGTGCTTCCGGCGTGAACGCGGCGCGGGTCGTGAGGTACGGCATGATCTCCACCCGTCGGGGAGGCACGATCCGCTCGATGCCCACCAGGTCCGGGAAGCGCGAGACGAACCCCGAGCCGTTCTTGGGCGTGTAGACGAGGTAGTCCCGCTCGTTTTTGCGCGCGATCTCGCGCTTGAAGTTGATGCCCCAAACGTACTCCGGCTTCTGAATGAAGCGGAGCTGTGAGTAGGGGATCCGGAGCTCGGCCGTCCATCCCAGCGAGTCCCGGGTCGCCCGTCCTTCCCACACGCCGTCCCAGGAGTTGTCGTCCCACTCGTCGTTGAACAGCGTGCCGTCGGACAGCGTCCCCGCGGCGTTGATGCCGAAGTAGGCGCCGCTGCGGCGGTCGTGGTAAGGGTCGATGAAGACCGTGAAGGCGTCGGAGTTCGTCTGGGCGTCGCGCCGCGCCAGCCGGGCGACGATCGAGTCGGCATGCGCGTCGTACATTCGGGCGCCGACATAGAGCGCGGCGTCGTCGTAGGCGACGTACACCACGGTGCTCTCGGTCGGCTGCGTCCCTTCGTTCGGGTCGCGCTGGAGGAACCCGGCGACGCGGTCGGCGCCCCGCCAGATGGCGTCGCCCAGCGCGCCGTCGATCACGACCGGCCGCGCCAGCCGGATCGCGCGGACGCGCTGCGGCCCGCCGACCGGCGAATCCGCCGCGACTCGGGCGACGCGGAGCTGTGGGACGGTGGGCGAATCGACGGCGGTTGCTGGGAGCGCGCTGGCCGCGGCGGCCAACCAGATGACGGCCGGAATCATGAGAACCTCGTCGACGGTGGTCGGTGCGATCCCCGGCGGCGGCGTCCGAGGGCGAGCTGCCTGCTGTCCAGTATGACAGCGACCGGTACGGAATGGTTGCAGCGCGGGTGTCAGGACGGGTCAGAGGCGCGCGAGCACGCCCTGAATCAGCCTCGAGAGCTGCCCTGCCACCACGCGGGCGGCTTCTAACACCTCCTCGTGCGAGAGCTTGGCCGACGAGAGGCCGGCCGCGACGTTGGTGATGGTCGAGAATCCCAGGCAGCGAATGCCGCGCGCCCGTGCCGCGATCACCTCGGGCACCGTGGACATCCCGACCGCGTCGGCCCCGATGCGCTCGAGCATCCGGATCTCGGCGGGGGTCTCGAACGACGGGCCGAGCAGGGCCGCGTACACACCCTCCTCGAGCGGGATCCGCTGCGCGCGCGCGGCCTCGCGCGCCAGGGCGCGGAGCTGGGCGTCGTAAGGATCGCTCATGTCCGGAAAGCGCTCCTCCCCCTCTTCCACGCGGCCCACGAGGGGATTGCGCCACATGAGGTTGATGTGGTCCGCGATCAGCATCAGGGTCGGGGGCCGGAACGTGAGCCGCAGCCCCCCGGCCGCATTGGTCACGATCAGCGTGCGCACGCCGAGTCGGGCGAATACGCGCACCGGCAGGGCGGCGACGGCCGGGGCGTGTCCCTCATACAGATGAAAGCGGCCGCTCTGGACGAGCACGGGCACGCGCTCGAGCGTTCCGGCGACCAGCTCGCCCTTGTGCCCCGGCGCGCCGGGCTGAGGGAAGCCGGGAACGGCGGATTGCGGAATGCGGATTGCGGATTGAACCTCGTCGGCCACCGATCCCAGGCCGGAGCCCAGCACGATGGCCACCCGCGGCTGGAACCCGGCCAAGCGTTCCGCCACGGCCTCGGTTGCCGCACCGACTGCGGCCCCAACATCCGCCGATGTCACCGCCACTCCGCAGTCCCCGATCCACAATTCGCAATCCGCAATCCGCAATCCGCAATCATATCAGCATCCCCGCGATCGACGCGCTCATGAACGCCGCCAGGTTGCCGGCGATCATCGCGCGCAGGCCCAGCCGTGAGAGATCGCCGCGGCGGTGCGGCGCGAGGCCGCCGATGCCGCCGATCTGGATCGCGATCGACGAGAAATTGGCGAAGCCGAGCAGGCAGTAGGTGGTCATCACGGCCGCTTTGGGACTCATGACCAGCCCGCCGCCGAGTTGCTTGGCGAAGTCCGCGTAGGCCACGAACTCGTTGAGCACGGTCTTCTCGCCGATGAAGGCGCCGACCGTGCCGGCGTCGGCGAGCGGCACACCCATCAGCGCGGTGAGGGGGGTGAGGCCTTTCCCCAGGAGCCACTGCATGGTCATCTCGGGATGCCCCACCAGCCCGCCGATCCAGGAAACGCCGAAGTTGAGGAGCGCGACGAGGGCGACGAACGCCATCAGCATGGCGGCGACGTTGATCGCGAGCTGGACGCCGGTCGCGGCGCCGGACGCGGCGGCGTCGATCACGTTCGCCTCCTGCTTCTCCACGACGACGTGCAGCGTATCGCGCGTCTCCGGGGTGCCGGTCTCGGGAAGGATCATCTTCGACAGCACGAGCCCCGCCGGTGCGTTCATCACGCTCGCCGTGAGCAGATGCCCGGCGATGTCCGGGAAGTAGCCCTTCAGCATGCCCACGTACGCTGCCATCACCCCGCCCGCCACGGTGGCGAAGCCGCCGACCATGACGGTGTTGATCTCCGAGTTGGTCATCCGACCGACGAACGGCTTGATGAGGAGCGGCGCCTCGGTCTGCCCCAAGAAGATGTTCCCGGCGGCGGACAGGGTCTCCGCACCCGAGGTCTTGAGCGTCTGCTGCATCACCCACGCGATTCCCTTCACCACCCACTGCATGATGTTGAGGTAGTACAGCACCGTCATGAGCGAGGAGAAGAAGATGATCGTGGGCAGGACGTTGAACGCGAAGTAGGCGCCGGTCTCCGCGACGCCGGCGGCGCCGCCGCCCAGGGGCACCTCGTTCTGCACGAGGTTGCCGAAGACGAACCGCGCGCCCTGCTCCTGGAACGAGAGCAGCCGGACGACGAGGTCGTTCGCTCCCACGAACATCGCGCGGCCGACCCCCGTCTTCAGCACGATCACCCCGAACAGGATCTGCAGCAGCACCCCGGCGCCGACCATCCGCCAGCTGATGCGCTTCCGGTCGTAGGAGATGAGGTACGCGATGGCGAGCATCGTCGCGATCCCGACGATGCCCAGCAGCCGCTCGGGGAGCGGCGTGTCGAGCCCTGCTCGTGCCCGCGCCAGCTGCTCCGCCGCGGTCTGCACCAGCCACAGTCCCGTCATTGCAGAGCCTCCAGTTCGCCGTGAACCCGCGAGACCAGCGCGACCTTCTCGTATTCCGGCAGAAACGCGTTCTCGCACGCGTTGAGCACCACGCGCGCGAGCTCCTGCCGGGTGAGCCCGAACACGTTGTGCGCCAGGAAATACTCGTCCGTGAGCGAGATGCCGTCCACCAGGCGTCCGTCGGTGTTGAGGGTCACGAGGACGCCCGCGTCGAGGTACCGTTTGAACGGATGCTCGGCGATCGCGGTGACGGTATGGGTGTGGAGGTTGCTGGTGAGGCACATCTCGAGGGGGATCCCGCGCTCCACGACGTAGGCGAGCAGCGCGGGGTCCTCGCCGAGTCGCGTCCCGTGGCCGATGCGCTGGGCGCCGCACTCGTGCAGCGCCTGATGGATCGAGTGCGGCCCGTCCCCTTCCCCGGCGTGGCAGGTGCAGGCCATGCCGTGCGCCGCGGCGTACTCGAAGGCCGCCCGATGCTCGCGCGCCGGGTGACCCCGCTCGGCCCCCGCGAGGTCGAACGCCACGACGCCCGCGCTCCGGTACTCCGCCGCCGCCCGGGCGAGCTCGAGCGACTCGGCGGGCGGCCGCGTCCGGATGCCGCACACGATCAGGCCCACCTTCGTGCCCGTCTCCGCCGCGGCCCGCCGGATCCCGGAGAGCGGCGCCTCGATCGCCTGCGCCAGCGTGAGCGCCGGGCGGTGCAACAGCGGCGAATACCGCACCTCGACGTAGCGCACGCCGTCGGCCGCCGCGTCCCGCACGAACTCGTATGCGATCCGCTCGAGCGCCGGCGCCGTCTGCATGACGGACAGGGTGACGTCGTACTTGGTGAGGTACTCCTCGAGGCTCGACGCGTGCTTCACGTACAGCGCCTGCGCGAGCCGCTCGGGCGTGTCCGCGGGAAGCGGCACCCCCTGCGCGCGCGCCAGCTCGAGCATGGTCTGGGGGCGCAGGCTGCCGTCCAGGTGCACGTGCAGCTCGGCTTTGGGCCAGCGCCGCAGGCTCTCCTTCGAGAGCCGCGGCGGCCCTTGCCGGGCCGTCACCACGACGCGGAGGATCGCGCCGCCCTCGCCGACCCGCTCGCCCGCATCCACCGGGCGGCCGACCCCGTCGGTGGCGTAGGCGGCGCCCGTCGCGAGCAGGCCGGCGAGCTCGCGGTCGAGCGCCTCCACCGCGTCGCGCACCGTCGCGCCGCGCGCCACCGTCACCGGTTGGTCGTTGACGAAGACGCGCAGGCTCATCGGACGCGGTGCACGCGCTCGTCCGCCGGCGCTGCGACCGGCTGTCGCAGGACGGCGAGGTACTGGATCAAGGCGTCGAGATCCAGCAGTCCGAGGTCGTGGGCGGGCAGGTCCTGCAGCATCGTGTAGCCGCCGCCGCCCGCCGCCAGGAAGTCGCTCGCGGCCAGGGTGTAGGTCCGCCGCTCGTCGATTCCCCGCCCGTCGGCGAGCCGGACCTTGGTGATCCGCCCCCCGGGGCGCTGGTGCGCATCGTACCAGAGCTCGACCCCTGCGACGTGCGCGTCGGCGCGGTCGCCGGCGACCGCGTGCTCGAGCGCCTGCTTCAGCGCCTTGCCCGGGATGGCGAGCCGCATCAGCCGGTTCTGGAACGGCTGGACCTGATACAGGGCGCCGTACGTCACCAGGCCGGCGGCCAGATCGGCCCGGAGCCCGCCGTTGTTCACGATCGCCACGTCGGCTCTCGCGACGTTCCGCTGGGCGTCCGCAATCAGCCGGCCCAGACCGTACTCCTCGCCGGAGCGGCGCAAATCCGTCTTCAGCCTAGTCACCGGGCGGCTCGTGACGGTTTCGATGGACCTCTCATACTCGCGCACCGTGTCCGCGAGGGCGGGATCGGGACGCACCTGATCGGCATACGGCGTTTCGATCCGGGCTCGCGCCACGCGCTCGGTAGCGCGGACGCGCACGAAGTCCACGACCGCGATGCCGGCGCCGCTCGAGCGCGCCTGCACGATCGGAATCCCGTTCACCACCGTGTTCACGAACGAGTGAGTGTGCCCGCTCACGATCAGGTCCACGGAGCCCGAGTCGAGCCGCCGCGCGACGTCGACGATCTCCCCGCGGCACGCCGCCGCCGCCGCGGAATCGCAGAACGCTCCCTCGTGGGCGACGACGATGACGAAGTCTGCCGCGGACCGCGCGCCGGGGAGCACGCGCCGCACCGCCGCCGCCCCGTCCCCGAACGCGAGCCCCCGCACGTTGCGCGGCGCGGTGTTCGTCGGCGTCGCCCGCAAGGCCAGCCCGATCACCGCGATCTTCAGCCTGCCCCGCTCGATCACCGTCCAGGGCTCGGCCCAGTCGGGCCGCGCGGTCCCCGCTGGGTCGGTGATGTTGGCGGCGAGGAAGCGGTAGCGCACTCCGGCCATGCGCGCGCGCAGCGTGTCGACCGACCAGTCGAACTCGTGGTTGCCGATCGCGGCGGCGTCGATCCCGAACGCGTTGAGCGCCGCGATCGCCGGGCGGCCATAGAAGAAGTTCGAGAGCAGGGTCCCCTGCATCTCGTCGCCCGCGTCGAGCCGCACGGCCGTGCAGCGGCACGCCCGGGCGAGCGAATCGAGCCACGGCTTGAGCACCGCCGCGCCGCCCACGAGCCGGCCGCCGGACCAGGGCCAGGGGCGCGCCTCGAGCGCGCCGTGGAAGTCATTGATTGCGAGGACCCGCAGCACCGTGCTGTCTTGCAGGCTGATCGACGCACCGAGCAGCAGCGCCAGAGTGAGGTGCATGGTGGGCGGAAAATTGCGAAGCCGACCTCGAATGCGCTACCTTGCGTCGCGCCCACCGCGGAGCCGCGATCCCGTGACGAGCAAACCGACCTACCGCGTTCTGGTCGTCGACGACGAGCCCGATATCACGGCGCTCGTCGCCTATCACCTCGCCAAGGCCGGCTACCGCGTCGCGACCGCGTCCAACGGCCGCGAGGCGCTCGCCGCGGCGCGCGAGGAGCGGCCCGACCTGCTCGTCCTCGACCTGATGCTGCCGGGTGCTTCGGGGTACGACGTGCTCGCGGAGCTGCGGCGGCGCGACGAGACCAAGGACATCGGGGTCATTCTGCTGACCGCCCGCCGCGAGGAGCCGGACCGCATCAAGGGCCTGTCCCTCGGCGCCGACGATTACATCCCCAAGCCGTTTTCTCCCCAGGAGCTGGTGCTGCGCGTGCGCGCCGTGCTGCGCCGGCTCGCGGCGCCCGCGGTGGCGGCCGGTGGAGTGCTCAAGGCCGGACCGATCCTGCTCGACAGAACCGCCCACCGGGTGACGGTGGATGGCGCGGAGGTGGAGCTGACCGCCACCGAGTTCAAGCTGCTCAGTATGCTCGTGGAGCGCGAGGGGCGCGTGCAGAGCCGCGCGCAGCTGCTCGAGGCGGTGTGGCGGGCGCAGCCCGACATCCAGACGCGGACCGTGGACATGCACGTGCAGCGGCTGCGGCAGAAGCTTGGCAAGGCGGGCGATTGCATCGAGACGGTCCGCGGGGCGGGTTATCGGTTCCGGCAGATCGAGCGGCGCGCCCGGAGGCGCTCGTGAAGCTCGCCACGCGGCTGTTCGCCACCACGAGCCTGCTCGTCGCGGCCGTGGTGGCGGCGCTGATCGTCTCGGCCGACCGACTGCTCCGCCGCCAGCTGGAAGACGAGATCGCCCGCGGTCTCCAACGGGAGGCGCGGCTCGTGATGCGGCTCCTTCCCGCCGACTCGCTCGCCTGGCCGGACGCGGCGCGCGCGCTCGGCACGCTGATCGGCCGCCGGGTGACGCTGATCGACCGGAACGGACGCGTCCGCGGGGACACCGAGTTCGATCGCGGGGCGCTCACGCGCCTCGAGAACCACGCCACCCGCCCCGAAGTCCGCGCCGCCCGGGACTCTGGCGTAGGCCGGGCGGAGCGGGTCAGCGCCTCGACCAACGAGCGCCAGCTGTACGTCGCCGTGCGCGGGGGTCCGGGGGAACTCGCCGCGGTGCGCGTCTCGACGACCCTCGCCGCTGTGGACGCCCGGCTCCACACGGTGCAGGGGGCGGTCGCGCTCGCGGGGCTGACCGCCCTCCTGGCCGCCGCCGGCCTCGCATGGCTGCTCAGCCGCGACGTGGCGAAGCCCCTCGTGCAGCTCGCCGACGCCGCCCGGGCGATCGCCCAGGGACGCTCCCCCGCATTCCCCGACTCGACCGTTCCCGAGGTCTCCCGCCACATCTCCGCGCTCCACACGATGCACCAGGAGCTCGACCGGCGCTTCGCGGAGCTGCGACGCGAGCGGGAAGAGACGGCCACGCTGATCGAGACCATGGCCGACGGGGTGCTCGCGGCGGACGCCAGGGGCGAGATCGTCACGCTCAACACGGCCGCGCGGCGTCTGCTCGGCTACGGCGCCGCCGAGCCGCTGCCGCCGCTCGCCGAGCTGTTCCACGACAAAAGCGCGCGCGACCTCGTGGACGCGATCCTGGCGGGCCGCGACGCCGAGCCGGTCGACCTCGCGCTCGCCGGTGAGGCCCTGCTCCTCGCGGGTCGGGCGCTCCCGAACGGCGGCGCGCTGCTCGTGGTCCGCGACGTCACCAAGCTGCGCCGGCTCGAGACGGTGCGGCGGGACTTCGTGGCGAACGTCTCCCACGAGCTCAAGACGCCCCTCACCTCGATCGTGGGCTACGCCGAGACGCTCGCGGCCGAGGCGGGGGCCGGGCCCCCGAGCCAGACAGAACAGTTCGCGCAGACGATCCTCAACAACGCGCGCCGGATGCAGCGGCTCGTGGACGACCTGCTCGACCTCTCCCGCATCGAGTCCCGCCACTGGCAGCCGGAGCCCGAACCGGTGGACATCGCCGCGGCGGTGCGCGAAGCGTGGGCGTCGATCGCCGAGCGCGCACGGGAGCAGCGGGTCGAGCTCGCCGTCCAGACGGCGCGGGGGGCGGACACCCTCACCGCGGATCCGGACGCGGTGCGGCAGATCCTCACCAACCTCTTCGACAACGCCCTCCGGCACACGCTCGCGGGCGGGCGGATCACCGTGTCGGCAGACCCGGCCAACGACGGCGTCGTGCTCGCGGTCCGCGACACGGGCTCCGGGATCGCCCCTGAGCACCTGCCGCGGATCTTCGAGCGCTTCTACCGCGCCGACCCCGGGCGGTCGCGCGCGCAGGGCGGCACCGGGCTCGGCCTCGCGATCGTGAAGCACTTAGTCGAGGCGCACGGCGGGCGGGCCGAGGCCCGCAGCACGCCCGGGAAAGGGACGACCATTCGGATGTACTTTCCGGCAGGCCAGGCGGTGGAGTAGCAGCTCGTAACACGTTGATATTCCTGCAGGACGGCAAGTACGTCTTCGTGCGCGGCCTGGGCGAGCGCTACACGACCACCGCGCTGAACAGCGCCCGCGTGCCGAGCCCCGAGCCGGACCGCAAGGTCGTTCCATTCGATCTCTTCCCCTCCAGCCTGCTCGAGTCGATCACGACCTCCAAGACCTTCACCCCCGACCAACCGGGCGTAGCGGAGGCCTTCACGGCTCCGCTATCTGCTCCCCCTTTCTGTGCCTCTGTGCCTCTGTGTTTCTAGCAGTTCGTTACAGTCCCGTGACATGCCGGCATTAGCCTGGTGACGTGCATCGGGCACGTTTCAGGTGCCATTGACGCCGCTCATTTCACCTTCGTCTTGAGGAGTTCACCGTGCACCCAGGACCGTTCCGCCAGTTGCTGGGGGCGACCACGCTCTGTAGTCTGGGCCTCGTCGTCACCACCTCGCTCGCCGCCCAGGCTCCCACCATCCAGGTGCAGGGGCGCATCCAGGCGCAGTACCGCTTTTCCTCGGGTGATTCCACGGCGAATTACAGCACGACCGGGGTGAGCAACATCTTCGAGATCCGCAGGCTGCGGATCCAGACCAACGTGCGGTTCGGCGACAACATCACCTTGGTGATCCAGCCGAGCTTCGAGATGGCGAGCCTGCGGATGCGCGATGCCTTCCTCCGCGTCGGCTTGACGCCCACCCTCGGGCTCGTTGCCGGGCAGGAGAAGTCGCCGTTCCAGCGCTACGAGCTGAACAGCTCGAACAACCTGCTCTCGATCGAGCGCGGCCTGCGGGTGCTGCGGCTGTCGGGCAAGGAAGCGCTGAACGACATCCTCGTCCAGAACGGCTACGC
>DASPXO010000046.1:0-16538 GCA_035637235.1 Gemmatimonadales bacterium | reverse complement strand
GAAGTCGCGCATCAGCTTGCCGTCCGTCTTGTCTTCGATCTCGCCGCCTTCCTGGCCGGCGAACCGCTCGCCCAGGGTGGCCGCGTCCTTGTCGCTGCGGTCCACCGGAGCGTCGAGCGAGAGCTCCGCCGCGGTCATGCGACGCGCGGTGCGCACGTTTTCGACGGTGTCTTCGAGTGCGAGCGCGATCTCTTCGTCGGTCGGCTCCCGGCCCAGCTCCTGCGAGAGATACGTCTCGGTCCGACTCATGCGGATGAGCTGGGAGTTCTGGTTGAGCGGGATGCGCACGCTGCGCGTCTGCTCAGCGAGGGCCTTGAGCACCGCTTGCCGGACCCACCAGACCGCGTACGAGATGAACTTCACGCCCTGATCAGGATCGAACTTCTTCACCGCCTTGAGCAGTCCTTCGTTGCCGATGGCGACCAGCTCGGAGAGGTCGAGACCGTGACCTTGATATTTCTTGACGTAGGAGATGACGAATCGGAGGTTGGCCGTGACGAGCCGCTCGGCGGCTTTTTCATCGCCTCGCTGAACGCGTCGAGCCAGACGCCGTTCTTCAGCGGGATCCTTGATCAGCGGCAGCTTTTGGATGTCCTGCAGATACTGGTCGAAGGCGCCGGAAGGATTAGCACGGAAAAATGCCTTCGCCTTCCCTCCATTCGACCGCGCCATAGCTAGGGCTCCGACGGGGTTGGAGACGTGCGAATGCCGCACGGGCAATGCGGCAATATAGGAGTCACTTTCGAATGGTGCAAATCTCGGCACTTTTCCACATCACAAACTGTTAGATCGCTGCGTGGTGTGTCGTTTGTCCACTATCCACACGCGCTGTGCAGAAGTCAATGTTGATCCGCTGTTGATTCGCGCTTCGCGGCGGTGTGGATAGGTGGACAGTGTGTGGGAAGTTGTTGACGGATATGTAATTATCGATGGGGCCAGGCGACCCCGGCCACTCAACCCGGCCCGGACAGGATTTGGCGTACCAACTCGGTCGGCGCCGCCACCGTCCAGCCCGACTGCACGTCGCCGTGCATCGCGCCGACGGCCCGAGGCAGCGCGAACCGCACCTTCCCTCCGCGCGCCTTCTTGTCGAGCTGCATGGCGGCGATGAGATCGTCCCCCGCGGTGCTGTCGGGCGGGTCCAGCGGGAGCCCGTAGCGCTCGAGCGCACCGCGGATGCGATCCGCCGTCCCCCGTTCGGCGATGCCGAGCGCTTCGGCGAGCCGCGCCTCGCACGCCATCCCCATCGCGACCGCCTCGCCGTGCAGCACGGTGAACTGCGCGGTGGCCTCGATCGCATGACCGACCGTGTGACCGAAATTGAGGATCACCCGGCGGCCCGCCTCCCGCTCGTCCGCCGCCACGACCGCCGCCTTGATCTCGACGGAGCGCCGCACGACCCGCTCGAGCGCGCCGGGATCCTTCGCCGCGACGGTGTGCCGCTCCTCCTCGAGGAACGCGAAATACGCCGCGTCCGCAATGACGCCGTGCTTCAAGGCTTCGGCCATCCCCGCCGCGAGCTGCGCGGGCGGCAGCGAGCCCAGGGTGTCCAGGTCGGCGAGGACGAGGCGCGGCTGGTGAAACGCGCCCAACAGGTTCTTGCCCGCCGGGACGTCGACCCCGGTCTTGCCGCCGATCGAGGAGTCGATCATGGCGAGCAGCGACGTCGGCACCTGGACGTAGGGCACGCCGCGCAGATAGGTCGCGGCGACGAACCCGGCGACGTCGCCCACGACGCCTCCGCCGAGCGCGATGACGGCGCAGTCGCGCCCGAGCCGAGCCGCCAGCATGCGGTCGGACAGCTCGGCCCAGGTCTGCCGCGTCTTGTTCCATTCTCCTGCCGGGAACTCGAAGAGCTCAGCGGGCAACGTGGCGTCGTGGCAGCGTGCAATGGCTGCATGCCCGTACAGCTCGGCCACGTGAGAGTCGGTAATCACGGCATAGCGCGCGGCGGGGCACGCGGCCGCCGCGAGCGCCGGCAGCTCGGCCACGAGTCCGCGGCCGATCACGATGTCGTAGGAAGCGTCGCGCTGCTCCGTGATGGGGACGCGGATCTTCACCACGTGATTTCGGGGGCGCCGGCGGCGTGGTTGGCGACGCGCGCCAGCACGAACAGCAGGTCGGACAGCCGGTTCAAGTACGGGACCACGTCGGACAATCCGCCGGTCTCGTGCTCGCGATGCAGCCGCACCACCGCGCGCTCGGCGCGGCGGCAGACCGTCCGCGCCAGGTGCAGCGCGGCGGCCTTGGGCACGCCGCCCGGAAGGATGAACTGCTTGAGCGGGGGGACCTGGGTCTCGTGGCGGTCGATGGCGCGCTCCAGGGTCGCCACCTGCTCGAGGCCGATCCGCGGCTCGCGCAGCACCTTTTCCATCTTCGTCGGGTCGATGACGGCCAATTCCGCCCCGATGTTGAACAACTCCCGCTGCACCTGCTCCAGGAGCTCGCGACAATAGGTCCGTGGCTCGAGCGCGAGCGCGAGCCCGATCGCCGCGTTGAGCTCGTCCACCTGCCCGTAGGCATCCACCCGGAGGTGGTCCTTGGGCACCCGGCCGCCGCCGAGCAATCCGGTGTCACCGTTGTCTCCGGTCTTCGTGTAGATCTTCACCCCTCCCCTCTCCCTTCTCCCCACTCGTTGCATTACGTTCGCCCCCATGCAGGAGGTCAAAGATATCACGATAATCGGCGCCGGCCCGACGGGCCTGTTCGGCGCGTTTTACGCCGGGATGCGCGGCGCGTCGTGCCGGTTGATCGACAACCTCGATCAGGTCGGGGGCCAGCTCACGGCGCTCTACCCGGAGAAATACATCTTCGACGTCGCGGGCTTCCCGAAGATCCTCGCCAAAGACCTCGTGAAGGGGATGGCCGAGCAGGCGCTCCAGTGGCAGGCGCCGCTCCACCTGGGCCAAAAGGTGATCGGCTTGAAGCGCGGGTCGGAAAACGGCACGCCGCTCTTCGCGATCGTCACCGACACGGAGGAATACCCGTCGCGCACCGTGCTCATCGCCGGCGGGATCGGCGCCTTCACGCCGCGCAAGCTCCCGCTCAGGGACGTGGACCGCTGGTACGGCCGGGGGTTGTTCGACCGGATCCTCGACCCGAAAGTGTTCGCGGGCAAGCGCGTGCTGCTCGTCGGAGGCGGCGACTCGGCGTTCGATTGGGCCGTGAACCTCCAGGGGATCGCGCGGCACATTCTCATGATCCACCGCCGCGACGGCTTCCGCGCCCACGCCGCCACGGTGCGGCACGTCCGGGAGCTGTGCGCCGCCGGCAAGATGGAGCTCCGCACGTTCTGGGAGCTCAAGGAAATCCACGGGGGCGACGCGATCGAGGGCGTGACCGTCGTCAACAACAAGACGAAGCAGGAGGAGCGGGTCGCCATCGACTGCGTCGTCCCCCAGCTCGGGTTCATCTCCGCGCTCGGCGCGATCGCGGACTGGGGGCTCGACATCGAGAAGGGCGAGATCAAGGTGTCGCAGACGATGGAGACCAACATCCCCGGCATCTTCGCGGCCGGGGACATCACCACCTATCCGGGCAAGCTCAAGCTGATCGCCACCGGCGCCGCCGAGGCCGCGATCGCCGTGAACCACGCGGTGCACTTCATCAATCCCGCCGCGAAGATCGAGCCCGGGCACTCGAGCAACATGGCGATCTTCGGGCAAACTGAAGACTAGGCCGCCCTATTTCACCTTCCCGATCTCCACCACCAGTGAATCAATCCGCGCCAGCATCTGCGAGTACGGTACCGTATGCGCGTTCGCCTGCACGCTGAAGGTGATCGTCCGGCCATCCGGCCGTTCGACGTACCCCGACAGGCTGTTCACGCGGTCGATGCTCCCGGTCTTCGCGAGCACCCGGCCCTCGAGCTCCGTGCCGGCGAAGCGCTTGAGCAGGGAGCCCGGCTGGGTGGAGCGCGGCAGGGCGGCGAGGAAGGGTGCGCTCTTGGGGTGCCGGCGCACGTAGGCGAGCAGCTGGGCGAAGGCGCGCGGCGTGACGAGGTTCCCCGCCGCGAGACCCGAGGCGTCCTCGAGCGCGAACGCCGTCGAGTCGATCTTCGCGGAATCGATCAGGAAGCGCCGCTCGACGTCGAGTCCGGCTTCCCAGGAGCCGTCCCCCTGGAATTCGCGCCCCAGGATCTTGAGCAGCATCTCGGCGAACCAGTTCTGGCTCGTGTTGAGGATCGGGAAGAGGATGTCGGGCAGCGGCCGGCCGCGGTACTCGGCGAGGGGCGCAGCGCTGCGGGCCGCGCGGTAGGTGAGCGAGTCGGTGGTGCTCGCCGCGCCGCCTTCGACCGGGATCCCTCTTCCGAGCAGCGAGACCGCGAGCGCCCTGGCGGCGTACAGATTCGGATCCGGTAGCGCAAAGCTCTCGGTCCAGGGCTTCCGGCCGAGCGCCACGGTGCCTTCGGCCCAGATGTCCCACGTGCCCGGGCGGCGGAAGAAGTTGTCGCCGATGGTCGAGCGCGCGTCGGCGGGAACGGTGCGGGCGTGGTTCTCGAACGTGAACAAGCTCACATCAGGCGACCAGGTGATGGTGGGCGGCTGGTCCACCGCCGCGCCGGGCGTGATGTGGAAGTCTACGCTGTTGTCGTGGAAGCCCAGGCCCGAGACCGGCGCCGCGTACCACCAGTTCAGATCCCACGCGTTCCAGCCCTGGTGGACGAGCGTCGGCTCGAAGTACGACCCGTCGCCGACGAGCTTCCCGGTGATGCGGCGGATGCCGCGCGCCCGCACCGAGTCCGCGATCGCAGCGATCGCGGTGAACGCCGAGTCGCACACGCCCGGGGCGAGCGTGTCCACGGAATAGCACCGCTCCGACCAGGTCGGATCGCCCCGCCCGTAGAGGATCAGGTCCCCGTACAGCACGCCGTCGTCCACGCGGCCGTTCACGAACAGGCTCGTCGTCACGCGGTAATCGGCCGGCAGCAGCACCGTGGCCGTCGCGGCCACGACCAGTTTGGTGTTGCTCGCCGGAACGAAGAAGCGGTCCGCGTTGCGCTCGAACAGCACGCGGCCCCGGTCGTCCACGGCGTACAGGCCCCACGTGGCGCGGCTGAACGGCGGCTGGTCCAGCAGCGCCACGACCCGCCGCTCGAGCGAGCCGCGGCGCGGCGCGGTGCGCGCGCTCGCCGGGGGCGTCTGCGCCCCGAGCGCGGAGCTAATCGTAAGCGATGCGAGGATCAGCTTTCGCATAGCAGAGATCGGTGACCAGATTCACCGCCACGAAGACGAGGGACATGAAGAGGATGCTTCCCTGAACCGCCGGAAGGTCCCGTTTCTCGATCGCGGCGAGCACGTAGCGCCCCAGCCCGGGCCAGCCGAAGATGGTTTCCGTGAGGATGCTGCCGGTCAGGTAGTTGCCCGTATCGAGTCCCAGCACCGTGATCACCGGGATCAGGGCGTTGCGGAACCCGTGGCGCAGCACCACGCGGCCCTCCGAGAGCCCCTTCGCACGCGCCGTGCGGATGAAGTCGCTGGACAGCACGTCGAGCATGGCCGCGCGGGTCATGCGCGCGAGGAACGCGATCGAGCGCATCCCGAGCGTGACGGCCGGCAGCACGAGGTAGGCGAGCCCGCCCGATCCCGCCGGCGGCAGCCAGCGGAGCGCCACCGCGAACAGCAGGATCAGGAGCAGGCCCACCCAGTAGACCGGAAACGACACCCCGACGTACGACGCCAGCATCGCCAGCCGGTCGAACGCGCCGCCGGGGCGCACGGCCGACAGCACCCCGAGGGTGATGCCGCAGGCCGCCGCCAGCGCCATCGCGGCGAGCGCGAGCTGTGCCGTCTTGGGGAAGCGCTCCCGCAGGTCCTGGGCGATGGGCCGCTGCGTGATGTACGAGCGGCCGAGGTTGCCGCGCACCACGCCCCAAACGTAGTGGCCGAACCGGACGGGGAGGGGATCGTCGAGGTGGAGCTCCGCGCGCAGCCGGGCGATCGTGGCCGAGTCGGCGCGTTCCCCCACCATCGCCGTCACGGGGTCGCCGGGCGCCACCTGGAGGAGCAGAAACGCGACGACGAGCACGCCGAGCAGGGTGGGGACCGTCAGCAGGACGCGGCGCCCGATCAGTCGGATCACGGGCCGGGGAGGCGGGGGTGTCCGGCGGAGCCGCGCCGCGCTCCCGTCCACCGCTGCCCGTTGAAGATCACCGGGATCTCCCACCCTCGGACGTCCGCGCGCCTCGCCCAGAGGTCCTTCGGGAACCACAGGTAGAGCCATGGCGCGGCCCGGTACACGCGCTCGTCGATCTGGCGGTACAGAGCGACTCGCGCGGCGTCGTCGGTGGTGCGCCGCGCGCGCAGGATCAGCGAGTCGGTCAGGGGATCCGAGTAGAACGCGTAATTGCCGCCCGGGCCGAAGCTCCCCGAGTAGAACAGCGGATAGAGGAAGTTGTCGGCGTCGGGGTAGTCCGCCCACCAGTCGAGGATCACCATGTCGGTGCGGCCCGCGCGCGCCGCCTCGCGCTGGCTCGAGGCGTCCCGCTCGACGAGCTCGACACGGATCCCCACCGGTCCGAGCTGGGCCTGAACCGCCTGCGCCACCCGCGCGAGCTCGATGTTGCTCGCGTTGCGCAACAGCTGCAGGTCGATGCCGCTCGCGTACCCCGCCGCCGCGAGCAGCCGCTTGGCCTCGGGCGGGTCGTAACGGTAGCCCGCGCGTGCCGTGTCGCTCCCCGGAAGCGCCGGGGGGATCGCGCCCCGCGCGAGAATGCCGCGCCCGCCGTACACGGTGGCCAGGATCTCCGGCACGTTCACCGCGTGGTTGATCGCCTGGCGCACCCGCACGTCCCGGAGCGGCCCGCGCCGGTTGTTGAGCGCCACGTAGACGACCCGCAGCGCAGGCTTCTCCACGAGCAGCTCGGGGTGCCGCTGGCGCCAGCGCGCGGTCTCGCCGAACGGCACCTCCAGCACGCTCAGGCGCCCCGCCTCGAACTCGGCCGCCCGCGTGAGCGGCTCCGGGAGGATGCGGACGAGCAGCGTATCGGCTGCGGGGGCGCCGCCCCAGTAACCGGCATGCTTCGCGAACAGCAGGTAGTCGTCGTGCTGCCAGGCCACGAAACGCCACGGGCCCGTCCCGACCGGACGCTGGCCGAGGTCGGGTGGCGGGGGCGCGGGGGCGATCGCCGTGACGGGCATCGCGAGGAACTTGGGGAAGACGGCGAGCGGCTGGGTGAGGTCGAAGGCGACGCACGAGTCCCCGAGGACCTGGATGCCCGGCACGTCGCTCGCCCGGCCGGCGGCGTAGTCCTCCGCGCCGGCGATCGGGTAGAGCGGCCAGGCGCGGCCACCCCGCGTCGCGGGGGAGAGGACGCGCAGCAGGCTGCGGCGCACCGTGGCGGGCGTGAGGCGGGTGCCGTCGTGGAACCTCACGTCCGTTCGCAGGTGAAACACGTACCGCCGGCCGCCCCCCTCCACCGTCCAGCGATCGGCGAGCGCGGGGAGCAGCCGGGCGTCTGCATCGAACTGCGTCAGCCCGTCGAACGCGAGGGTCACCATCTCACCGGTCGGAACGTCGGTCGAGAGTGCGGGGTCGAGCGAGCGTGGGTCGTAGGTCTCGTAGTACGTGAGCCGTGCGCTGTCCGCGCGCCCGCCCGGACCGCTCCCGCACGAGGTGGTCGCGACGAGAGCAGCGAGGGCGGTCACCCGGAGTGCGCGCATGCAGTCAGGTGTCGAAAAGGTTGACAGTGCAGGGGGAGGGACGCAACATACGGGAGCAGCCCAACCGCGTCAATTGCGCGCGCTTCTTCCGCCCCTGCTCGTCGCCGTGTTCGCGGCGGCTTCCCTCGCCGCGCAGCAAGAGCAGCGGGTGGTGCGCGGTCTGTCCTTCGAGGGCAATCACGCCATCGACGATTACACGTTGTCCACGGCGATCGCCACGTCCAACTCCAGCTGGTTCGCGAGCAAGTGGTGGCTGCGCTGGATGGGGCTCGGCGAGAAGCGCCGCTTCGACGAGCTCGAGTTCCGGCGCGACGTGGTGCGGTTGATGCTGTTGTACCGCCAGAGCGGCTACGTGAACGCGCTCGTGGATACCCTGGTGCAGCGGGAGGACGGGAACGTCTACATCACCTTCCGGATCTACGAAGGGGAGCCGGTCCGCGTCGCGAAGCTCGAGATCACGGGCCTCGACTCGATCCTCAACGTGGCGGCCCTCAGGCGGGACCTGCCGCTGCAGGAAGGGGGGCCGTTCAACCGCATCCTGTTCCAGGCGTCCGCCGATACGATCGTGAGCCGGGTGAGGAACCGCGGCTACCCCTACGCCGACGTCCTCCGGAGCTTCGACCTGGACGCCGCGGCGCTCCGGGCGAGCGCGACGCTCGAGGCCACGCCCGGACCGCGCATGCGCATCCGCGAGGTCGTGATCACGGGCACGGAGCACACGGATACGGGCACGGTGCGCAAGATGCTGTCCGTCAGGCCGCGCGACCTGTTTCGCCAGGATCGACTGTATCAGACGCAGCGCGATCTGTACGGCCTCGGGACGTTCCGCACCGTCAACGTGGTGCTCGCCGACTCGGGCCCGCCCGCCACCGGCGACTCCACCGTGGGCATCCTCGTGCGGGTCAGCGAGGCCCCCCGGCACCGGCTCCGTTTGGGGGGCGGCTACGGGACCCTCGACTGCTTCCGGTTCCAGGCGGGGTGGACCGCGTACGACTTCCTGGGGGGCGCCCGCGCCCTGGATCTGACCGGCCGCCTCTCGAAGCTGGGCGTGGGGATCCCGGCGGACGCCGGGTTTGGGCGCAACGTGTGCCGCTTCCTCGAAGAGGACGCAACCTCGGACACGGTCAACTACGGCGTGGCGCTGACGCTGCGCCAGCCGGCGTTCCTGTCGCCGCGTCACACGGCGAGCCTGGGCGTCTTCGTCGAGCGACGCTCCGAATTCAGGGCGTACACGCGCCAGGCCGTGGGCGTGAACGCCGCCGTGACCTTCAACGCGCGCCGCGACGTCCCCGTGACGCTTGGCTACGGCTACTCGGTCGGCCGTACCACCGCGGAGGCGGCCGTGTACTGTATCCGCTTCCTGATCTGCGACGCGGCGGATCGTGAGCTGCTCGCGCGCTCCCACCCAGTGGGGGCGGTGACGGTGTCGGGGATCCGGGATCGGACGAACTCGGTGCTCGATCCGTCGGCGGGCAGCCTGGTGACGGCGGCACTCACGCATTCGTCGCCGATCGTGGGCTCGGACACGATTTACGACTTCAATCGGGCCCAGCTCGAGTTGGCGCGCTACCATCCGATCGGGCGCCGGGGCGTATTCGCCTGGCGGGTGCGGGGTGGCGCGATCGTCCCCGGCCGAGAGATCACCCTCTCCCAACAGCCCGTGCGCTTCGTCCCCCCCGACCAGCGCTTCTACGGCGGCGGTCCCAACTCGGTCCGCGGCTACGCCCGCAACGAGCTCGGGCCCCGCGTCTACGTCCGCGACATCGAGGTGCAGAACACGGACACGACGTACCACACCGAGGTGCGCGCCTCGCCCACCGGGGGTAACTCGCTGTTCGTGGCGAACGCCGAGTTGCGGTTCGCGACGCCCCTCTTCCCCGACCGGATGCGCGTCGCGCTGTTCGTCGACGCGGGACAGGTGTGGGAGCGGGGGGCGGACCAGCCCGCAACCGTCGGCGGCCTGCGCGTGACGCCGGGCGCGGGGGTCCGGTTCGCCACGCCGCTCGGGCCGGTGCGGCTCGACGCCGCGTACAACGGGTACCCGGCCGAGTCGGGTCCGGTGTACCTGCAGAACACCGGAGACAAGAGCCTGACGCGCGTGCCCGGCGTGACGTTCCGTCCCGGCCTGGAGCCGGGGTTCTGGCCGCGCGTGGTGGTGCAGCTCTCAGTAGGGCAGGCGTTCTGATGGTGCGCCGCTCGCTCGGGGTCGCGCTGTGGACGCTCGTCGGGGTGCTCGCCTGCTTCCTGGGCGCGCTGTCGGCGCTGGTCGGGACGGGAGCGGGGCGCAGGCTGCTCGCCCGCGCCGCGGAAGGCTCGCTGGGCCGGCTGTTCGCGGGAACGGTCGAAATCGGCGGCATAAGCGGGTCGCTGCTCACCGGGCTCACCCTGTCGCAAGTGCGGCTCTTCGACCCCGACACGACGCTGGTCGCCTGGCTGCCACGCGCCGACATCGCGTACAATCCGTTCGATTTCGCGGCCGGCCGCGTGGTGCTGTTCGAGTTCGACCTGTGGCAGCCGGTCATCAACCTCGTCCAGCACCGGAGCGGCAGGCTCAACATCGAGGAGCTGCTGCGGCTCGGGGGCGGGGGCCGCCCCGACACCGTACCCCACGGGCCGGCGACGCTCATCCTGTTTCGAAACGTGCGCATCCGGGACGGGAGCGTCACGCTGCGGCTCCAGGCGCCCAGGCCGGCGCCTGGAGACACGGCGCTGGAGATCGCCCACGGGCCCGACGGCCGGGTGCGCGTCCGCCGCTTCGCGCACCTCGATACGCGGCTCGCGGCGCTGCAGATCTCCTCGCCGCGCGAGCGGGGGATGCGGATCGACGTGACCCGGCTGGCGGTGGAGATCAGCGATCCTACGGTGCGGGTCGAGGACCTGGCCGGCCACCTGCGCGTGATCGGCGACACGCTCGAGGTGGATCTGGGACGGGTGCGCCTTCCCGGGTCCGCGCTCCGGGCGGCGCGGGGGCAGATCAGCTGGCCCCGCGACACCCTGCTCTACGCCCTCACGCTGCGCGCCGATTCGGCCACGCTGCGGGACTTCCGCTTCATTAATCCACGGTTCGCGGGAGCGGTGGGGAGCGGCGTACTCGCGGGCGGGGTGCGGCTGCGCTCCCACGGCGGGCGCGTGCTGGAGGTGGCGCTCACCCCGCTCCAGCTGGCGTACGGCGAGGGCACAGTCACGGGTCACCTCACGGCGCTCACGGTTGCGGACTCGGGGCTCGTCGCGCTCCGCGACCTCGATCTCGACGCGCGGGACTTCGATCTCGACTTCGCGCGCCCCTTCCTCGACACGCTCCCGTTTGCGGGGCGCTTGAGTGGGCGGACGGCGGCGACCGGGCCGCTGCGCGCGCTGGCGCTCGACGTGGATTGGGCGTTCCGGGATTCGCTCGTCCCGGAGTGGCCGGAGACGCTCATCCGAGGCCGGGGGGAGGTCGATCTGCTCGCGCCGGACGGCATCCGATTCCAGCCGTTTGCGGTCGAATCGGCGGCCGTGGATCTCGGCACCGTGCGGCGGCTCGTTCCGCCGGTCACGCTGCGCGGCCGGCTGGTGGCGGCCGGCACGCTCACGGGGCCGCTCCACAACGCGCAATTTGCCGGGACGCTCGTGCACCGCGACGGCACCCGGCCACCCAGCCGGATCGCGGGCACGGTGCGGCTCGACAGTCGCGCCGACACGCTGGGGGTGTACGCCGACGTGACGGCCGACTCGCTGTCGTTTGAGGGGCTCAAGGGAAGCTTCCCGGCGCTGCGGCTCCACGGGGCGGTCGCAGGGCCCGTGACGCTCGCCGGGACGCCTGCCGCGCTCCGGACCCATGCGGAGCTGCACTCGGTGAGCGGGGGCGGCGCGCTGGCCGGCGACGGGGTGCTGTTGCTGGGGCTGCCTCGCTACGGCGTGCGGGACTTTACGCTGCGGGCACGGGACCTGGACCTCGCGCGCTGGCTCGACGGCGGCCCCGCGTCGCGGCTGGCGCTCACCGTGCGCGGCAGCGTGGGTGGGGACAGCGTCACGCCGCCCACGGGCGCGCTCGCGGCCGCGCTCGCACCGTCGCTGTTCGCGGGTACGGCGCTCGATTCGGGCGCCGCGTGGGTGCGGTTCGCGGATCGCCGCTTGTACGTGGACTCGCTGCGCCTGGCCCAGCCGGGTCTGATCACCACCGGGTCGGGCTCGCTCGGCTGGTCCCGCGGCACGCGCGGCGCGCTGGCGCTCGATTTCGACGCCGACAGCCTGACCTCGCTCGATTCGCTCGTGAGCTGGCTCGCCGGAAGTGAGTTCGGGGCGGACGGCACGGCGCACCAGAGGGCCCTCGCCGGCGCCGCCCGGGTGCTCGTCACGCTCGAGGGGTCGCTCGATTCTCTGGGGTTCGAGGCACGCGCCAACGTGTCGCGCCTGCAGTGGCGCGGCTGGGACGTGCTGGGTGGGCGCGGGCGCGTCGCCTACCGGCCGGGGCCGGTCCCCGCGTTCGCGGTCGAGGCGACGCTCGATTCCCTGAGCCAGGGTCGCTTCGGGTTCGGGGCGGCGATGGTGGCGGTTGGGGGGACGCGCGATTCGCTCACGTGGTTCGCGCGCTCCCGCATGGGCGAAGGCGGCGCGCTGCTCGCGGGAGGCCGCTTCAGCCGCCAGCGGGATGCGCGCTCCGACACGAGCGGCGTCGTGACCGTGGGCATCGACTCCCTCGCGCTGCACCTGCCCGGGGACGCGTGGGTGCTCGAGCGCCCGGCCGAGCTCACGATCACCGACTCGGCGGCGCGCGTGAGCCGCCTCGAGCTGCGGAGCGTGTACGGCTCCGGCCGGCTCGCGCTCGAGGGCGACCTCCCGACGCTGGGACGGGCCGACGCCCATCTCCAGGTCGAAGGCTTTCCGCTCGCGGGCGTCTACGCCTTGCTCGAGCGCGACACGGCGGGCGTGGGCGGCACGCTCACCGCCACGGCGATCCTCGCGGGAACTCGCGCGGATCCCGTGTCGCGCGGGGCGTTCTCCCTTACGAACGGATCGTTCCGCGACTTCCGGGCGCCGTTCCTGGACGGCACCTTCGAGTACGGGGCGCAGCGGCTGGACGCGGAGCTCCACGTGTGGCGCTCCGGCCAGCCGATCCTGTACGTGCAGGGCCATCTACCGCTCGACCTCTCGCTCGTCCCGGTGAAGCGGCGGCAGCTCCCGGACACGCTGTGGGTGCGGGTGACGGCGGACAGCGTGGATCTTTCGGTGCTCGAAGCGGCGACTCCCGCGCTGCGGCGGGTGGGGGGCGTTTTCTCGGCGGACCTGGGGATCGCCGGGACGTGGGACACGCCGCGGTTGCGCGGGACGCTCGCGATCGCGGACGCGGCGGCGACCATCCCCGCGCTGAACGTCCGCTACGAGCACATCACCGGCAGCCTCGCGCTCTCGGGGGACACCATCGCGATCCGCTCGCTCTCGGCGCAGAGCGACAAGGGGCGCGCCGACGTGACCGGCGTGGTGCGGCTGGCGCAGCTCACTCGCCCGGTGCTCGACGTGCAGATCGCCGCCGACCAGTTCAAGGCGCTGGACCTCCGCAACAACGTCACCATCACGGCGAGCGGGCGGCTGGCGCTCTCGGGACCGGTGCTCGGGGCGACGCTCACGGGCCGCGCGAAGGTGACGTCGGGCGTGCTGTATTTCGCCGACCTCGTCCAGAAGCGGATCGTCAATCTCGACGAGCTGGTCGACACGTCGCTGGCGTCGATCATCGCGCAGCAGCGCCTCGGGCCCGAGTTCCAGAACGTGTTCCTCGACAGCCTCACGGTCGAGGAGCTCGAGCTCGAAATGGGAAGCGACGTGTGGCTGCGCTCCAACGAGGCGAACATTCAGCTCAGCGGGACGGCGCGCCTGAGCAAGCGGCGGAACCTGTATCTCGTGAGCGGCACCCTGCAGGCGGTGCGCGGCACCTACCGGCTGAAGGTGGGGCCGGTTACCCGCGAGTTCGTGGTGCGGCAGGGGACGGTGAGATACTTCGGCACGCCCGACCAGGATGCGACGCTCGACATCGAGGCGACGCACGTCGTCCATCCCGTGCCGACGCGGAGCCAGCCCAGCTCCCCTGACATCACGGTCGTGGCGCACATCACCGGGACCCTGCTCGTGCCCCATGTGACGCTGCAGGCGGAGAAGCTCGACCTGTCGCAGACCGAGGTGATCTCGTACGTGCTGTTCGGCAAGAGCAGCGTGGACCTGGGGGGGGCGGGTGACCAGGGCGGCATCGCCGACCGAACCGCGCTGCTCCAGAGCTTCGCCTCGGTGCTCTCTGGCGAGATCGAGCAGACCATCGTGTCCGGCGGCGTGCCGGTGGACTACCTGGAGATCCGCCCGACGATCGCGGGCGGCGGCGTGCAGGGCGATCCCCTGCTCGGGTGGCAGTTCGCGGTGGGCCGGCAGCTCGGGCCGAAGACGTTCGTGGTGCTGAACGCGGGCTTTTGCGAGGGGCGGCAGGTGGGCGTGCGCAACACGCTGGGGCTGTCGCTGCAGTTCCGGATCAGCCCCGAGTGGCGGACCGAAGCGAGCGTCGAGCCGGTCCAGACATGCACCGATCTGGGCACCGACGCCGGCATCGTGACCCGGCAGGTGGGGTTCGACGTTTTCTGGGAAAAGCGCTACTAGGAGATGACCCGAGCCCTGCTGATCACCAATCCGGCGGCGGCGCGCACCCACGCTCGCGCCGTGACCGCGATCCGGGACACGTTGCGGGGCGGCGGGTGGTCGGTCGAGGTGCTTGCCACCGCGCAGTCGGGCGATGCGCGCCGCTTCGCCGAGCAGGGACGGGTCCAGGGCGTCGACGTGTTCGTGTGTTACGGCGGCGACGGCACCGCGATGCAGATCGCGGCGGGCGCCGTGGGCAGCGGCATCCCGCTCGGGCTCGTGCCCGGCGGGACGGGGAACCTGCTGGCCGGCAACCTCCGGCTGCCCCGGAGGCCGACGGCCGCGGCCCGGGTGATCCTCACGGGGACGCCGCTGCCCATCGACCTCGGCGTGGTGGAGCGCCGCGACGGCACGCACTATTTCGCGGTGTGCTGCGGGACGGGCTTCGACGCCCGGCTCATGGCCGCCACGGGAACCGCCGAGAAATCGCGCTGGAAGATGGCCGCCTACGTGGGGCGCGCCCTGGCCGCGCTGCCCGGCGTGACGAGCCCGCGCCACCGGGTCACCGTGGACGGCGCGACCCGCGAGCTGGCGGCGGCGATGGTCCTGATCGCGAACTGCGGCGAGCTCGTCCCGCCGTTCCTGCGGCTGTCCGACGACGTCGCGCCCGACGACGGCTGGCTCGATGTGGTGGCGCTCACGGCCGAGGGACCGCTGGAGAGTCTGGCCGCGTTCGCCGCTCTGCTGCGCCACCGCCGCCGCCCCAGCGATGGCTCCCCGCGTGTGTGGTTCGGGCGCGGCCGCGCGGTGCGGGTCGAAGTGCTCGAAGGCCCGCCGCGGCCGATGCAGCTGGACGGCGAGCCGCGGGGCGATACGCCGTTTGAAGCGCGCGTGCTGGCCGGGGCCCTCCCCGTGATCGTGGACCCGTTGACGGCGTCCGGCCGCCCGCGGCGGCATGGTTGAAACCCTCCTGCTCATCGACGACGATCCCGATGTGCTGCGGGGGATCGGTGACTACTTCGAGCGGCTCGGCTACGAGGTCGCGCGCGAGGCGACGGGCGAGGCGGGCGCGGAGACCTACGAGCGCCTCCGGCCGACGGTGGTCATCCTCGACCTCCACCTGCCCGACGCCGGTGGGCTGGACATCCTCGAGCGTCTGCGCGCGCGGAGCGCCTCGGTGATCCTCCTCACCGGCCAGGGCGACATCGAGACGGCGGTGCGCGCGATGCAGCTCGGCGCCGAGCATTTCCTGACCAAGCCGGTCGACCTGGCCCATCTCGCCGCGGCCACGGCGCGCGTCGCCGAGAAGGTCCGCCTCGCGCGCGAGAACGCGCTGCTGCGCGGCCGGCATCACCTGGCCGACGGGCTCGAGTCGCTCGGCGTCTCGCCCGTGATGCGGGAGCTCACCCGCCAGATCGAGCTGCTCGCGCAGAGCGACAAGACCGTCGCGCTGCTCACCGGCGAGCGTGGCACCGGCAAGGGATGGGTGGCGCGCAGCATCCACCGGCTCAGCCCCCGGGCGGCGGCGCCGCTCGCGGAGATGAACTGTGGCGGCCTGTCGCCGACCTCGGTGGACTCGGAGCTGTTCGGCCACGAAACCGGCGCGTTCACCGAGGCGCGGGAGCGCAAGCAAGGCCTGTTCGAGCTGGCCGACGGCGGCACCGTCTTCCTCGACGAGATCGCCGAGCTCGCGCCCGAGCTGCAGCCCAAGCTGCTCAAGCTCCTGGACCAAAACACGTTCCGGCGGCTGGGCGGAACACGCGAGCTGGCGGCCGACGTGCGGCTCATCACGGCCACGAACCGCGACCTGCAGGCGGAGGTGCAGGCGGGGCGGTTCCGCGAGGACCTGCGCTACCGGCTCGGCGTGCTGCCCATCCACCTACCGGCTCTGCGGGAGCGCCCGCGCGAGGACCGGCTGGCGCTGCTCACCCGCATCCTCGCGGGCCTCACGAGCGAGCTGCCCGGTTGCCCCGGCGTGTGCACGTCCGAGGCCCTCGATCGGCTGTTGTTCGCCCCCTGGCCGGGCAACGTGCGCGAGATGCGCAACGTGCTCGAGCGCGCCATGATCCTGGCCCAGGGCGCGCCGGCCATCGGGGTGGAGCACCTGCCGGCCGACCTCCGGAAGGGGACCGGGGGCACGGAGCGGCGCCACGCGCCCGTGACCCTGGCCGACGTGGAACGCCAGCAGATCGAGCGCGCCCTCAAGTTCCACGACGGCAACCGCACGCGCGCCGCCCGGGAGCTCGGGATTTCGCGGGCGACGCTGATCAATAAGATTAA
>DASPXO010000045.1:0-3442 GCA_035637235.1 Gemmatimonadales bacterium | reverse complement strand
CACCCGGCACCGGAGCGGTAACCACCGTCGTCCCGACCGAATCCGATGCGCGGGTCACGCGCGTCGAAGAGATGCTGCGCGGCGTGCCCGGTCTCGAAGTGACTCGGCTGGCGAACGGCGGCTACCAGATCCGCATCCGGGGCCAGCGCAGCATCCGGGGCAACCCCACCGACGACGACCCGCTGATCGTGATCGACGGCGTGCCGAGCTCGGCCGGACCTGCGGCGCTCGCCGATCTCGCGCCCCGCGACGTCGCCCGGATCGACGTGTTGAAAGATGCAGGCGCAACGAGCCAATACGGCTCGCGCGGGGCCAACGGGGTCATCGTCATCACCACCAAGCGAACTCTACCGGAGAGATCACACTGACCACGACGGGCGGCTGACCCCGGGGCGGCGCCCCGGGGTTCCTCCAACCGAGCATCAGGCGCTCCGCCAGCTGCGCACCACGGCCGTCTGCCCCGGCATCGCCACCGGCGCCACCGGCATGGGCCCGAACTGCACCTCCGCCGGCACGAGGTCCTGCTGGGCGTTCAGCAGGTCGTCCCACGTGATTTCCTGCCCGGTATAGGCCGCCTCGCGCCCCATGATCGCCGTGAGCGTGGACTCGGCCACCTGCCGGCCCTCGTTCAGCGGCCGACCCGCGCGGATGCTCGCGATCAGGTCGGCGTGCTCCTGGACGTAGGGGTTGGGCTTGGCGGTCTGCCGGTCCCAGCTCCACGGCGCCGCGCCCTCGATCACCGAGCGGCCGTCCGACGCGCCACGCGTGCCGACGAACCGCTCCGCCACGCGCGACGCCGTGCCGTCGATCTGGCGGCACATGCTCGTGACGCGCGCCCCGTTTGGATACTCGAACTCCACGGCGAAGTGGTCGTAGATGTGCCCGTACGCGGGATCGGTGCGCCACTGACGCCCCCCCACGCCCACGGCCTTCAGCGGGTGCGCGCCGAGCGCCCAGTTCGCCACGTCGATGTTGTGGATGTGCTGCTCCACGATGTGGTCGCCCGACAGCCACGTGAAGTAGAGCCAGTTCCTGATCTGCCACTCGACGTCGGACCACTCGGTCTTGCGGGGGTGCATCCACAACCCGCCCTGGTTCCAGGAGACCTGGGCCGCGACGATGTCGCCGATCGCGCCGTCGTGGATGCGCTCCATGGCGGCCCGGTAGCCCGCGTCGTGGCGCCGCTGGGTCCCGGCCACGATCGCGAGCCCCTGTTGCGCCGCCCGATCGGCCGACGCCATCACGGAGCGGACGCCAGCCGGGTCCACGGCCACCGGCTTCTCCATGAAGACGTGCTTGCCCGCCTCGACCGCCGCGGCGAGGTGCCGGGCGCGGAACGCGGGCGGCGTCGCGAGGATGACGAGATCCACTTTGCTCGCGATCACCTTCTGATAGGCGTCGAAGCCCGTGAACGCGTGGCCGTCGTCCACCTTGATCTTCGCCTTCAAGCTCGAGTCCTCGGTCGCCATGCGGGCGAGATTCTCGCGACACGTGGCGAGATGATCCGGGAACAGGTCGCCGAGCGCTACCAGCTCGACGCGCTCGGAGGAGGTGAGACAGTCCTTCGTGGCACCGGTGCCGCGGCCGCCGCAGCCGATCACGCCGATTCGCAGGGTGTCGGCACGCGCGGCGGGGGCGGGGGCCTCGGGGAGCGCAACGGCGGCCGTCGCCGCCGCGGTGACGCGCACGAAGTCACGACGCGTGAGTTCTGTCACGTGCTCGGCGTTTCGGCTCATGGCTCGTAGCTCCTCTCGGTTCCAGGTTCGCGCACGATGCGGAAGCCGACGAACGGCGCATCCGCGAGCCACCAGCGGCTCTTGGGAAACTGGGGATCGGTCTCGTTCCAGGCGGACGTCTGTCGCGCTCGGGCGTTGGGGCCCACGCGGTCCGGGGGGTCGGCCCACGATCCGCCGCGCACGACGGGCCCGCTGTCCGTGCCCGTGACCCATTCGGCCACGTTGCCCAGCATGTCGTGAGCGCCCAGTGCGTCGGCAGCCTTGGCCGCGGTCGGGTGGGACTTGCTTCCGGCGTTGCCGGCGTGCCAGGCGAGCGCGTCTCTGCGCTCGGCGGCGAGGGCGGAGTCCGCCCCGAGCCCGAGCAGGACCGCGCGCGTCCACTCGGCATCCGTCGGCAGGCGATACCGCTTGCCGGTCTTGGCCGAGAGCCACGCACAGTAGGCCTGCGCCGCGAAGTACGTCATGGCGATCGCCGGATAGCCGTGGTGCCCGAAGCCCCGATCCGGGGCACCGTAGGGGCGACTGGGCCGGGCGCTCGCGTCCACGCCGGAACTCCGCTCGCGGGGCGTGAGATCGAGCCGGAATGCCCACACGTCGAACTCGTCCCAGGTCACCTCGGTGGCCCCGATCGCGAACGGCGCGAGCGACAGCGTGCGGGGACCCCGCGTCGTGGAGAGGGTGACCGTCCCGGCGGGCACGGGGATCGTTTCGAAGCGGACGAGCGTCCCGGGGATCGAGTCGCGATACGGCGCGTTCTGGACGAGCAGCACGATCGATATCTTGCCTGCCATGAGCATGCGGAGACGGCTCCTCGTCGCGGTCACGGCGCTGTCCTGCCCGGCCGGCGGCGCGCGCGCGCAGGAGGTGCGGCGCGAGTTCGCCGAGCTGCACATGGGCGTCGCGGTGCGGATCGAGCTCTACGCGCCGGACGACGCCGCGGCACGCACAGCGGCCCGGGCCGCCTACGCCCGGATCGCGGAGCTCGAAGACATCATGAGCGACTACCGCCCCGCAAGCGAGGTCCGCCGCCTCGCGGAGCGGCCGGGTACCGCCGTCCCGGTGAGCGAGCCGCTGTTCGCCGTCCTGGTCCGGGCGCTCCAGCTCGCCAGGCTGTCGGCCGGCGCCTTCGATCCCACGGTCGGGCCGTTCGTCGAGCTGTGGCGCCGGGCGCGGCGCACCGGCCGGCTGCCCACACGGGCGGCGCTCGCCGCCGCCGCCCGCCGCGTGGGGTGGCGCAAGGTCCATGCCGACTCGGCGACCCGTACGGTCCGGCTCGCCACCTCGGGCATGCGGATCGACCTGGGCGGCATCGCCAAGGGGTACATCCTCGACCAGGCGCTGGCGGAGCTGCGGCGCCACGGCGTGACCCAGGCGCTCATCCAGGCGGGCGGCGACATCGTTGCGGGAGACGCCCCGCCCGGCCTCTCCGGCTGGCGGGTGGACGTTGGGGGGGACGGGGACCCGGCGCTGCGCGCCCGCGCGGGGGCCCTGGCGCACGCGGGGCTCGGCGTCTCCGGCGACACCGAGCAGTACGTGATCCTGGACGGCGTGCGGTACTCGCACGTCGTGGACCCGCGCACCGGACTCGGCCTGACGAGCCGCCGCCAGGCCACGGTCGTGGCCGAAGACGGCGTCACGGCCGACGGCCTCGCGACCGCGCTCACGGTGCTGGACGACGCTCGGGGGGCCGAGCTGCTGCGCTCGTA
>DASPXO010000044.1:0-2579 GCA_035637235.1 Gemmatimonadales bacterium | reverse complement strand
CGCCTCATGCTCGGCTCGCATTACCGCGACCTGTGGGCGACGCCGGTCGAGGTCGGCGTGCTCGACCTGTCCCGCTTCGCCGGCGGGCTCACGCCGAGCCGCTGCGGCGGCCGGCGCCAGACCAAGTCGCTCCGCTTCACGGGCGGCGACGGGCGCGAGTACGTGTTCCGCTCGGTGGACAAGGATCCCACGCTCGCGCTCCCCGTCGAGCTGCGGGCGACGTTCGCGCGCGACGTGATTCAGGATCAGATCAGCTCCGCCCATCCGGGCGCCCCGCTCGTGGTCGCGCCGCTGCTCGACGCCGCCCGGGTGCTGCACGTGGCGCCGCAGCTGGTCCTGTTGCCGGAGGACCCGCGCCTGAAGCCGTTCGACTGCGTGCGCGCCGGCTACATGCTCGGCATGATCGAGGAGCGCCCGACCGAGCCGCCCGACAACGAGCCGGGATTCGCGGGCGCCGCCGAGCTCGCCGGGACGGCGAAGCTGTTCGACCACCTCGAGAACGACGCGCGCCACCGGGTCGACTCCCGCGCGTACCTCGCCGCCCGCTTGATGGACGTGTTCATCGGCGACTGGGACCGCCACCAGGACCAGTGGCGCTGGGCGCGCTTCGATTCCGCGGGGATCCGTTGGTGGCGGCCGATCCCGCGCGACCGCGACCAGGCGTTCGCCCGCCTCGACGGCTTTCTCATCTGGCTCGTGGGCTTCTACCAGCCCCAGGTCGTGGGGTTCGGCGACGACTACCCCAGCATCTGGCGCCTCACGTTCGCCGGCCAGGTGCCCGACCGGCGGCTGCTCGTGGACCTCGAGAAGCCGGTGTGGGATTCCGTCGCCCGGGCGATCCAGACGCGGCTCACCGACTCCGTGATCGACGCGGCGGTGCGGCGCCTGCCGCCCGAGTACTACCGGACAAACGGCGGCCCGCTCACCCGCGCGCTCGAGCGGCGGCGGGACCACCTCCCCGAGATCACCGGGCGATACTATGCCCTGCTCGCGGGCGTGGTGGAGATCCACGGAACGGATGATCGCGACGTCGCCGAGGTCGAGCGACTCGGGGGAGGCCGGGTCGCCGTGCGGCTGTCGGCCCGGGCGGCGGCGGATCCCTACTACCGGCGCACGTTCGACCGCCGCGAGACGCGGGAGCTCCGGCTCTACCTGCACGGCGGGGACGACCGGCTCATCGTGCGCGGGTCGGACGGTTCCGGGCCCACGCTCCGCGTGATCGGGGGCGGCGGCGCTGACGAGCTGGTCGACTCGGCGCGTGCGGGGACGACGCGTCTGTACGACGATCGGGGCACGAACCGGATAATCACGGGACCGGGGACCTCCGTGAACCGCACGCCTTACCAGGAGCCCCCGCGCGACACCTCGACCCTCGGCCGCCCCCGCGACTGGGGCTCGCGGTGGCAGCCGCTCGCGTGGATCGGGTCCGCACCCGACATCGGATTGTTTGTCGGCACCGGGACGATGCGCACCGGGTACGGCTTCCGGCGGCTGCCGTACAGCTCGCGCGTGATGCTGCGCGCGGGGTACGCGACGGCCGCGCAGACGTACCGCGCCGAGCTCACAGGCGAGTTCCGCTCCGTCCTCCCTCCCGCGATCGTGACGCTGCACGCGCGCGCCTCGGGGATCGACGTGCTCCGGTTCTTCGACTTCGGGAACGAGACCGTGGACACGGGCTCGACCGAATTCTACAAGGTGAAGCAGCAGCAATACCTGATCGCTCCCGGGCTGCGATTCGCGTTTTCACGGGCGGCGGACCTGTCGATCGGCCCTGTGTACAAGTTCGCCCACACCACGCTCGAAGCCGGCAGCTTCATCGACGCCGCGCGGCCCTACGGCGTGGCCGATTTCGGCCAGATCGGCGGGGCGGCGGAGTTTCGCCTCGACACGCGCGACCGGCCGCAGGCCGCGAGCCGCGGGATCGCGCTCGGCCTGGGAGGAAGCGTCTATCCGAAAGCCCTCGACGTCACCTCGGCGTTCGGCGAGGCGCACGCCGAAGCGGCGACGTACCTGACGGCACGGCTGCCGCTCGAGCCGACGCTCGCCGTGCGGGTCGCCGGGAAGAAGGTGTGGGGAACCTACCCGCTGCACGAGGCGGCCTATGTGGGCGGGGCGACGACGGTGCGCGGCTTCGCCGAGCATCGCTTCGCCGGCGACGCCGCCGTGTACGGGAACGTCGAGCTGAGGCTGGCGGTGGCGCGGTTCTTCCTCCTCGTCCCCGGAGAGCTCGGGCTGTTCGGCCTGGGCGACGGTGGCCGGGTGTACCTGGCCGGAGAGACCTCTGATCGCTGGCACGCGGCGGCCGGGGGCGGCGTGTGGCTCTCGTTCCTCAGTCGGGCCAACACACTGTCCGTGGCCGGGGCGCACGGGGCCGAGGGCACGCGCGTGTACGTGCGGGCGGGGTTCGGGTTCTGACGATGATCCCCGAGTGGAAGGCGGACGTCCCGACCCTGGACGTCCTGAACCGCATGGTGGCGGAGCCGCTCCCGCTGGGTCTGCGCTCGGGCGCGGTGGAGCAGTTTTTCCAGCGCGACATCTATTACGATTCGGCCGACTGGGCGCTGCGCCGGCGCGGCGTG
>DASPXO010000043.1:0-34735 GCA_035637235.1 Gemmatimonadales bacterium | reverse complement strand
CCTCAAGCGGGTGCTCACGATCCTCAAGGTGATGGTCGCGCAGATCGACATCCTCGAGACGATGACGCCGCTCGAGTTCCTGTCGTTTCGCGACCGCCTCGAGGCCGGGAGCGGATTCCACTCGTTCCAGTTCCGGGAGCTGGAGTGCCTGCTGGGGGTGAAGCAACCCGCCGCCTTGGAGCGCTACCCCGCAGGCGGCGAGCACCGGCGGCGGGTGGAGGCCCGCTACCGCCAGCCCACGCTGTGGGATGCGTTTCTCCACTACCTCGCGGCGAACGGCTGCCCCGTCCCCCGGGCGCTGCTCGAGCGCGACGTCACGCAGCCGGTCCAGCCGTCGCGCGAGGTGCAGGCGATCCTGATCGGCCTGTACCGCGGCGATCCGATCGGCACGCTGATTTGCGAGCGCCTCATCGACTTTGACGAGGGCTTTATGGAGTGGCGCTACCGGCACGTGAAGATGGTCCAGCGCACCATCGGCACGAGGCCGGGGACCGGTGGCTCGAGCGGCGCCGAGTACCTGATGACGACCCTGAACCGGCCCGCGTTCCCCGACCTGTGGGCGATCCGCACCGAGCTCTAGACCAGGTGATCCAACCCGCAGCGCTGTACCGGAGCCCGAATGCCCTCGCCCCCCACTACAGCCGGTTCCGGGTGGCCGAGCGGCTGCTCTTGACAGGGCACTCGCATCAGGCCTGGCCGGACTGCGGCTTCGATGGCCACTGCGCGGCGTGGACCGACGCAGCGGCGTATGTGGACGAGAAGTGGGAGCGAGCGTTCGCGCAAGCAGAGCGCGTGCGCCGCGGGTTCGCCGGGTTGCTGGACGATACGGACGGAGCGATCGCCCTCGGCGCCAACACCCACGAGCTGGTGGTGCGATGGCTGTCGGCGTTGCCCCTCAAGCAACGACCGCGCCTCGTCACCACCACAGGCGAGTTTCACACGATCCGCCGCCAGCTCGACCGCCTGTCCGAGGAGGGGATCGAAGTCACGAAAGTCGCGGCCCTCCCGGCCGCCACGCTCCCCGAGCGGCTGTGTGGGGAAGTCGACGACCGTACCGCGGCGGTGCTCGTCTCCGCCGTGCTGTACGAGAACGCCCACGTGGTGCCCGGCCTCGGCCAGGTGCTCGAGGCGTGCCGGCGGGTGGGCGCCGAGCTGCTGGTCGACGCCTATCACGCGCTCAACGTCGTGCCCTTCTCGCTGCGGCGCGAGCGGCTCGAGGGTGCCTACGTAGTCGGGGGCGGCTACAAGTACTGCCAGCTGGGGGAGGGCAACTGCTTCTTGCGGATCCCGCCGGACTGCGCGCTGCGGCCCGCGGTCACCGGTTGGTTCGCCGAATTCGCCACCCTCACCGAACCGGAGGGGACGGGACGCGTCGCCTATCCGGCCGGCGCGGGGCGCTTCGCCGGCGCCACCTACGACCCCACCAGCCACTACCGCGGCGCGCGCGTGTTCGACTTCTTCGACGAGCACGCACTCACGCCCGACTTTCTGCGGCGGGTCAGCCGGCATCAAGTCGGGCTCTTGATACTGGGGTTCGACGCGCTGGACGCGGATCCGCGCACCATCGGCCGGGAGCGGTTGGTCCCCCTGGATCAGATCGGCGGCTTTCTGGCCCTGCGTTCACGGCATGCCGCCACCCTCAGCCGCCGGCTGCGGGACGGCGGGGTCCACACGGACTACCGCGGCAACGTGCTGAGGCTCGGACCCGCCCCTTACCTGTCCGACGCGCAGCTCACCGCCGCGATCGACGCGTTGGGCGACGCAGGCCGGTCGCTCCGCTAGCGCTAGCGGGCCCTCAGTAGAGGTCCACCCAGCCCCGCTGCTTGACCGCCTTCGGGAACGCCGAGGCCCGCAGCACCGTCTGGACGACGCAGGACGAGTACTGGATCGTGCTGTTCCCGAGAACGTCGGACTGCGCGTCGATGGAGACGTCCGCCGCCATCACCCCGCCCGTTAGCTTCGCGCCGGTCCCGTACGAGTTCAGCGTTCCGCGCACGATGATGATCCCCTTGAAGGTGAATCCGCCGGTGACGTTCAGGTCTCCGTCTACCAGCAGGATGCCCTGGCCTCTACCGTTGCTGGCGATGAGCACGCTGCCCAGCACGTGGATGATGGGGAAGTAGCTCTCGCATACGCCCGCCGGGCTCGCGCGATTCGGCTCCCCCCAGTTGACCGTTACGCTTTTCGCGCACTGCCCGCCGACTACCACGGGCCCGATGCCGGTCAGCGTAACCCCGCCCGCTAATGTCAGGTTCGCCATTGCGGCGAGATCCTGGTAGGTCGAGTTCCCGTAGTTGAAGTACGTGTTCGTGTCGGCTGCGGCGGGCGTCTGGATGAACTTCGGGACCCCGTCGACGCAATGCTTGTCGATGGAGCACCCGGGGAGCTTGAGCCCGGCGGTGGTGTCGGACATCACGATGCCGGCGACGTCGCTGACGGCCGGGCAGTCGCTCCACCCGCTGGGGGTCACGTCCCTGCCGCTCACGAGGGCGCTTCCGCCGACGAGAATGTTGCCGCGCCCGGTGAGGGCACCCATGAAGGGGATATTCGGCGTGTCGAGGCGACACAGCGTCCCGTAGCGGCGCCGGGCGGAGGCCTGGATCCCCCGTGCCCCGGCCTGCCCTTCCGAGACAATCGAGTAGAACACCCCGGGGAGCCGCGTGACGAGCACCGTCGCTTTGCCGCCGCCGCTCGTGGCATAGACCCGCTGGAGCGTGTCACCGCTCTTGAGCCGGGCGTTGTCGGCCAGGTTCCACTCGTTGAGAACGCGATTCAGGCCCAGCTCGGTGGCCGCCGCGGCGCGCGCATAGCTCGCCGTGTTCGCGGCGATCCGGTAGTCCTGCGTCACCACGAATACCACGCCCGTGACGAGCACGCCGATGATGACCAGGGCGTTCAGGGCCATCATCAGCGCCACTCCGTTGCGGGCCTTCGTTGTCGTGTACATACGCCGCCTCTTTCCTTAGCATTACCTGCGGTTGCGCAAGCCCACCTCGATGCGCAGCGAGTCGCCGAAGACCGTGGATGCGCCCCCGGTGAGATTGACGAGGGTCTCTCCCTTCCCCCGCGCGACCAAGCTGATGCGCGCCACGGCGCTGCGGGTCGTCGTCACCGCGCCGGTCGAGTCGAAGTACGCGAACTGCAGCCCGCTGGTCCCATTCGTCGCGTACGGTTGAAACGGCCCGGCGATCGCCCGGATCGGGGTGCAGACCGCCGGCAAACGGAGGGGCACGCAGTCGTAGTAGCCGAGGTACCACTTCGCGTCCGATGCCTGGTAGTAGATGCTGTAGTGCACGCGCCGGAAGAAGCGCATCCCCGCGCCGGACTTGATGTTGATGCTCTGAGCCGGCGACAGGCCGAGCTCATAGCTGGGGTTGCTTGTCGATAGATCGCCCAATTGCACCAGGCCGGTCGCGACCGGGCAGCCGTTGGTGTCGTAGGTCGTCTGGATAGTCACCTTGGTGATCTGGTGGAGCGACCAGACGTCGTCTGCGGAGCCCGAGCTGGTCGAGTCGTTGTAGATCGCCACGGAGTCGCCAATCGACGGTGTCACGGACCAGCTCGTGAGCACCGAGCCCTTGGCGAGCCGCCGGGGGACCGTCGTGACCCGCTTCTTTCCGGGATCGGTGACACACACGATGGAGCCGCCGAACGTCGACCGGAACTCGAGCGACGAGTCGCTCATCGCGTAGATGTCGCCGCCGATGCTCGAGATGCCGCGCAGGTCGGATGGGAGCATGGAGGCGGCCTGGCGGAGCTGCTGCCGCGTGTCGATCACCACCGACGTGCTGCGGTAGAACCGCTGCTGGCGGACCAGGAGAGTGACGATCGCGCCCGCCACCAGGCTGATGAGCGCCATCGTGATCAGGAGCTCAACCAGCGTGAAACCAGCCCGGTCGGCCGGCACGGCCACGCCCTTCTCGCGCACGTCACGGACCACCGCGGAAATCAGCACGGCACGTAGCTCCGGAAGGTCTGGGTCGCAAGTCGATGATTCGTCAAGAACCTGACGGTCACAGTGACGTCGTCGGCGCGCGCCAGCTGGGCGCGGGTCCACGTTTCAGCGATGCCTCGGCTCACCGCCGAGCCGCTCGCCCGATCCTTGCAGGCAGTGGCGCGGATCCGCTCGAAGCGCGACTCCGCCACGCTCGCCCCGATCGTCCTCGCCTGCGAGCCCGCGAGCGTCGTCAGGATCACCGAGGCCGTTCCGACCATGGCAAGGAGGCCGATGGAGAAGATCATGACCGCGACGAGCAGCTCGACCAACGTGAAGCCGCACTGCGAGCGCGCGGTGTGGGGAGCCCGCAGCCGGGCGCAAGGCATCATGAGCACTTCCGCGCGGCGATGCGACCCAGCCCGGTCACGCACAGGGTATCCACGGCGCTCCCGCGCCTGACCATGATCTTTTGGGTCTGCGCGGTTGCGACCGCGAACCCCCGGGGGTCGAATTTGATGGTATCCGTGGGCGAGGCGCTCAGCGTCACGCCGTAGGCATTCCCGAGGTCCTGCACGGAGCCGAGCTGCAGCAGGATGTCGGAGGAGTCGACGAGAATCTTGAGGCCGTTGCCCGTGCGAACCAGTCGCGTCGGCCGGCTCTGCTGGATCGCGATGGCGCGGGCCCGGTACAGGTACGCGGTCACTTCGCGGCCAGCAGCCCGGCGCGTGCTGCTCCCAAAGGGGCCGCTCACTGCCTTGGTCAAGATCGCGGCCATGACCCCCATGACCGCCAGCACGGTGAGCAGCTCGATGAGGCTGAACCCCGCGGCGGCGATCCCAGTCGCGCTCACCCACCCCATGGAGCGCGCCGGCATATGCGGTCCTGCCTCCCGAGACCGGAGCGAGGTCGAGCGCACGAGTAGGAACATGTGTACCTTGATCTCCTTGGGACGGACTGCACTCGGCTCGACGCAATTGCGGTGCCGCTCCACCCGGTCCACGCAACAACCAGCTCAGCAACGACTTACAGCAATCCCCCCCGATGCCCCCAAATGACCCCCACCGCGCTTTGCGAAACTGACCCGACCTGAGCCGCGACCCGCGTCCCCCGGCACGCCCTTGCCCTCCACTTATAGCCGCCTCCGGGTGGGCGAGCGGCTGCTCCTGACCGGGCACTCGCATCGGGCCTGGCCGGACTGCGCCTTCGACGGCCACTGCGAAGCGTGGACTAGGGTTGAGACCGGCACCGTACCTCTCGGACGCGCAGCTTGGCACGGCGATGGCGGCGCTGGGGGACGCCCTCAGGTCCGCGTCCTGATCAACAGCTTCGTTGTCAGTGCTTGCGGCAGCTGGGTCGCGGGCCTATGATCACCCCGTCTCCCAGCTCGGGGGCTCATGCGGCGTACCTGGGTCGGACTGAGCGCACTCGCGGTCGGCATCGCCTGTGGGGATGGCGACGTCACCGGCATCACCGCGAATCGGCTGGTGGGGACGTGGGAAGCGACGGACATGGAGTTCGTAAACAGGAACAACCCGCTGCAGGTGGTCGATTTCGCTGGGCAGGGGGCGGGCCTGACGGCAGTGTTCCGATCGGACGGTCGCTACACCCTCACACTCCATGCTGTAGGCATTCCGGAGAGCTTTGCTGGAAGCTGGGAGGTGCAGGCCGGACAGTTGGTGTTGCGAGACGATGGGGATCCGGATCCCGTGCGCTTCGATGTGAGCCTGTCGGGGAACAGGTTGACCGCCGTGACCAACGACGCGGAGTACGACTTCAACGGGGACGCGACGGACGACCCGGCGACGCTCCGGATGGTGCTGATCCGGCAGTAGCCCTCACTCGGATCGCTCCCCACCCTCTCCACCCAGCCCTGAAACCCCGGCGCCCTCCGGGCCCGTATCACCTCGAGCCCCCTGAGCCAGGGGCACGCCGGCTTCAGGCCCGCGCTGTATCTTGCACGAGGAGGTACGCTCCATGAACACGTTGCCGACCAAGCCCGACGCCGCGCCGCCCGAGACGGAACCGCCGCCCACCTGGCGTCAGCTGGCCGAGCGGGTGCGAGACCTGATGAAGGAGTTCCTGCAGGAGGGCCGCGAGCTCGAGCGCGACCTCGAGCCGAAGGTGCTGCCCGCGCTGAAGCGCTTGAAGAGCCAGATCGAAAAGCTGATCGCGAAGCTGGAGGAGCGCGCGGGTGGTGCGAAGCGGGGGCCCTAGCCCCGTCTGCTCCTGAAGAAAGCCTCCAGCAGGTCGCCGCACTCGTCCGCCCGCACTCCCCCCACCACCTCCGGCCGATGGTTGAGCCGGGGGTGGCGCAACAAGTCCCCCACGCTGCCGGCCATCCCTGCCTTGTCGTCGTAGGCACCGAACACCACCCGACCCACCTTCGCCAGCACGATCGCACCCGCGCACTGGGCGCACGGCTCGAGCGTGACGTACAGGGTACAGTCGGGCAGCCGGTCCGTGGCGAGCTCCGCGAGGGCTTGCTGGATGGCGAGGATTTCGGCGTGCGCGGTGGGGTCGCGCCGGGCGACGGTCGCGTTGTGCGCCCGGCAAACCACGCCGCCGTCGCGGATCACGACGGCGCCGATGGGCACCTCGTGCGCCACGCTGGCGCCGCGCGCTTGCTCCAGGGCGGCACCCATGCCGGCCACGTCTCGAGGCGCTGCCGGCGTGCCGACCCTCGCCCCGGGCCCCTGACCCCGGGTCCCGGCTTCAGGCACGCGCGGGCTCGCGAGAGTCAGCCGCGACACGCTCGAACGTGAGCGAGTTGCCGTCTTTCGCCCGATCCACGCGGATCCGATCACCTTCGGAGAACTTCCCCTCGAGCACCGCGAGCGCGAGCGGGTTCTGAAGCAGCCGCTGGATCGCGCGCTTCAACGGCCGGGCGCCGTAGACGGGGTCGTACCCTTCGGCCACGAGCAGCTGCTTCGCTGCCGCCGTCACCTCCAGGCTGAGCTTCCGATCGGCCACGAGCCGCTGCACGCGGCCGATCTGGAGGTCCACGATCTTGGCGATGTCGTCGCGCGACAGCGGCCGGAAGATGATCACGTCGTCCACCCGGTTCAGGAACTCCGGCTTGAACGTATGGCGCAACAGCTCCAGGACCTTCGTCTCCGTCTGCTCCCATCCGACCGACTCGGCCTCGAGCAGGTGCTGCGAGCCGAGGTTCGACGTCATGATGAGCACCGTGTTCCGGAAATCGACCGTGCGGCCCTGGGAGTCGGTGAGGCGGCCGTCGTCCAGGATCTGGAGCAGCACGTTGAAGACGTCGGGATGCGCCTTCTCGATCTCGTCGAACAGCACGACCGAGTACGGGCGCCGCCGCACCGCCTCGGTGAGCTGGCCGCCCTCCTCGTAGCCGACATAGCCCGGCGGGGCCCCGATCATCCGGGCCACGGCGTGCTTCTCCATGTACTCCGACATGTCGAGCCGCACCATCGCCCGCTCGTCGTCGAACAGGAACTCGGCGAGCGCGCGCGCCGTCTCGGTCTTGCCGACCCCCGTCGGCCCGAGGAAGATGAACGACCCCGTGGGCCGGTTCGGGTCCTGCAGCCCGGCCCGCGCCCGGCGCACCGCGTGCGCCACGGCGGCGAGCGCCTCCGGCTGGCCGACCACGCGCTGGCCCAGCTCGGCCTCGAGCCGCGTCAACCGCTCGCGCTCCGATTCGAGCATCTTCGTGACGGGGATGCCCGTCCACTTCGCCACGATCTCGGCGATGTCTTCGGCATCCACTTCCTCCTTCAGGTACTTGCCCTTCTGCTGGATCTCGCCGAGCCGCTTCTCCGCCTCGGCGATCTCCCGCTCGAGCGCCGGAATCCGGCCGTAGGTGATCTCGGCGGCCTTCTGCAGGTCGCCTTTGCGGGTCGCCTGATCCGCCTCGGCCCGGAGCTGCTCGAGCTGCGCCTTCTTGCCCTGAAGCCCTCCGATGGCGTCCTTCTCCGCCTGCCACTGCGCCTTCATCACGTGGGACTGCCGGCGCAGCTCGGCAAGCTCCTCCTCCACTTTGGCGCGCCGTTCCTTCGATGCAGGGTCCTTCTCCTTCGCCAGTGCCGCGAGCTCGATCTCGTGCTGCACGATCTTGCGCTCGACCTCGTCGATCTCCTGCGGCAGCGAGTCGATCTCAATCCGCAACCGGCTCGCCGCTTCGTCCACGAGGTCGATCGCCTTGTCGGGCAGGAAGCGGTCGCCGATGTAGCGATGGGACAGCGTCGCAGCCGCGACGAGCGCGTTATCCGTGATCCGTACTCCGTGATGCACCTCGTAGCGCTCCTTGAGCCCGCGCAGAATCGCGATCGTGTCCTCGACCGAGGGCTCGCCCACGTACACCGGCTGGAACCGCCGCTCGAGCGCTGCGTCTTTCTCGATGTGCTTGCGGTACTCGTCCAGCGTGGTGGCGCCGACGACGTGCAGCTCGCCGCGCGCGAGGGCCGGCTTCAGCATGTTGGACGCGTCCACCGCCCCCTCGGCCGCGCCTGCGCCCACCAGCGTGTGCAGCTCGTCGATGAAGACGATGTACCTGCCCTCCGCGCTCGTGATCTCTTTGAGCACCGCCTTGAGCCGCTCCTCGAACTCGCCGCGGTACTTGGTGCCGGCGACCAACGCCCCCAGGTCGAGCGCGACCAGGTGCTTGTTGCGCAGCGAGTCCGGCACGTCGCCATCCACGATGCGCTGGGCAAGGCCCTCGACGATCGCCGTCTTTCCGACGCCCGGCTCGCCGATCAGCACGGGATTGTTCTTGGTGCGCCGCGACAGCACCTGCATCACGCGCCGGATCTCCTCGTCCCGGCCGATCACCGGATCGAGCTTCCCCTTGCGCGCCTGCTCCGTGAGATCGCGGGTGAAGCGCTCCAGCGCCTGGTACTTCTGCTCGGGCTCCTGGTCGGTGACGCGGTGCGTCCCGCGCACCCCCTGGAGCGCCGCCATCACGTCATTGCGGTCCACGCCCGCGGCGGACAAGAGCTGCTTCGCCGTGGTGCCCTTTTCCTCGGCGAGTGCCAAGAGCAAGTGCTCGGTCGAGACGTACGCGTCGCCGAGCGCCTTCGCTTCCTCGTCGGCGCGATCGAGGACGTGGGTGACCTCCCGCGCCAGCGTCGGCTCGACAGCGCTCCCTGACTGCTTGGGGAAGCGCTCGATCTCCCGCTCGGTCTCGGCTTTCAGCTGCGTGACGTTGAGGCCGGCCTTCTGGAGCAGCGGGACGACAATGCCGTCGTCCTGCGACAAGAGGGCGTAGAAAAGATGCGCGTCGTTCACGACGGGGTTGCCCCGCTGGCGCGCCAGGACGGCCGCCTGCTGCAAGGCCTCGGCGGCCTTCACGGTCAAGCGTTCAGGTCTGATCATTCTGCCGCTCCGCCAAGCAACCTCCGTGCCTGCTCAAAGATGCCGTTCTGACAGCCTCACGGTCAAAAACGAAAGCGGGGGCTCATCACCCCCGCCGGACGCTCAAGAGCCCCGCCTCCTGGGCGTGCGCGACCTGCCTCAGAAGCGCACGTGCACTCCCAGCCCGGGGACACCCCGCGCGTCGACCCACGTGCCGACGCTCGCCCGCGACTCCGGGCCGGGCCCATGCGCGAGCCGATAGACGCCGAACAGCGCCGTCGCCGTGCCGACGCCGGCGTTCACGAACCCGAGGGTCCGGCGCGAGCCCGACTCGTCCAGGTTCGGCGCGCCGGCGGCCAGGCCGGCCACGCCGGTGACGATGCCAAGCACGCCGCCGAGGCGGCGCGGCACGCCGACGTGCGCGGCGTTGAGCGCGAACGTCACCACGTTGGCGCCCACGGCCACGCCCGTGGTGGTCTCGTACCCGACGCTCGCAGCGTCCGGCACGACCGTCGGCGGCCCCCCGTATTCAGGCTGGATGCGCGCCGCCTCGGCGGCCGTCAGCCCGTTCTCCTGGAGCCAGGCGGCGAGCTCGGCGTCGGCCTGCAGGTCGCGGATCCGCGCGTTGTTGTTGGCCGCCGCCACGCGGGCCACGAGGTCCCCGCGCCCGGACTGCTCGATGATATAGGCCATCGCGCAGCGCGTCCCGTACCGGTCGACGAAGTACGGGAGCCGCTCGCCCGGGAAGTCCGTGTTCTTGGGGAAGACGCCGCGGGTCCAGTACGCGTGGAGGATATCGAGGCTGCGCGCGCGCGCCGCCCGCCGGGCGGGCGGCAACGCGGAGACGTCCTTCGACCGTAGCTCGCGCTCGACGCTGGACAGTCGCACGCGGATGCGCCGGGCCTCCGCGGCGGCGGGATCGGCCCAGGGAACGGACGATCGGGCTGCGACGACGAGGGCGGGAATGACGACGGCGATGGCAACCCCGAGTCTACGCATCATCGCTCACTTCATGACTATCATCTTTTTCGTAAACCGATTCCCGTCCACCACCAGCTGGTAAATGTAGACGCCCGATGCCGCGGGCCGGCTACTCGTCAGGATGTTCCCATCCCAGTAGGCGCTGTACGCGCAGCCCTGCGCGCTCGAGCACGCCAGCTCGAGGTTCTGCAGCGCTTCACCCGTGCCCTGGAGGATCGGCACGGCAACGAGCTGCGCCAGCACGTTGTAGATCTTCAGCGAGACCTTCGGCCGGTGACCATTGGCAAACACATCGCCGCTCAACGTGAACGGGATAGTGGTCGCCGGGTTGAACGGGTTCGGGTAGTTCTGCTTGAGCTGAACCACGGGTTGGGAGGTCTCCGCCTGCCCCCACGCCGACTGCACCCCCACCCCCATCCCCGCCGCCCACAGCCCGAGCCCCAGGACCGCCCAGGCGTACCGCATCATCCTCCACCGCTCCTCTGCAAACGAGAATATGACCCTTACGCTCTCCCTCTTGGCTAGGGCACTCGACTCAAAACTAGGGGCCGCCTTTCCCCGCTGTCAACCGCGCCAGGACGCGAACGTCCCCCGAACGGCGCGTCACACCGTGCCGGTCAGCCCACTCGAGCAGCGGGATCAAGTACTTGCGAGTGAGGCCGAAGCGGTCGCGCAGCTCGGCCGGCGTCGCGCCGCCCAAATCCACCAGTGCCGCGTCGAGCGCGGCCCGGAACTGCTCCAGCGCCGGCTTCGCCGCATACCGGTCCGGGTCCACCTGCTCGACCGCCCCCTCACGGGCCAAGAGCGACAGCAGGGCACGCACCGGTGCACCCGGGAGCTCGCGCTCGAGCTCCGCCACGGTCGGAACCTGCCACCGTGCCGCCATGAGACGCCCCGTCAGCTTGTCCCTGAAGTCGCCGGTGCGGGCATCGAACGCGGGACGCCACCCCGGGAGCCGCGCCGCGGACCCCGTGACTTCGAACTTCCCCTCGCGCGCACCGAGCTCCAGCACCGCATCCACGACGGCTGCGGGAGGTGGGGGCGAGCCGACCGTGGCGCGGAGCGCCTGCAGCGACATCCCCGGGTCGAGTCGGTGCTCCTCATGATGGCGCCGCAACGCCTCCGCGAGCCGCGCCACCTCGGCTGCCAGGGCGTCCCGCCCCACGATCGTCTCCCCCAGACTCACGATCCCCGCGCCGGACGCGGCAATCACCGCGTCCACCTGGGCGGGAGCCACGCCCAGCCGCACGGCGAGGCTCCCCGCCGCAAGGCCCTGCAGCCCGGCCTCGGCGCCCATGATAAGGAGTCGCTCCGCCGCTGGTTGCTCGGCCGCCAGGCGCCGCTGGCGCAGCCGCGGCCGACGCCCCGGGTACGGGTCGAGCACCACCCCACCACCGATGGTAGTGACAGGCGAGAACGAGCGCAGCACGAAGCGGTCGCCGCCGCGAGCCACGAGCGGGGCCTCGAGCATCAGGCGGGCCAAACCGGTCTCCCCGGGCGCGATCGAGCGCACCTGCACGACCCGCGCAAGTACTTCTGCGGTACCAAGATGCACGCGCAGCCGGGTGCGGGACGAGATCGGCCTCCGGGCTGCCGGGAGCAGCTCTACGGCGGCGTCGAGCAGCGTGGTCGCGTCCCAGCCGTCGCCCGTCAACGCCACGTGCCCCCGCGCGAGCTCGCTCTTGTCCACGCCGACCAGCGCAAGGGCCGTGCGCCGGCCGGGGACCGCCCGCGTAGCCGCTTCACCATGCACTTCGATCGAGCGGACCCGCGCTTCGCGGTCGAGGGGCAGCAACCGGACCCCCTCCCCCACGCCCACCGTGCCGCTCCACGTGGAGCCCGTGACCACGGTTCCAGCCCCGGCGACCGCGAACACGCGATCGATCGGGAGCCGGAACAAGTCCTCGGCGGGCCGCTCGACCAGGTCCTCCGCCACTCGCCGCAGCGCTTCGCGCAGCTCGTCCAGCCCGGCTCCGCTCACCGCGGAGGTCGCCACGGGAGGCTCCCAGCGGACCCGGCTCGCCGCGAGGCGCTCCGTCACCTCGCTCCGCACCAGATCGAGCCAATCCGGCTCGACCAGGTCCCGCTTCGTGAGCACGGGGATGCCTCGCCGCACGCCGAGCAGCTCGACGATCGCGAGGTGCTCCTCGGTCTGCGGCATCAGACCCTCGTCGGCGGCGATCACGAGCAGGGCGAGGTCGATGCCGGTCGCGCCCGCGAGCATGTTGCGGACGAATCCCTCGTGTCCGGGCACGTCTACCACGCTCGCCTGGACATCGTCGCCGAGCCGGAGCGGGGCGAACCCGAGGTCGATGGTGATCCCCCGGCGCTTCTCCTCCTCCCACCGGTCGGTGTCGACGCCGGTCAGGGCCTTGACCAGCGCGGTCTTGCCGTGGTCGATGTGGCCGGCGGTGCCGATTACGAAGCGGCGGACGGGACCGGTACCGGTGGCGGAGAGGCCCACGCGCGGCGCTCCCAGAAGTCGAGGGCGGAGAGGGTACCCGCTTCCCCGAAGTGGTAGCGGACGAATCGGGCGACGAGGCGGCGGTGGGCGGCGGCGTGGGCGGCGTCGAGCGCCGGCAAATCGGCCGCTGGATCGGTGAGGGCCAGCAGATCCCGGTACGCCCGCCGCGGCAGCCGGGTGGGCGGCGGCGCCGGCGCGCACCGCGGGCACAGCACGCCGCCCTCGGCGACGCTGAACGGCACGGCATCGCTGTTCGCCTGGTCGATCGGGGTGCCGTCCCGCACGCACGCGGCGAGGGACGGCTCGAACCCCAGCTCGCCGACGAGCAGCCAGAGGGCCCGCACGGCCGTGGCATCCACCATCCCCGGCCGGGCCGCGGCGAGGGCGTCGAGCGCGGTGGTGAATGTGTCGTACGCCGCGGGGAGTGACGCCGGCGGCGCCATCTTGAGCATCACCTCCGCGAGCGCCGTCGCCCCCGCGAACCGCCCGACGTCGGCCGCCAGGTCGCGCCGCAAGTTGGCCAGATCGAACGCGCCGAGCGTGTGCAGCTCGCGCGCTTCGCGGAAGTAGAGCTGCGCCGTCCCCTCGCTCAGCAGCTCGAGCCCCGCCCCGAAGGGGCTTTTCGGCCGCAGCGCGCCCTTCGCGATCGCGCTCTGCACGCCGAGCTCGCGCGTGGCGAGCCGCACGACCTTCGACGTCTCGCTGTAGCGGTAGGTCTGGAGGACGACCGCGGGAGTGGACACGAGCGCCATAGCGGAAAGCTAGTCAGCCCTCAGGGGACGTGCTGCAGCAGGACGAGCGCGGCGGCCGAGGGACACACGCCCACAGCCACGGCCTTGAGCTCGGCGTAGCCGGGCGGCGCCGCGAGCACGTGGACGACGCCGGGCTGGGTGCAGTCGCCGCGGTCGAGCGCGTAGACGCGCCCCCGTTGGTCCACGGCGAGCGCCGCGACGCCGTTGCTCGCCGGTTTGATCCCGGCGCCGGGGCCGCGCACCAGCGTGCGCGTGAGCGTGTTCACCTCGAGCACACCCTCTCGCTCCGACGCGATGAGCAGACGGCCCGAAGGGTGGAACGCCGCCGGCCCGGGCAGCTCGCCCAACCCGTTGAGGACGGCCACTTCACTGTGCGTCGCCGGATCGACGATCGAGAGCTTGCCGTCGCCCGCTCCGGGACTTCCCCGCGCGATCACGTAGAGCAGGCTGTCGCCGCCGACCACGGCGAACTGGGCGTTGGTGCCGGTCAACGGGATCGTCGGGAGCGTGGTAGGAGCGGGCCCGGGCAGCCACATCCAGCTGATCGAGCTGGGGCCCGCCGGCACGGAGCCGCTCAAGTTAGCGTTCACCACGTAGAGCGTCCGCCGGGTCACCTCCACCGCTTGCGGACTATGGCCGACCGCCAGGGTGCCCGTGGCTCCCGTGCGGTAATTGATCCATGTGACCCGATCGACGGTTGGGTTCGCGACCCAGGCGGTCGAGTCGTCGCCGATGGCGACCCCGGCTGCGCCCGCACCGCTCGCGAGCGGGATGCGGCGGGTCGCTCCGGTGGAGCCGAAGTCGGTGAACACGACCGAATCCACGGCGGCGAGCGGCACCGTGACCAGGCTGCTGCGCCCCGCGATGGATGTCGGGCCACCGGAGGGACTGAGCAGGTCGTACGTGGTCGCCGCGAAATTGGTCGCGGACACGAGCGACAGCGTGGCCGCCCCCGAATTCACGACGGCCACGGCCTGCCCCGCCGTCGTGTCCTGCTCGAGCGCGTCACTGCATCCCGCCGCCAGGGCAACGGCCGCGATGAAGAGTCGTCTCATGGGGTGATCTCCAGCAGATCACAATACACGAACCGGCCGTTCCGCACCACGACCTCCCCACGCCGATGCGGCACCGACCCGTGCAGGATCGGTCCCGCGTACACGAACGTGTGAAACTCCCCGTGTTCTCCACAGGGGTCGATGCCGGGTGGGAGGTCGTCCAGCAGCGCAGCGTCGTACTCCCGCCCGGCGAACGCCCCCGGCAGCGCGCGCGAGTCCACGCACACGAGCACCGCCTTGTACCCCTGCCGGACGCAGTCGGCCGCGAGCGCCCGGGTGTCCCGCAGCCAGAGCGGGAACAGTCCCCGCATGCCGATCCGAGCGAGCATCCGCTCCCGGTACGCGCGGATGTCCGCGAGAAACAGGTCGCCGAACACCACGACATCGAGGTCCGCAACCCGGGTCCGGGCGGCCGTGAGCGTCGCCTCCATCTGCCGCTCGTACTCCTCGTTCGAAGCGTCGGGAGGGATCACGACCTCCTGGAGCGGCAGGCCGAGGGCCTGCGCTTGCCGGTGCAGCAAGCCGCGACGCACGCCGTGCATGCTGATCCGGTCGTATCGGGACGTGACCGTGGTCACCAGCGCCACCACGCGATAGCGCTCGTCCCGCAGCACTTCCTGCAAGGCCAGGGCGCTGTCCTTCCCGCCGCTCCATGCCACGAGCACCGGCTTCGCCATCTCGCCCTCCGACGCACGCTCCGCGCGGGCTGCCGCTCTTCCGGCGAGCGACGCCCGACCGGCGACCGCCACGCTCAGGGTCCCACGCCCATCCGCGCACCGACGAGAATTGTGCGACCTCGGGGCAGGAAGCCCGCGATCTCGGGGGCGTGATCGTTGGCCAGGTTCTCGATCCGTGCCGTAAGCGCAACGGACCGACCGACGCCGTCGTGACCAAGCAAGCTGTACTGCCCGGCCAGGTTGACGCGGGCGTACGCGGGCAGCGCAACCCGTCGCTCGCCCGCCGCGTGTGAGAAGTCGAGGTCGTCACGCTCGCCGACCAAGCGCGCGGCGAGTACCACGTGTCCCCGCCCGCCCAGGGATGCGGCGATCTGCGGTGTGACGGTGTGCGCCGGCCGCCGCAGCAGCGGTTGGCCCGCCACGAAGAGGCCGTCCGGGCTCGAGTCGAGCCCGGGGTTGTCGACCCTCGTGCGGAGGTAGGTGTAGGCCAGCGTGGCGACGACGCCTCGAGCCAGCCGAAGCTCGGCGCTCGCCTCGACCCCGCGGGCCGACGCTCCCGGGACGTTGAAGTAATTGACGGTGTCGGGCGGCGCGGGGGTGAACGTGAACTCGATCAAGTCGCGGAATCGCTGATCGAAGTACGTCAGCGCGACGCGCACCCGCCCGCCGCCCCACGCGCGCTCCAAGCCGGCTTCCCCGCTCGTGGAGCGTTCGGGATCGAGGGTCGGGTTTCCATGCACGAAGCCCTGGTCGAAGTTCTCGAAGAACGTGGGCTCTTTGTACCCGGTGCCCACCGTGGCGCGCAGGCGAGTGGCCGCGTCGATCCGGTACGAGACGCCCACGCGGAACGTCCCGTGCGCGCCGAACTGCGAGTTGTCATCCAGACGCGCACCGAGCGTCACGCTGAGCGGGCCCTCTCCGGTGACCAGCGCCTGCGCGTAGTAGCCCGTGTTCCAGCGCAGCACGTTGATCGAGTCGGGGAACGACCCGTACGACGCCGTGAACACGCTCCGCCCGGTCTGGCGTTCGTCTTCGTAGTCGATCCCGGCAGTCACTGCCGTGCCGGCGCGCCGCCAGGTCGCGAGCGCGCCGCCGCTCGCCCGCCGAACGAAGTCCCGCCTTTCGAAGCTGCCGTCTTCTCCGGGCGAGTCCGGCCGGTCCTCCGCGCGGAGCCGGATCTCGCGCAGCGCCGCGGCGCCCCGCACCTCGAAGCCGGCACCCAGCCGGCGGCCCGCGTCCACGCTCAGGCTCGGCCCGCGGTCGGCGCTGAGCTGGTTCGAGTCCACGGGCTGGCCGGCGCCGTTGGTCGGAAAATGATACGTGTTGTCGCCCCAGCGGTACGTGAGGCTCGCGTCGGTCCGGGCGTCGGGCGCGACGTGGACCCGGCTGCTCACCACCGTGTTCCGATACTCGTTGTTGTAGGGGTAGAGGCCGTCGGAGCGGAAGCGCGACATGCTGACCGAATAGCCCGCGCGCGCGCCGCCTCCCGCGAGCCCGGCTTCGTACTCGGCAGAGCCGTAGGTCCCGGCCCGCGCCGCGCCGCTGACCCGCGGAGCCCCGCTCCCCGTGCGCGTGAAGACCTGGATCACGCCCGTGACGGCGTCCGATCCGTAGAGCACGCTCGCGGGACCGCGCACGATCTCGATCCGCTCCACGTTGCCGGTCGTGAGATCGGCGAAGTCGAACGCGCCGCCGGGCTGGTTCCACGGCACGCCGTCCACCAGAACTTTCACGTAGTCGCTCTCGCCGCCCCGCAAGAACAGCGACGTCTGGCCGCCGAACGACCCCGTTTCGACCACCGTCGCGCCGGGAACGGTGCGCAGGGCCTCGGCCACGGTCCGGATCCCGCGCAGCTCGAGGTCCCGGCCCGTGAGGACCGTGACGCTGGACGCCAGGGCGTCCACGGACACCGGGAGCCGAGTCGCCGTCACGACGACGGGATTCAGGGTGACGGTGTCGGGCGCCTGGGCCGCAAGAGCCAAAGGCGTCGCTAGACAAAGCGACCAACTCAGACGAAGCACCGGGGCGGGGCGCATGGAGGACTCCGGATCAGGGCGAATGGCGACGCAGCGGGATCATCTGCGGACGACCCTCAAACGGCTCGATGGCCACCGGCCAGGCGAACACGCGCTCAACGCTTTCCCGCGTCAGCACGTCCGGCGGGGCGCCGCGCGCGACGGCTCGGCCATCGGCCATCAGCAGCACTCGATCGGCGAAACGGGCCGCGAGGTTCACGTGGTGCGTGATCATGAGCGCGGCGAGCCCGTGCGCGTCCACGAGCCCGCGCACCAGCTCGAACAGCTCCATCTCGTGCCGCAGGTCGAGTGATGCGGTGGGCTCGTCGAGCACGAGCAGCTTGGGTTCCTGCGCGAGGGCGCGCGCGAGCCGAACCCGTTGGTATTCCCCGCCCGACAGCGTCCAGAGCCAGCGGTCCGCCAGGTCACGGGCGTCGCAAGCGACGAGCGCCCGCTCGACGGCCGCCCGGTCCGCGGCGCGCACGCCGCCGAACAGCGGGAGATGCGGGTATCGGCCCAGGAGCACCGTCTCGCGCACGCGTTGCGGGAACAGGTTGTCCTCGCGCTGCGGGAGGACCCCCACGACTCGCGCGAGATCTCGCCGCGCCCAATCGCTCGCCGGTCGCCCCAGGATGCTCGCTTGCCCCTCGGCGGGCCGGACGAGGCCAAGCGCCGCGCGCACGAGGGTGGTCTTGCCGCTGCCGTTGGGCCCGAGCACGGCGTGGAACTCGCCCGCGCGCACCTCGAGCGAGACGCCCACGAGCGCGTCGCGCGGAGCGCCCGGGTAGCGGCACGTGACGCCGGACGCCGCCAGGATCAGCTCACGGTCCATCGGCGGAGCAGGAAGGCGAAGACCGGGACGCCGAGCAGCGCGGTCACGATGCCCACCGGCAGCTCGCGCGGGGCCACCACGGTGCGGGCGAGTGTGTCCGCCGCCGCGAGCAGGATCCCGCCCGCGAGGAACGCGGTCGGGAAGAGCGTGCGGTGCAGCCGGCCCCAGACCAGGCGACAGAGATGCGGCACGACGAGCCCGACGAAACCGATGACGCCCGCCACGGCGACCGCGGCGGCGGTCAGGAGCGACGCGGCGAGGTAGACGAGCCGCTTGACCCGCCGCACGTCCGCCCCGAGGTACTGCGCGGGCTCCTCGCCGAGGGCGAGCAGGTCGAGCGGCCGCGCGGCCGCGGCGAGGACGACGAGCGGCAGCGGCGCGTAGACGGCGATCACGAGCACCGTCGTCCACGACGCCCCGGAGAACCCGCCCCAGAGCCAGAGGAACGCGTTGCGCAGCTCCGTGGCCTCGGCGAGCGAGACGACCGCGGTCGTGATGGCGGCGGCGAACGCGCCCACGGCCACGCCACCCAGCAGGAGGACCCGGGGGTCGAGCTCCGCGCCGCCGATGAGCCCGAGCCGGTACACCAGCGCCATCGCGCCCACCGCCCCGACGAACGCCGCGAGCGGGAGGGCCCAGGGCCCCGGGAAGTCGAGCGCGATCGCCGCCACGGCCCCGAGCCCGGCGCCGCCCGACAGGCCGAGCAGGAACGGGTCGGCGAGAGGGTTCCTGACCAACGCCTGGAGCCCGACGCCGGAGACTCCGAGCGCGCCACCCACGAGGAACGCAAGCACCGCGCGTGGGAGCCGGAGCTGCCAGACGATGGGCGAGGACACGATGTCGCCGAGCGGCACGGTCGCGGGCCCGAGCAGTACGGCGGCGGCGAGCGTCACGAGAGCCGCGACCGCGAGCAGGACGTACTTCACGGCGCGGCGCCGAGGCGCCGCCGGAAGTCGCGCACCGCTTCCGCAGCGCGCGGTCCGGGGCGCCCGAACAGCTGGCCCGGAAGGAAGAGGAACCGCGCCTCTCGCACCGCGCGCACAGCCCGCCACTCGGGACGTGCCGCATAGCGCGGTGTCACGGCGCTGTCCGAGAGCACAGCGACGACATCGGGATCGCGCGCGGCGATCGTCTCGATCGAGACCTGGGCCGTGGGCGAGCCGATGTCGTGGAACACGTTGCGCGCCCCCGCGAGCGCGGCCAGGCGGTCCAGGTAGCTCCCCGCGCCGATGACGATCGGTGGGTTGTCCCAGACGATGAACACCAGGGACTGGGTGCTCGGCGCCGGGGGCTGGGCGGCCAGGCTGTCCATGATGCGCGACAGGGAATCCGCCGCGGCACGGCGGCCGGTGACCACGCCCAGTCGCCGGGCAGCGGGCCCCAGGTCCTCGAGCAGGTTGAGATCGAGGAGGACCGTCCGGATACCTACCCGCTCGAGCTGCTCCGCGGCCGTGACGTTCGGGCCGGAGCGGTAGAGCACCACGAGATCCGGCCGCCGGGCGGCCACCACCTCGACGTTGGGCGGCATGCCGTCGCCGACATTCGGCACGGCGAGCGCCTCCGGCGGGTAGTCGCACCAGGTCGTCCGGCCCACGAGCCGGTCGCCCGCGCCGATCGCGAAGAGCAATTCGGTGAAGGACGGAAGCAGCGAGACGATCCGCTGCGCGGGCGCAGCCAGCGTCACCCGCCGGCCCGCGTCGTCGGTGACGGCGATGCCGCCCCGGGACGCGGGGCGCTCTCCCCCCGCGCAGGCCGCGACGGCCAGCGCGAGCAGGCCCGCGAGGTGGGTGCGATGTGCCCAGCGGCGCATAGCAAGAAACCCACCCCCGACGGAAGCGGAGATGGGCTAGCGTCTGCGCCCGGTGCGCAGCGCCACCATCCCTCCCGCGAGGGATCTACAGGTGGCGCGAACGAAGAGGTCTCCTGGCTTCGGGCGTGCGGCTCGCCTTCCCGGGAGTTCCCAGTGGCGTTGAGCCGCGATCGTGCCCGTTACAGTGGCGGGGCCGCGCCGGACTTGCACCGGCTTCCGTGAATCCGCGTTCGCTTGTGTACTACGAGCGCAATTCTATCGGATCGGATAATGGGCGGCAAGGGGCGGCTTCCGCCGCAGCGCCACCACGAACCCAACCGCGAGCGCCACGGCCGCCAGCGCCACCACCCACGGCACGAGCGCCTCCGCCCGCGTGCGGCTCGGGGCGGGGAACGCGATCGTCACGGCAGCGCCGGCCGGCAGCGAGCGGGCGCGGTAGCGGGCGAAGCGCCGCCCTTCGAGCGCCTCTCTGCCGAGGGTGTCCAGTTGCGGCGCCGCCACGGCCGCGGTCGTGTCCTCCAGCAGCAGGTCCAGCTCCGCCGTCGCCTGGTCGACGGGAAGCGCGAGCCGCTCGACGTTCCCCGGCAGGACGTACGCGTAGGAGAGCTGTTTCGGCTCCCCCGGCGGGACAGGGCCGAACACCGCCACGCTGTCACCCCGCAGCGTCACCGCCTCGGCCGACAGGTCGCCCTGCCCCACCTGGAACTGGATCGCCTCGTGCGGGACGGCGCCGGTCCACGTCGGCCGCGCGGAGTCCGGGGCGATGCGGGTTTTGCGGCCGGGGTTCAGGAGCTCCAGGAGCTCGAGCGCATCGCGCGAGCCGTCCGCCTTGGCGTGCGCGAACGTGACGAGCCGCCGCGCGACCTGCACGCCGGGGCCGGCGGAGGTGGTGTCGTACACGAGCAGGGGTCGCAGGCCGGTGTTCCCGCGCGACCCCGTCACGACCTCCGAGAAGTACGCGATGCCGCCGTACCAGCACGAGACGACGTACATGGCCGACGTGTCGGTGCGCGCGACGGTGAGCGCATATGCGCCGCGCGTGTCGGTGCGGACCGAGTCGATCGGGCCTCCGCCGCCGGCCGGCGTGACCCGGTGGAGCACGACCCAGGCGCGCGCGAGCGGCTGCTGCTCCCGCCCGCCGTACAGGACTCGCCCCGACACCACAACCTGCTGTTGTGACCCGCCCCCGCCCCCGCCCCCGCCCCCGAAGCCCAGGAGGCAGAGCAGCGCAACCGGTCTATGGAGTGAACTTGCCGAAATCTTCAGGATCGAGGTTCTGGAGGTAGGTCTTCAGCGCGTCGGGGTCGAGCGGCGTGGAGCCCGTCTCCCCCGAGGGCTCGCCCGTTTCGACGGACGTCAGCGCCAGCAGGCTTTCGCTCGTGAAGATGGGCGCCTTGAGCCGCAGGGCGACGGCGATCGAGTCCGACGGCCGCGCGTCGATCTGGATGACCGCGTCGCCGCGGTAGATGTGCAGCTCGGCGTAGTAGGTGTTGTCCTTCACCTGCGTGATGAGGACCTTGCGGAGCTCCGCGCCCAGGCCGAGGATGACCTGCTTCAGGAGGTCGTGCGTGAGCGGCCGCGCGAACTTGACGCCCGCGAGCTCCATCGCGATCGCGCTCGCCTCCGCCGGGCCGATCCAGATGGGGAGCACGCGCTCCCCTTCCTGTTCCTGCAGGATCACCACCGGGGTGTTGGTCGTGCGGTCGAGGCCCAAGTGGGCGACGCGCACCTGGATCACTTTCGCGGTCAGGTGCCGAGCTCCCAGGAGGCGAGGTACTTCTGCTGCTGGGGGGTCAGTGTGTCGATCGCGACCCCCATCGCCGCCAGCTTCAGGCGGGCGATCTCCGCGTCCACCTCGCGCGGGAGGCGGTGCACGTCCCTGGCCAGGGTCTTCGCCTTCCGCACGACGAACTCGGCCGCCCGCGCCTGGTTGGCAAACGACATGTCCATGACGCTCGCCGGGTGGCCCTCCGCCGCCACCAGGTTGATCAGCCGGCCGTCGGCGAGCACGAAAATGCGCTTGCCGTCGAGCCGCCATTCGTCCACGAACTCGCGCACCCGCGTCGGGCCCTGCGCCGCCTGCTTCAGGCCCTCGAGGTCGAGCTCGACGTTGAAGTGGCCCGAATTCGCCAGCACCGCGCCGTCCTTCATCGCCCGCATGTGCTCGAGCCGGATCACGTTCACGTTCCCGGTGAGCGTCACGAACACGTCACCCACTCCGGCCGCCTCGGCCATGGGCACGACGCGGTAGCCGTCCATCTGGGCCTCGAGCGCCTTGAGTGGGTCGACCTCGGTGACCAGGACGTTCGCCCCCGCCCCCCGCGCCCGCGTCGCGAACCCGCGCCCACACCATCCGTACCCCGCCACGACGACGCTGCTCCCCGCGAGCAGGAGGTTCGTGGCCCGGAGGATGCCGTCGAGCGTGGACTGCCCCGTGCCGTAGCGGTTGTCGAACAGGTGCTTCGTCTCGGCGTCGTTCACCGCAATCACCGGGAACCGGAGCACGCCGTCCTTGGCCATCGCCCTGAGCCGGATCACGCCGGTGGTCGTCTCCTCGGTCGAGCCGATCACCCCGGCGACGAGCGCCTGGCGCTCCGCCGGCGGCAGCGTCTCGACCCAGTCGCGCACCGGCCGCGCCAGGTCATCGAGCCGGTTCAGGGCGATCATGTGCAGGGCCCCGACCAGGTCGGCGCCATCGTCCATCGTGATATCGGGCCGGTGGGCGAGCGCCGCGCGGATGTGGTCATAATAGGTCGCGTGGTCCTCGCCCTTGATCGCGAAGACCTTGATGCCGTGGTCCTTGACGAGGTGCGCGGCCACGTCGTCCTGGGTGGAGAGCGGGTTCGAGCCGCACAGGACGACGTCCGCCCCGCCGGCCTTGAGCGTGACCGCGAGGTTCGCCGTCTCGGTGGTGACGTGCAGGCACGCCGAGAGGCGGCGGCCCGCGAGCGGCTGCTCGCGCGCGAAGCGCTCCCGGATCTGCCGCAGGACCGGCATGGACCGCTCCGCCCACTCCGTGCGGCGCCGTCCCTCGGCCGCCAGGCTCAGGTCCTTGACGTCGGAAGCGGCGGTCCGCGCCGTCGTCGTCATGCCGTCGCTTTCGTCGAGCCGTAGTGCTTGGAGCGCTGCGCCGCCAGCCTCAGGTCCTCGACCCGGTTGGCACGCTCCCACGTGAACAGCTCGACTTCGCGGTCGACATCCTTGTCCACGTAGCGGCGCTTCTCGAGCGCGCGGCCGAAGTGGCCGTACGCGGCGGTGGCGCGGTAGATGGGGTTGCGCAGGTTCAACGCCGCGTTGATCCCGAGCGGCGTCAGGTCGAAGACATCCCGGACCGCGTCCTCGATCGCCTCGTCGGGGACCACGCCGGTGCGGAAGGTGTCGATCATCACGGAGACGGGCTCGGCGACGCCGATCGCGTAGGCCACCTGAGCTTCGCAGCGCTGCGCGAGCTTCGCCGCCACGATGTTCTTCGCCACCCAGCGCATCGCATAGGCGGCCGAGCGGTCGACCTTGGAGGGGTCCTTGCCGCTGAAGGCGCCCCCGCCGTGGCGCGCCATGCCGCCGTAGGTGTCCACGATGATCTTGCGGCCGGTGAGCCCGGCGTCGCCCTGCGGCCCGCCCACCACGAAGCGGCCGGTGGGGTTGATCAAGACGTCCCGGTCCTGCGCCTCGAAGCCCGCGTCCGCGAGCACCGGCCGCACCACCAGGGCGATCACGCCCGCGCGCAGCTCGGCGTGATCGACCTTGTCGGAGTGCTGGGTGGACACGACGACCTTGCTGATGCCGACGGGCCGCGCGCCTTCGTACACGACGCTCACCTGGGTTTTCCCGTCGGGCCGCAGCCAGACCAGGCCCCCCTCCTTCCGCACCGCGGCCAGCCGCTCGGCGAGGCGGTGGGCCAGCACGATCGGCAGCGGCATCAGCGAGGGCGTCTCGTCCGACGCGTAGCCGAACATCATCCCCTGGTCCCCCGCCCCGCCCCGGTCCACGCCCATCGCGATGTCGCCGGACTGGCGGTCGATGGTCGTGAGGACCGCGCAGGTCTGCGCGTCGAAGCCGAAGCTCGCGTCGGTGTAGCCGATCGAGCTGATCGTGCCCCGCACGATGTCGGGGATGTGGACGTAGGTGGTGGTCGTGATCTCGCCCGCGACCACGGCCATGCCGGTGGTCACGAGCGTCTCGCACGCGACGCGCGCCCCGGGGTCCTTCGCGATGATCGCGTCGAGGACCGCGTCGGAGATCTGATCGGCGATCTTGTCGGGATGGCCTTCCGTCACCGACTCGGACGTGAACACGTGACGCTGCGCCGGCATCTCGCAATCCCACCGGAGGTCAAGGGTGCAAGCTAGCGGGGCGGCGGCCGACGGGCAACGGCGTCGGGGTCGAGCAGCTTGAGATCCACGGCCTCGGCGAGCGCGAGGCGGATCAGATCGAGCACGTCGTCCGCCGTGCGCGCGGCGAGTGCCTGCTCCGCCGCCGCACGCGCGCGCGCCGCGCTCACCTTCCGCATCGTCCACTTCACGAGCGGCAGCGCCGGCGGCGCCACCGACAGCGTTTCGTAGCCGAGCCCGACGAGCAGGAACGCCGACAGCGGCTCCGAGGCCATCTCGCCGCACACGCTCGCGGGCTTTCCCGCCGAGCGCGCCGCGTCCGCCACGAGCTTGAGGAGCCGCAGCACGCTCGGGTCGTGCGGGTTGAACCGGTCCGCGAGCCGCGCGTTGCCGCGGTCCACGACGAGCGTGTACTGGGTGAGGTCGTTCGTGCCCACGGACAGGAAATCGCTGGCCGCGGCGAGCCGGTCGGCCATCACGGCGGCCGCGGGCGTCTCCACCATCACGCCGACCGGCAGGGATCGGGCCGCCTCCACGCCTTCGCGCGCGAGCCGGTCGGCTTCGTCGACGACCATGGCGCGCGTGCGGTCCAGCTCGTCGAGCCGCGTGACGAGCGGAATCATGAGATGGATCTCCGCGTGGGCGGCGGCGCGCAGCGCGGCGCGCACCTGGGTGCGGAAGATCTCGGGCCGGTCCAGGCACACGCGGATCGCCCGCCAGCCGAGCTGCGGGTTCGCCTCCGCCGGAGCGCGGAACGGGCCGGGCAGCTTGTCGCCGCCGAGGTCGTACGTCCGGATGACGACCGGGTAGCCCCGGAACGCCTCCCCGACGCGGCGGTAGTACGCCGCCTGCTCGTCCTCGCTCGGGAGCGCGGTGTGGCCCGTGATGAGGAACTCGGTGCGCAGCAGCCCGACGCCCTCGGCGCCGTGCTGCTGCGCGGGCCCGATCTCGTCGGGGAGGTCCACGTTCCCGCGCAGCACGATGCGCACGGCGTCGAGCGTGATCGCGGGCTGCGCGACCACCTCCTCGAGCTGGCCCGCGAGCTCGCGTCGCCGCAGCTCGCGCGTCTGCGCTTCGGCGATCTCCTTCGGGTCGGGGTGGAGCAGGACCGTGCCGCGGGTCCCGTCCATCGCGAGCATGGTGCCGGGCTCGATCCGCTCCATCGCGCCCGCCACACCGAACACCGCCGGAATCCCGATCGAGTGCGCCAGGATCGCGGCGTGCGAGGTGCGCGTGCCCTCCTCGCTCACCAGCCCCACCACGTGCTCGCGGTCGAGCTGCACGGTGAGCCCCGGCCCCAGCTCTTTCGCCACGACCACGGAGGGTTGGGTGATCCCTTCCCACGCTTCGCTCTCGCCGCGGTGCATCAGGTGCTCGATCATCCGGATCGCGACGCCCGAGAAGTCGGCGAGCCGGTCCTTCAAGAGCAGGCTGCCGCTCGCCGACCACAGGTCGCGGACCTCGAGCGCCTTGAACTCGAACGCGCGTTCGGCGGTGAGGTGGTTCTCGCGGATCAGGTCCTCGACGCTCGTCAGGAACTCTTTGTCCTCGAGCATCAGGATCTGCGCGTCGAAGATGCGCGCCTCGTCCACGCCCGCGCGGTCCTCGGCCCGCGCCTTGAGCGCCTCGATGTGGCGCTTGACATCGCGCACGGCGGCGCGCAGGCGCCGCACTTCCTTCTCCACCTGGGAGCGCGGCACCACGCGGTGCGGGACTTCCGGCATCGACCAGCGCACGACCACGGCGGGACCGATCGCGACCCCGGGCGAGACGCCGATGCCCTTGAGGAGGCGGTCGCTCACTGCACCTGTTCCTCCTCATCCTGAGCGCCGTCGCGCAGCTCCGCGTCCTTCGCGTCCTGGGTCAGGTGCATCTCGTGGAAGCCGTCCGCCACCAGGGCGAGCAGGGCCTCCATCGCCTCGCCCGCGTCGTCGCCGTCCGTCGTGATGGTGAGGGACGACCCGCACTCGGCGGCGAGCATCATCACACCCAGGATGCTCTTGCCGTTCACCGCGAGGTCGTCCTTGCGCACCTCGACCTTGCTCCGGAAGCGATTCGCCACCTTGACCAACTCCGCCGCGGGGCGCGCGTGCATCCCGAGCGGGTTCACGATCTTCGCCGCCCGCTCGATCACGGCCATACCCACTCCGCGAACGCGGCGAGGGCGAGCAGGGCGAGGCCGAACCGCAGCCCCGTGAGCCTCCCTCGCCGCCACCACAGCAACAGGAACCCAGCCGCCGCGGTCACGGCGAGCGCCCCGCGCGCCCAGCCGGTGAAGCCGCTGGCCAGGAACCGCGCCGCCAGCGGCAGCGCCGCGCCGACCGTGAGCGCCATCGCCGGACCGCTCCACGCCGATGCGCGCCGCAGGAACGGGTGGTGCAGCGCCGCCGCCACCCGCACGCCGTGGGTCCAGCCGGCGGAGAGCGCCCACCAGCGCAGCGCCACGTGGCCGGCATTGTAGACGACCAGGAAGCCCAGGACCGCCCACAGGCCGAGGCCGAGGGCCACCCCGGCGACCGCGAGTCCCGACGTGACGGGCAGCCACCCGGCCCACACCAGCCGGTCCCCCAGCGAGCCCAAGGGGCCGCCCAGCGCGGTGCGCAGGCGCTCGACCTGCTGTGGGGTCGCGCCCTCGTGCTCCGCCCGGGCCGCGGCGCCGACCGCGAGCCCGCAGAAGTACGGGTGCGCGTTGAACAGGTGCGCCCCCCGCGCCAACGCCGCGCGGTAGGCCGCGCCGTCCCCGGACGTCCGCAGGTCGCGGAGCAGCGGCTCCTCCGCCACGCCGACGCCCACCCCCTGCAGCCGCTCGTAGTCCCACGAGCCCTGCACGGCGAACAGCCGCAGCAGGCTGCGGCCGAGCGAAGGACGCGCCGTCCGTGTCACCACAGCCAGGCCAGCACCGTGCCGCCCAGGACCCCGGCGGCGAGCCACGGCAGGTTGGCGCCCCGACCCACCACGCGGAGCGTCCCCGCCGCCGCCGCCGCGATCGCGGCAGCGGCGGCCGCGACGCCCAGCACGGTCACGCCCCGCAGCGTGAGATGGCCGGCGATGAACACGCGGGCGAGCTGCGCGAGCACCAGTCCGGACGCCGTCACGAGACCGGCGCGTGCGGCGTCCCGCAGGATGCCCATCACGTGCAGGTGAACCAGCGCCCCGACGTCGCCGGCCTCGAGCGGGCCCTGCGCGGCGTGGACCGCGCGCGCGTTCATGCGCCGCAGCAGGTGCATGCTCATCCCCCCCACCATCGCCGTGACCAGCCCCACGAAGGTGCCGATGCCGATCCCGAGCGTGCCGGCGGCGGCGTGGGCCGCGCCCACCGCCGCCACCGTCGCCGGTCCGTATTCCGGATAGCGCGTCGCGCCGAACGGGAGAATGTCGTACTGGAACAGCTCGAACAGCACACCGAGCTGCAGCCCGGCCGGCACGTCGCCGACGATGAGGCCCGCGACCGGCCCCGCCACGATCGGCCGCGCGATCATCATCTGCGGCACGCCCACAAGGTCGAGACCCACGAGCGCACCCCAGGCGAGCAGCAGCAGCTGGAGCTCGAGGCTCACGTGAACTCCTTGAGCGGCACGGCCGGCGCGGTCGGCACGTCCTGGGCCGTGATCTCGACGCCCTGCGCCGCGAGGTCGCGGAGCTTCGCGGCCTCGGCGGCGCTCAGGTAGACGTAGCGCAGCCGCTCCGTGCGGCCGGGCTGGTGGTGAATGCCGCCGACGTTGACCCGCGTCACCCGCTGGCTGTCGGTGCACAACGCCGCGATCGTGTCGATGTCCCCGGTGAGGAGGATCCCCGTCCGTGGATCGGCCTCCCATTCGGGGAGCTTCCGCGCCGCCTCGGCGGTCGAAGCGAACACCACCTCGATGTGCGGCGGAACGCCCATGCGGTAAAGGTCCTGCTCCCACTCGCTGGCCCGCACGATGTCGTCGACCAGCACGATGAACGCCGCGCGCAGCGGTTGGCCCCAGCCCACCACCACCTGGCCGTGAATGAGGCGGTCGTCGATCCGGTAGAGGGCGATGCTCATGCCGTCGGGGTACGAATGGCTTTGGCGCCCGCCTCCGCGGCGCGGCGCGCCGCCTCCGCGGGCGTGATGTCGCGGTGAAACACGAAGTCGAGCAGCATCGCCAGGTTCACGCCGGTGACCACCGCGAGATCCTGTTTGCCCCGGGCGAGGCGCACCGCGCTCGAGAGGCAGGACCCACCGGGGAGGTCCACGAACAGCAGCGCGGGCCTGTCGCCGATCGCCGCCGCGAGCCGCGCCGACAGGGCACCCGAGTCGCAGCCGTCGTTGCTCACGGGGACGAGGGCGTCGGTCACCCCCGTGATCGCGCCGACCGCGGCCAGCAACGCCTGCGCCACCGCCGCGTGGGAGACGATCACCCCGCGCAGCGGCTCACTCATAGTCCTCCTCGAGGTACTCCTGCAGCTCGCGCCGCTCCGCCATCCGTTGGAGCAGGCGCTCGTTGAAGATGCGCGCGGAATCCACCCCGCTGTAGCGCAGCAGGTGGTTCATCGCCACGACCTCGCAGACGACGGTGAGGTTCTTGCCCGGGTTGAGCGGCACGGTCACGAGCGGCAGCGTCATGTCCAGCAGCTGCGTCGTCTGACCGTCGATCCCGGTGCGGTCGTACTCCCGGGTCGCGTCCCAGTCCTCGAGCTGCACCACGACCTCGAGGCGCTTCTGCTGGCGCACGGCGCGGATACCGAACAGCGCGCGGATGTCGATCAGCCCGACGCCGCGGATCTCCATGTAGTGCCGCGCCAGCTCGTGGCCGCGCCCGATGAGCACGTCGTTGCCGTGGCGGGTGATGTGCACGACGTCGTCCGCCACCAGCCGGTGGCCGCGCTCGACCAGGTCGAGCACGCACTCGCTCTTGCCGATCCCGGAGCGCCCGAGGAACAGGAGCCCCACGCCGAACACGTCGGCGAGCGAGCCGTGCACGGTCGTGGTGGGCGCGAACGCGTCGTCCAGGAACGGCCTGAGCCCCCGGTACAGCTCCGTGGTCTTGAGCTTGGTGCGGATCACCGGGATCCCCTTGGCCCGCCCCAGCTCGATCAGCTCGGCCGGCGCCTCCAGCCCCTTCGCGATCACGACGCAGGGCAGGTCGAACTGGAACAGCGTCTCGAGCGACTGGCGACGCTCGGCGGTGGAGAGGGAGTTGAGATACGAGATCTCGGTCTCACCGAGGATCTGGAGCCGGTGCGCGGCGAACCGCGTGGTGTAGCCCGCGAGCGCGAGGCCGGGGCTCGAGGCCTCGGGCGTCGGGATGAGACGGTCGAGCCCCACGTCTCCCGTGAGGGCCTCGAGCTGCAAGGGGTCGCCCTTGCGCTCGAGCAGGTCGCGCACCCGAGGTCCCGTCACCGGGGCTCCCGCTCCAGGGCGCGCCGCGCGGCGGCGACGCGGCGGCGGTCCGGCGCCGCCTTGCCGAGCTGGCGGCGCACCTTCGCCGCCGCCCGATCGAGCGCCGAGCGGTGATCCGCCCCGGCCGCCGTGCCGACGTGCACCACGCCGCGCGCGGTGTGCAGCCGGACTTCGACGGTCCGCGCGCCGTGATCCGCGCTGAAGATGACCTGCCCATCATGCGGCCGCGTCGCCACCTTCTGCAGACGCTCGAGCAGCGTCCGCGCCCGCAACCGCAACTCCTCGGGAATCTCGCAGTGCCGTGCCGTGAGGGTGATGCGCATGGGGTCAGCCTCCCTGAGCGATGACACGCTGGAGATGTGCTTCGGCAGCCCTGGCCGCGCGCTCCCAGGACAGCTGCTCGGCGAAGGCGCGCGCGCCCCGTCCGAGCCGGGTCACCAAGGTCGGCTCGGCGGCCAGCGCGAGCATCCGGTCGGCGAGCGCCCGCGCGTCGCCGTGCGGCACCAGGAAGCCGGTCTCGCCGTCCCGCACCGACTCCCGCAGGCCCGGGCTGTCGGAGGCGAGCGCCGGTGTGCCGCAGCCCGCCGCCTCCACGTTGGAGATCCCCCAGCCCTCCTTCGGGCTCGGGAACACCACGGCCCACGCCCGGCGCAGCAGGCGGCGCTTCTCCTCCTCGGGCACGAACCCGAGAAACTGCACCGCCTCCCGGACACCCAGCGCCTGCGCCAGGCGCTCGAGCCGGGGCCGGTCGTCGCCCTGCCCCGCGATCTCGAGCGCCAGGTCGGCACGCGCCTCCCGGGCGAGCGCCAGCGCCCGGAGCGCGATTTCCACCCCTTTATAACGCTTGAGGCGCCCCACGTACAAGAATGTGGGGGTTCGTGCCCGTGGCGCGGCACCGTCGGGGCAGTACCAGGTCGCAGCGACGCCCGGATAAATGACCTCGATGCGCTCCCGCGGAACCCCACGCCGCACCAGGTCGTCCCGGGTGCTCTCCGAGATCACGTGGAACGCCGCCCGCCGGTACACGCGGGGAATCGGCCGCTCGGCCGCCCACACGAGCGCCGCGATCGGCCAGCTCGCCTCGGCGAACGCCGTGGTGCCGAAGAGGTGCGGGATGATCGCGCAGAACGGCAGGTCGGTGAGCTGGGTGAGATAGAGCGGCAGCTTGTTGATGTCCTCGACGACCACGTCGTAGGGGTCCGCACGGAGCCGCCGGCGCACCGCGCGGCGCGCGCGCAGGGCGAAGCTGTGGCGACCCCCGACCCGGTGCACGCGCATCCCGTCGAGCTCGGCCACGGGGGCGCAGCCGGGCCACCCGCTCGCCACCAGGTCGATCGCGTGTCCCCGCTGCGCGAGCCGTCCGAACAGCTCGTGCAGGTGGATCTCCGCGCCACCGGCGTGCGGATTCTGGCGGTCGTTCCAGTTGACGAGCAGGATCCTCACAGCGCCCCGTACTCCCGCGCCACCGCGTCCAGGACGCCGTTCACGAACGCCGGCGCCTTCGCGCCGGCGAACCAGTGGGCCAGCTTCACCGCCTCGTCGAGCACGACCCTCGGCGGCGTGGCTCCCTCGGCGAGCTCGGCGAGCGCGAGCCGGAGGATGCTCTTCTCCACGACCCCCACCCGCTCGAGCCGCCAGTGTAGGGCGGCGCCGGCGACGCGCCGGTCGAACTCGGGGAGCCCGGCGATCGCCTTGGCGGCGAGGTCCGCGCCGCGATCGAAGCCCGCGGGAGTCCCGCCGTACGCGCGGGCGAGGCGCGCCACGACCGTCCCGACCGACGGGCGACCCGACAATTCCCACGCATAGAGGATCTGGAGCGCGCGCGCGCGCGCTTTAGTCTCGGGGCGCTGCACCGGTCAGCTGCGCCAGGACGTCGGCCGTGGCGAGGGCCGCTTCCGCCGCCTCGTACCCCTTGTTGCCCGCGCCCCCGCCCGCCCGCGCCAGCGCCTGGTCGAGGGACTCCGTGGTGAGCACGCCGAAGCCGACGGGCAGCCGGTGCGCGAGCGCCACGTGGCCGAGCCCGCGCGCCGCCTCGCCCGCGACGTACTCGAAGTGCGCCGTCTCGCCGCGGATCACGCACCCGAGCGCGACGATCGCCCCATAGCGGCCGCTCGCCGCCGCCGCTTCCGCCGCGACCGGGAGCTCGAAGGCGCCGGGCACCCACAGCACGTCCACCCGCGCCTCGGGCACGCCCCGGTCGCGCAGGCACTGGCGCGCGCCCTCCAGCAGGCGCGCGGTGACGATCTCGTTGTAGCGGCTGACCAGCACAGCCACGCGGACCTGGTGCGGCGCGCGGGGCGAACCCTGGATCTCGGCCACGGTCAGTGGGTGAGCAGGTGGCCGAGCTTGTCCCGCTTGGCGTCGAGGTAGGAGCGGTTCTCGTCCGAGGGAGCCATCACGATCGGGACGCGCTCGACGATCTCCAGGCCGTACCCCTCGAGCCCGACGAGCTTCATCGGGTTGTTCGTGAGCACGCGGATCGACGACAGCCGGAGGTCGAGCAGGATCTGCGCCCCGATGCCGTAATTGCGGAGGTCGGGCTTGAAGCCGAGCTCGCGGTTCGCATCCACCGTGTCGTGACCCGCGTCCTGGAGCTCGTACGCCTTGAGCTTGTTGAGGAGCCCGATCCCCCGCCCCTCCTGGTCGAGGTAGACGACGACGCCACGGCCCTCCGCCGCGATCATCCGCATGGCGCTGTGCAGCTGCCAGCCGCAGTCGCAGCGCGCCGAGCCGAACACGTCGCCCGTGAGGCACTTCGAGTGCATGCGGACGAGCACCCGCTTGCGGTCCTGCACGTCGCCGTACACCAGCGCCACGTGCTCGGCGGCGTCGACGTCGTTCCGGTAGCCGATGATCCTGTACTCGCCGTACGGCGTGGGCAGCCGAGCCTCGGCCACGCGGTGCACCAGCCGCTCCTTCGCGAGCCGATAGGCCACGAGCTGGGCCACGGTGATGAACGTCAGGCCGTGCTCCGCGGCGAATCGCTCGAGCTCCGGCCGCCGCGCCATCGCCCCGTCGGGGTTCAGGATCTCGCAGATCACGCCCGCGGGATAGAGGCCCGCGAGCCGCGCGAGATCCACGCTGGCCTCCGTCTGGCCGACGCGCTGCAGCACGCCGCCGGGCCGCGCCCGCAGCGGGAACACATGCCCGGGCCGCCGCAAATCGCCCGGCACGGTGGCGGGGTCGATCGCGACGCTGATGGTGGCCGCGCGGTCGTGGGCGGAGATCCCGGTGGTGACGCCGAACCGCGCCGCCGCGTCGATCGACACCGTGAACGCCGTCTCATGCGCCTCGGTGTTGTGCTCGGCCATCTGGGTGAGCCCCAGGGCCTGACACCGCTCGGGCATGAGCGTCAGGCAGACGAGCCCACGCCCGTGCGTCGCCATGAAGTTGATCATCTCCGGCGTGACCTGCTCGGCGGCACCGACCAGATCCCCCTCGTTCTCGCGGTGCTCGTCGTCGGCAACGATGACGAGCTTGCCCGCCCGAATGTCCGCGATGGCCCGTTCTATGATGCGGTGCGGCATAGCTGCCTCACATACTTTCCCAACACGTCGCCCTCCACATGAGCGCGGTCGCCCACGCGCAGGGTTCCGAGGGTCGTGTGCTCGCGGGTGAACGGGATCAGCGACACCTGCACCAGGTCGGGCCCCGGCAGCTCGTTGATCGTGAGACTCACCCCGTCCACCGTGATCGACCCGTGCCGGATCGAGACCTCCCGGACCTCCGGCGGCACGCGCAGGTCGTACACCCAGGCGTCACCGCGCCGCTCGGCGCGCGCGACCACCGCGACTCCGTCCACGTGCCCCTGCACGATATGGCCGCCCAGCCGATCCGACGCGCGCACGGCGCGCTCCAGGTTCACCCGGCGGCCGGGCGTGTACGCGTCGAACAGGGTCCGGCTCCCGGTCGTCGAGATCACGCGCACCCGGAACCCGCCCTTCACGACGCCCTCGACGGTGAGGCACGCGCCGGCCACGGCGATGCTCTCGCCCTTCGCCACACCCCTGAACGGCGCGCGGATCGTCAGGGCGAGTCCCGGTTCCCGCTTCCCGTTTCCCGTTTCCCGGGTCGCCTTGGCGACGGTCCCGACCGCGCTCACGATGCCGGTAAACATAGCCGCCGGTCCAATACCAATAATGTATCCGCGCCCAGGGCCAGGCGCTCCACCGGCAGCCAGCGGGGCGCCGCTGCGAGCGGAGTCGGCGGTACGTCCGGGAACGCCGGCACCGCGCCCTCGCCGAGCCACACCGGGGCCTGGACCCAGTAGAGCCGGTCCACCAGTCCTTCGACGATCAGCTTCGCGCCGAGCGTCCCACCCCCCTCACACAACAACGAGTGGATCCCGGCTTCGCGCACCAGGCGGAGACCGTCGCGCAGCGTGGTCGGCCGGAACACGCGCACGCCGCTGCGCTCGAGCAGGGTGACGCTCGCCGCCGGCGCGTCGGGCGACGCCATGACCCAGGTCGGCACCTGGCGCGCCGTCTTGACCAGGTTGGCGGTCTCGTTGAGCATTGCGCGCCGGTCGAATACCACGCGCACGGGCGGCTGCCGCGGCGTGACGCTCCCGCGCACGGTCAGCTCGGGGTCATCCCTGAGGACGGTGGTGCCGCCGACCGCGATCGCGTCGAAGCCGGCACGGAGCCAGTGCACATGCTGGCGCGCCGCGTCGCCCGAGACCCAGCGCGAGCTGCCTGCCACGTCCGCGATGCGGCCGTCGATCGACGTCGCGAGCTTGAGCGCCACGAACGGCCGCTCCGACTGCTCGCGCGCGAACAAGAACGGCGCGTTGAGCGCCGCCGCTTCCTCGGCCATCAGGCCGAGCGCGACGTTCACGCCCCGCGCGCGCAGCACCGCCGCTCCGCCGCGCGCCTGCGGGTCCGGGTCGGTGATCGCGGCGACCACGCGGATGACACCCGCCCCGAGGATCGCCTCCGTGCAGGGCGGCGTCCTGCCGTGATGCGCGCACGGCTCCAGGTTGACGACCAGCGTGGCGCCGCGTGCCCGCTTCCCCGCCGCCTGGAGCGCCACGACCTCCGCGTGCGGGCCGCCGAGCTCGGCGTGGAACCCCTCGCCCGCCACCTCGTCGCCCCGCAGCACCACCGCGCCGACCAGCGGGTTCGGCGCGACCCGCCCCCACCCCCGCAACGCGAGATCGAGAGCGCGCCGCATCGCCGACCGCTCGGCGGGACGCTCAGAA
>DASPXO010000042.1:0-8909 GCA_035637235.1 Gemmatimonadales bacterium | reverse complement strand
TCAAGAAGGGCACCCGCATCAAGGTGCGCTTCGGCGCGCGTGTCACCGAGTTCGAGGTCGTCGATTTCAACCCGCCGGTGACGTTCGGCTGGGTGGAGCGGGGCGCGCGGAAAGGCTGGAAGACCTTCTTTCGGCTCGACGCGACCGGCGCAGCGACCGCCGTCACGATCCGGTACGCGTGGATTCCCCGGTCCCCCGTGGCCTGGGCGCGCGGGCGCCTGTTCGAGAAGCGCAAGGTGGAGCGCCAGCTCGGCGCCATCCTGGAAAACCTGCGGAACATCCTGACGCCCTGAGTCGCGCAGCGTCGCGCCAGGGCTTCACGCGGGCGCCGGCGGCGCGGCGTCGGTTTCGCGGATCGTCACGAGGTCCGTCCGGATCTTGTCCCACTCCTGGAGCACGAGGCCGTGCGACTCGAACAGCCCGTGAATCGCCGTCGCGTCCGCGCCGACGATCTCCTCCAGGATCGGCACCAGCACACTCAGCGCGTCGTCGCTCAGGATGGTGCGCTTCGCGATCGGCGTGAGGTACTTGTTCTCCGACACGGCGATCGTGAACCCGTTCAGGCGGTTGACGTGCAGCATCACGTGCACGTCCGAGCTGCCGTCGCCGACGTAAATCAGGCGCTCGTGGCTCACCGGTAGCGTCGCCCGGAGCTCTTCGAGCACGGCCACCTTGCCGTAGCCGGCGGGGACGCGCTCGATGGACTGGATCTCGCCGGACGCGGGATCGTAGCGGAACCGCGTTCCGTAGATGTGGTCCGGCGGCACGATGCCCTCCAGCGCCGACTGGATCACCTCTTCGGGAGCCGCCGAAATGACGTAGAAGGCGAAGCCGTACCCGTCGAGCTCGCCCAGCAGGCGCGACAGCATGCCGAGGTTCTGTTTGAGACGCACCCGTCTTCCCACCTCGACCAGATGCTCCTTCCTCACGCGGCGGTACTCCGGGTCGTGGAGGAGCAGATACGCCAGCTCCGCCCCCTGCTGTACCAGGTGGATGCGTGACAGCCCCTCGATCTTCTCCCGGAAGCCCGCGATGCCGAGCAGGTCGCTCAGCACTAGCCCCGAGTCGTTGAAGCTCAAGGTTTGGTCGAAGTCGCTCGCCAGCAGGTATCGCTTCATCAGTAGTCCTTCCTCGTCGTTCGTGCTCCAGAAAGCCGGCGCCCCCACCGGGAACAGCTCCGGAGGGGGCGCCAGGCACTCGATCGTGCCACCCAGCGGGCTGGTTCAGGGACTCGCCCACCCGCAATTGAGGGGGGACACCACGCAGTGCATCTTCGGCTCGAGGCTCATGGTATAGGGCGCACTCTAGAACGGTCCGGAGGACCTGTCAAGGCCGCGAATCGACAACAGAACCCGCTCGGTGGTCGCAAGGTTCCCGGTGCGTATCGCGGGGAAACGGCTGATGACCGGGATCGGCTCAGCCCGCCAGCAGCTCCAGGACGCCTTTCAGGCTCGCGGCGTCGCGCGCGCTGAGCGAGTTCACGATCACCCGCTGCTCGCGGGCGAGGGCGCGTATCGCTTTCACGTATGCCCGCTCCCCCGCGGCGGTGAGCGTGGCCAGCACGCTCCGGCCATCGGTCGGGTCGGCGCGCCGGCGGACCAGCCCGTCCTTCTCGAGCCGATCGACCAGCTGGGTGATGTTTGAGCGCACGCAATGCTGGCGCTCGGCCAGCTCGGAAAGGGGCAGCGGATGCTTCGCCTCGGCCAGCGGACCGAGCACGCCCAGCTTGGCGAGGGACAGCGGACTCACCGCCGCCTCGAGCCGCGCCGCCACGGCCTCAGCGGCGCCCAGCAACGCGAACACCAGCCGGTCGGCGGCGGCGGGACGGCGGGCCGCTTTCCGAGGCCGTTTGTTCATGGCTCCATCATATGGGTCGTCCGTCGGGGGGGTCAAGCCGGCCGGCGCCGCTGCGGCGCCGGCCAGGGTGAAGGGCCGGCTCAGAAGGACAGCGTGACGCCGCCCTGCCACGCGATGTCGTGCTGGGTCTTGTCGAATCCGTAGCGGTCGAACGTGTAGACGTAGTCCCGTCCTTCGGCGCGGACCCCGACGCGTCCGAAGCGGTACTCGAGCCCGGCGCCAAAGTTGCCGGTGAACTTCGACCAGGTGGTGTCGGAATCGAGCTGATGAACGCTGATGGCGCCGACTCCGCCGACCAGGTACGGGCTGAGCGTCGCCGAGCCCCGGTTGATCGGATAACGCAGCACCACGTCGGCGTCGTACGTGAACTTGTTGAACTTGCCGCGTCCCCCCAGCGTGGCGCCGCGCAGGCTGTCCTGCGCCCAGCCGCCGCCGGCGCGGACGCCGACGTAGCGGTGCAGCCAGTAGGTGGCATCGACGGAGCCAGCCCAGCCGAGCCGCCAATCGGCGCTGCCGACCGCATCGAGGTCGGCCGCGCCCGAGAGGGCGCCGAAGGCGCCGCCCAGCGTCACCCGGTCATAGCCGGGACGTACGCTCCCGTGGGTGAGCCCGCCCGTCTGGGCGCGCAGCGCCGCGGGAGCGAGCACTGCGACGAGCGCCACGGTGAGCGTGGAGATGAAACGCTTCAGCATGGAGTCCTCCAAGAGACGAGGTGAATGCGGCACTTCATGAATTAATCAATTCATGAATGAACCAGTTGGGCGGAATGTTCCCGCCGCGATGCTGGCCTTCGCAACTCGTTGATGGACGGAGAGCTACGCTACGAGACGAGGGCGATCTCGCACGCGAGCGGCGCCGCGGGGGCCGAATGGGTGAGCGCGCCGATCGAGACGAGCGTCGCGCCGGCGGCCGCGTAGTCCCGGGCCCGCTCGGGGGTGATGCCGCCGGAGGCCTGGATGGTGACGGCGCCGCCCGCCCGGCGGACCCAGGCGGCGATGCGATCGGGCGGTTGGTTATCCGCGAGGATATGCGTCACGCCCGCCGCGAGCGCCTCCTCGAGCTGCGTGTCGGTTTCGACTTCGACGACGACCGGGAGGCCCGGCGGCGCTCCGGCCAGCGCCTCGGCCAGCGTCGTCCCCCGCCCGGACAGCAGCGCCCAATGGTTGTCCTTCCAGAGCACCGCCTCCGCGAGCGAGCCGCGGTTGTCCACGCCACCGCCCACTCTGACGGCGTATTGCTCGAGCGCGCGCAGGCCGGGGGTGGTCTTGCGCGTGTGGGTGATCCTGGCCGTCGTACCGGCTACCGCATCCACGGCCCGGCGGGTGAGGGTCGCGATCCCAGACAACCGCTGCAGGAAGTTGAGGGCGACCCGCTCGCCGGCGAGGAGCGCCCCGGCGCGGGCGCGGACCGTCGCGATGGAGGCGCCGGACTCGACCCATGCTCCCTCCCGGGCCAGGGGCTCGAGGCAGGCCCCGCGGTCGAGCTCCTGAAACACCAGCGCGGCGACGGGCAGCCCGGCGACGACGCAGCGCGCTTCGGCCACGAATCGTGCGGCGGCGGGGCGCGCGGTCAGCGTGCCGAGCAGGCGGGTGGTGACGTCCTCCGACGCGCGATCCTCGGCGAGCGCGCGCCGCACTTCCGCGAGGCCGACCGCGTCAGCCAATGGCCAGCATGCGGTCGATGGCGCGCCGCGCCCGCTCCGCGACATCGCCGGGGACGGCGACCTCGTATTTCAGATCGCGCAGCGAGTCGCGGAGCTTCTCGAGCGTGATCCGTTTCATGTACCGGCACTCCGCCGACTCGGCCATCGCATGGAAGGTTTTCCCGGGGTTCTCGCGGCGCAGCCGGTGCAGCACCCCCGTCTCCGTCGCGATCACGAACGTGCGGGCGCTCGACGCACGCGCCCGCTGCGTCATCTGCTCCGTGGAGACGATGCGGGTGCGCTGCGCGGCCACGTCCCCCTCCGCTGCGGCGTAGTACATCGCGCTCGTGACGCAGCCGCACTCCGGGTGAACCAGAAACTCGGCGTCCGGGTGCTCGGCCCGCTTCGCGGCCATGAGGTCGGGCGTAAGGGCGGCGTGGACGTGGCACTCTCCCATCCACACGTCCAGCTCGCGGCCGGTCACCCGCCGCAGGTAGCTGCCAAGGAAGAAGTCCGGGACGAAGAGCACCGGGACGCCCGGGGGCAGGGACTCGATGACCGCAACGGCATTGCCGGAGGTGCAGCAGTAGTCCGACTCGGCCTTCACCGCCGCGCTGCAATTCACGTAGGCGACGACGATCCCGTCGGGATGCTCGGCCCGCCAGGCCCGCACGTCTTCGGGCCGGATCGTTGCTGCGAGCGAGCACCCGGCCTCGAGGTCGGGGATGAGCACGCGCTTGTCGGGGTTGGCGATCGCCGCGGTCTCGGCCATGAAGTGCACGCCGCAGATCACGAGGACCGGCGCGTCGAGCGCGGTCGCGCGGCGCGCCATCCGGAGCGAATCGGCAACGACGTCGGCCAGGTCCTGGATCTCCGCGATCTGGTAGTTGTGCGCCAGGATCGCCGCCTGCCGCTCGGCCTTGAGCGCCCGGATTTCCGCGACGAGGTCCGGCTTCATCGGGAAGGGATCAGCGATACGCCCGGCCCAGCAAGGTCGCGCTACGGCCGCCGCGCGGTCGTCCGTGCGACTCGCGGGGCCACGCCCGTGCTGGCGGCGCGCGGCAGCGCGATCGCACGAGACGCGGCGCCGCTGCCGGCGCTCGGCGGCGACGAGGCGGGGCTGGCCCGGCTCGGCACGACGGCCGCACGTGGCGACGCGGCCGGCGCCGCCAGCGCGGTGGCCGCCGGAATGCGCGTGAACGCGCGGGGGGACGCGGCGCTCGCCGCGCCCTCGAGGACGACGACCGCGCTCCCTGGCCGTACGGGCACGGCCTCGACGCGCGGCGGCTCGCTCGACGGCGCCAGCATGGGCACCCGCGGGAGCACCAGGCGCGCCCGGACCGGTACGGCGCCGCTGCCCCCGTCACCCGCACCACCCACGGCCCACCGCGGCGCGACTGCAGCCCGCCGGCCGACGACCGGGAGCGCCACGATACGCGTCACTCCGGTGCCGGGGGCTACGGGGGCTGCGGGGGCGCCGCCAGCTTGGGGCGGGCGTGAACGGGGCGGCGGGGGCATGAGGGGCGGGGGAAGCACGGCGGGCCCGGGGGGCGTGGGCCCCGCGGGACGCCGCCGCATCCCGAACCGTGACGGCGAACCGCCCTTCGGGGCGACGCCCGCCCGGGACGCGGACCGGAGGTCGAGCGCGATGGCGCTCGCGCCGACGCCTGCGGGACAGGTGGAGCCGATCTGGCAGATCCCGCGGTCCACGATGCGCGGCTGGTGAACGATGGGCACGAAGCCGTCGCACGCGACGAAGAACGGGTCGCACAGGAACGGCACCAGCGGCTCGACGAGCGTCACGGCGACGAACGAGCAGCCCACGCAGGGGCCGTACGCCGGTGCCGGCGCGGGTGCTGGAAGGGGGGCGGGGGCGCTCTCGAGCGCGTAGGGGCGCGGCACGACACTGTACTGAACGACGTCGTAGTTGAAGTAGCCGTCGCCCAGCATGCGCTGCACGATGTCGGTGAGCGCGGCTTCCGGGTCCGCGCCGGTCCAGGAGGCGACGAGGGCGTCCGGGTTCCAGGCGCCGGCGCGCAGGAACTCGGCGAACCGGAAGGGCGCGGGCGACAGGGCCGCGAACACGAGCCCCGCGCCCGCGGGCTCGGCTGCGGCGAACGCCGGCTGGTCTCCGGCCCTCTGCAGCTCGTAGGTGCCGGGGGTCGCGTGTGGATCGCTGCTCGGGTCGCCGGGGAACAGCACCTCGACGCGGCCGTCACTCGCCTCCCGCAGCACGAGCAGATAGCCGTCGGCGGCGGTCTCGACATACACGCGCACCGGGTCGCCCTGCGCGATCGGCCCGCTCGTCCCGAGCCACACGCGCACCGGCCGCTCGCCGGGCACGGTGGGAGCTGAAACGGCCGCGACAGCCTGGACGACGACGGCGACTACCGGCAGCAGCATGGATTCCCGCCCTCCGTCCTATGGTCTACCCCTTACGTCCAACAAAGGGCCTCACAGTTGCCACCACGTCAAGGGCCGGCGACGTCCACAGAGCCGAACTGGCTCTCGGTGGGCTCCGCTCAGCAGAACCAGGGCTCGGTGAGCCGGGGCGGACGAGCGCGACCGGGCGCCAGGGACGGCGCCGCGCGCCGCCTCGGTGCCCCGTCCGGCGCGGCGGCAGCGAGGGCCCGAATCTCTTCGAAGACCACCGCGGCGTCCTCGCCGGTGCGTTCGCGGACCAACGCGCTCACCTCGCGATGCAGGCGATCCATCCGGGGATCGGGGTGTGTCCACGAGTAGGTGAAGGCGGACCGATCGAGGGGCCCGAGGAACGGCCGGATGGCCGGACGCGACAGCAGCGCGGAGCCGGGGGGGATGAGCAGCCGGATCGAGTACTGGACCGGATCCACCTGGTCGATGAGTCCTTCGGTTTCCACGAAGTCCAGCAGGGCGACGTAGTCAGCGGCGGTCGTCCAGGGGGTGAAGGCCACGAAGGACGGCCTGAGCGTGATGCCCGCCCGACGCACGACGTCCAGGGCGACCGGCACGTCGGTGCGGGTGTGGCCCTTTTCCAGGTTGGCCAGGACGACGTCACTCAGCGATTCCACGGCGGAGACCACGAAGCTGCAGCCCAAGGCGGCAAGCTCGGGGAAGATCGCGCGGCGCTCGCGGATGTGCTCGATCTTCGCCGTGAAGTCGAAGGTCACGTCGGGAAACTCGGCGTGGAGCGCTCGAGCGAGCTTCAGCGAGTGACCCGGGCCGTTGAGGAAATCGGGATCGCCGAAGGTGATGTGGCCGGCGCCGGCGCGCACCAGCTGGCGGATGTCCTGGAGCACGGTCTCCCGCGGCACCGCGAAGAACCGCCCGCCGTATACGGGCGGGATCGGGCAATGGAGGCAGTGGTGCAGGCAGCCGCGGCTTGCTTCGACGTAGCCGGCCGGCCGGAGTCGGCCGTCGCGCTCGAGGCCGACATAGCGCGTGAGCGGCGGCAGCGCGGCGCGGCTGGGAACGGGGAACGACAGTCGCTCGAGCGCGGGCGGCGGGGGAGGATCGCCCCGGGTCGCGTCGCGGATCGCGCCCGCGCCTGCTGCTTCGAGTCGTTCGACCAGGGTGACGAGTGCTCCCTCATATTCGCCCGCCAGGACCGCGTCGGCGACATGATCGCGGAGGAACGCGCCGTTGAGCAGCGCGTACAGGCCGTAGAAACCGATGTAGCAGTCGGGATTAACTCGGCGGATGCCCTCCGCCGCGCGCACGCCGAGGCGGAGCGCGGTGTGCATCGGGACGGCGATGCCGGCGACGCGGGCTCGGCGGGCTTTGGCCTCATCGAACGGCTCGACGGCGAGATCGAGGTGGGCCGGCGCGTAGCCCGCGCGCTCGAGAAACGCCTGTGGCCAGGCGATCCCGAGCGGTTGATGCCCGAGCTCGTAGCAGGACACGAGCAGGATCGCGCCCGGCTCGCGCAAGGAGCGCATCCGTTCGAGTCGCGTCACTCGGGCGGGCCGGCCGCGCGGTTCAACTCGAGCCACTCGGACGCGAGGGCGCGGAACTCTTGCGCGTCGTAGTGCTTCCGCCATTTGTGTTGGGGGCTCATCGCCGGCCTCCTTCCGCTGCGTGGTCGGAGAGCTCCGGCTGCCTCGGGTTCGGGGTGGCGTCACCGGGCGTCAGCGCGAAGGAGAGAGCGGCCGGCTGCTCGGAGCGGCTCTCGAGCTGCGAGTGTCAGTGTCACAGTAACCTGAGGCGGCGGCGTTCGCGCCGCAAGCGGGGGTCAGCGCCACTCGAGCTCCCGGCGCGTGTACACCTCCCCCCGCCGTACCACCAGCGCGATGCGCCGCGCGTTCGCGATGTCGGAGACCGGATCGGCGTCGAGCACCACCAGGTCCGCCACCGCCCCCGCCGTCACCGTGCCCGTGCTGTCGAGTCCCAGCGCCCGCGCCCCGTTGCGGGTCGCCGCGACGAGGACCTGCATCGGCGTGAGCCCCGCCGCCTGCATCGCCTCGAGCTCCATGAACACCGCCGCGCCGTGGAGCGTGAGGGGATTGCCGGCGTCCGTGCCGAGGGCCACGGGGATCCCGGCGTCGTGCACGCGCTTCAGGTTGGCGAGCATCTGCGCGAACTGGCGGTCCCGCCGGGCGATCCGCGCGCGGAGCTGCTCGTCCGTCGGCCGCCGGTCGGGCGCTACGGTGTCGGTCGCGAGCGCCCGCGCGCGCGTCTCGGGATCGACGCACTCGAGCGGCTGCCGCTCGCGTGCGAAGCGCCGCGCCGCCACCTGGACGTATCCGTCGGACACGACGAGCGTCGGTGTGTACACCGTGCCGCGCTGCCTGGCCAGCCGCAGGAACTCGGCGTCCACCGAGTCGGTCACCACCGAGTGCACGAGCAGGGCCGCGCCGGCGCGGAGCGCGTCCTTCGCTTCCCACAGCCCCGTGGCGTGGACGATCAGCGGGAGGCCCACCCTCCGCGCCTCGTCCCCGGCTGCGTGCACGAGCGCCGACACCCGCGCCGTGTCCACGTCGCGCGACATGATGTACCACACCTTGATGGCCGCGGCGCCCCACGTCTTGTGCGCGCGTACCGCCTGACGCACGGTGGCCTCGTCCGCCATAAAGATGAACTGGCGTTGGTCGGCCAAGTTCAGCCAGAAATCGATGGTCGAGAGGAGCGACCCGGCGGCCCTGACCCGCGGGGCCGCGGTGCTCTGGGCGGTCCGCTCCTGGAGCTCGAGGGTCCACGGGTAGCCGCCCACGTCGAAGACCGAGGTCACGCCGCTGCACAAGTAGGAGCGGAAGAACCGCTCGGGCCGGGCGTGCAGCTCCGCCTCGACGGCGTCGTAGGGGTGGCGATCGCGCAGGTCCAGGGCGTCGGGTCGACCGTCCACCCAGCCGGTCTGGGAGAAGTGGACGTGCGTGTCGATCAATCCGGGGATGATCCATTTGCCGGTGGCGTTCACCGTGTCGGCGTCGTTCGG
>DASPXO010000041.1:0-2939 GCA_035637235.1 Gemmatimonadales bacterium | reverse complement strand
CTACGGCCACCTCGTCGGCAGCCTCGCCGTGCGCCGCGTGGCGGAAGCGCTGCTCGGGTCGTGTCGGGCGATCGACACGGCCGCGCGGTTCGGCGGGGACGAGTTCGCATTGGTCCTTCCCGAGACCAATGAAGACGCGGCCTGGCAGGTGGCCCGTCGCGTTGCCGACCGGGTCGCGCGGGACGGGGAGCAGCCGCCCATATCCGTGAGCGTCGGTGTGTCCGTGTACCCGAAGGACGGCGCCGCCCTCGAAACATTGGTGAGCGCGGCGGACCGCGCCCTGTACGAGAACAAGGCCCGCAGGCGCGGCAAGTCGCGCGTGCGACAGATCGCGGGTCCGGCGACGCGGAGCCTGCGCGGCCCTGCGGGTTGATCCCCTCCGTCCCGCCCCGCTCGCTCTTCCGTCCTCCGGCGATTGGCCGACCTGGCGGTCACGGTAATGACGCCCCTTGATGGATGCCCGCCACATCATCTCGTAGCGCCCGCACCACACACCAGAAACTTTGTGTTTCATGCTGGATCGAAGTAGCCCACCTGGAAAGAGAGCGTTTTAGGCCGCAGGAAGCGCGTGCCCGCCGGCACGCGTTATGCCCCAGGGACGGCCGCTCCGTACTTCGCCCCTACCACCGACACACTCTTGCCCGGTGGGTCCATGAAAAGGCCCGCGAAACCGTCGCTGCTTCTGACCAGCGCGATCTTGCTGGTGGGCACGTCCCTGTTGGCGTTCGCCTGCATCCAGGAGGCGACCACACCGACGTCGGGCCCGCCGGCCTCGGTGCGGATCGTGAGCGGCGACCTCCAATCCGGAACGGTCGCCGCGGAGCTCCCCAGCCCGCTGGTGGTGAAGGTCGTGGATTCCGCGGGGCGCCCGCAGGCCGGGCAGCTCGTGAACTTTCGGGTGATGAGCGGCGGGGGAAGCGTGTTCGCCGGAGCGAGCCTCACGAGTCCGAGCGGCGTCGCGCAGGAGCGGTGGACCCTCGGCACCAATGCCGCGGACAGCCAGCGCGTCGAGGCGCGTGCCGTGGACAATGTCAGTGGCACGGCCCTCACCTACGCGGTCTTCAATGCCACCGCGCTGCCCGGCCCGCCCGCCCACGTGACAGCCCATGGCGGGGACGGCCAGACGGCGGCAGCGGGGACCGCCATGGCGATCCCGCCGTCCGTGCTCGTGGAGGACCGGTTCCAGAACCCGGTCCCGGGGGTGGCGGTGACCTTCGCCGTGGCCTCGGGCGGCGGAACTATCACGGGGGCATCCCAGACCACGACGTCCGACGGGGTCGCGACCGTCGGGAGTTGGACGCTCGGGACCACGCCGGGGACGAACACCCTGAGGGTGACCGTCAGCGCAGCCGGGACGGCGGGCGCACTCTCGGTCGTGACCTTCACCGCGACCGGGGCACCCGTGCTTCCTCCGGTCGGCTCGTGCCTGGGCCAGACGGGCCCCACCATCACCCTGAGTGGCGTGCAAACGTCCGAGTACGACAATACGAGCCTGGCCGACAGCACCAAAGTTGATGCGTCCGCGGCCCAGTTCCTCACGCCGGCGACCATTGCGATCAAGGTTGGCGGGGGGGCGAACCTTTGCTTCCATGGCGGCGAATCGATCGGGCACCTGCCGCCTTCCAGCTCCTGGAGCACCATGGTCAAGAACTATTCGATGGTGCCCGACGGTCCCGGTGTGACCGTGGAGGATCTTCGCACGTTCGACCGCGGCGACGGGGTGGCCTTCGGCAGCGACGCGCCGAACTGGACGTTGCGGCGCGCGTACATCCACTATGCGCGCGACGGCTGCGTCGAGAACCATTTCGTGTTCTCCGGCACCGTGGACGACGCGCTGCTCGACGGCTGTTACATCGGATTCGCTTCGCGGCCGTATACCACGACGCAAGACGGCAGCGACCACGTCATGACCATCACGCGCACGCTCGTGCGCCTGCAGCCGATGGATGGGGTCTACAACGGGTCTGCGCCCGGCCACGGCGGGTTTTTCGAGTGGAGCGCGATCTCTCCCAAGCTGTCCCTGCGCGACAACGTATTTCGCGCCGATCAGAGGTCCAACGCCGGCGACGAGCACATGGCGCCGCCGCCCGGCAAGCTCGCGGATTGCTCGAACAACGTGATGATCTGGCTGGGGTCGGGACCGTTCCCGGAGCCGCTGCCGAGTTGTTTCACCGTGCTGACCGGGGTCGAAGGGCTGCGGTACTGGAACGACGCGGTGGCGCGGTGGAAGGCCGATCACCCGACGACGTTGCCGGACGTCGGGCCGCCGATCGTCTCCCTGTTTGTTCCGGCGGACAGCGCGACGCTGACGGGGAGCGTGACGCTGACCGCGACGGCCGCGGACGATCGCGCTGTGGCCGGTGTGCAGTTCCAGGTGGACGGACAGGCGATCGGATCGGAAGTGACCTTCGACTCGCCGCCCACAAAATTCACGGTTTCGTGGGATTCGCGCGGTGTGCCGAATGGGACGTACACGCTCACGGCGACCGCGCGAGATGCCGCGGGCCACACGACGACCTCTGCGGGGATCACGATCACGGTCAGCAACTGATCCGCCGGTCGTCGCGGTCCCGCCGCGGCGTTCGCGCTGGCAGCGGTCGGGGATCGGGCGCCGGGCGCTGCGCCGCGCTCGTTGACCCCCCGCCGCGCGCCCCGGTAGCTTTCCGCACGTGTCGACCGTCGCCCGCACGCCGGGCTCGCTCACCGTGGGGCCGCTGCGGCCGGTGATCCTCCGGCTCGCGGCGCCGGCGGTGGCGATGATGGCGTGCCACTTCTGCTTCAACCTCATCGATTCGATCTGGGTGGGACGCCTCATCGGCGCCGCGGCGCTCGCCGCGGTGTCCACCGCCGGGTTCTACGTGTGGGTGCTGCTGTCGCTCGGCGAGATGGTCGAAGTCGGGCTGATCGCCGTCGCGGCGCGCCGTCACGGCGAAGGGCTC
>DASPXO010000040.1:0-23758 GCA_035637235.1 Gemmatimonadales bacterium | reverse complement strand
CTCCTCGATCTCCCAGGGGACCGACCGGAGAAACCCCATGACGAGCCAGGTGCAGAACGGGATGGTCATCGTGGGATAGATCAGGATCAGCGACGCGAGCGAGTCCTGGAGGCCGAGCAGCGCGATGAGCCGCGAGAACGGGATGAAGAGCAGCGTAGGCGGGACGAGGTAGGTGAAGAAGATCCCGATTCCCATGCGCTCCCCCCAGCGGCCGGCGAGCCGGGCCAGGCTGTAGCCGGCCGGGACTGCCACGGTCACGGTGATGACCACGACGGCCGCCACCACCACGAGCGTGTTCAGGACCCAGCGCGGAAAGTCCGTTGCACCGAACAACAGCCGTACGTGGTCGAGCGTGGGCGGGTCGTTGAAGATCCAGGGCACGTGGCTCAGGTCCGACGCACCCACATAGAGGTCCCGGTTCTGCTTGAACGCGGTGATGAGCATCCAGTAGAACGGGAAGCCGGCGAACGCCATGAACCCCAGCGCGGCGGCGTAGAGCGGGGCGCGCTTGAGGACTCGCCGCAGGTCGGCGCGGGTCACCGCGCACCCACCTCCGCGCGGCGGGCGAGCCGGAGCATCGCCACCGCCACCACGATCAGGAAGGGGAGCAGAAAGACCGCGATCGCGGCCCCCTGCCCGAGGTCGGCGCCGAGAATGCCCCGCTGGAAGGCGAGCGTGGGCAGGACGTGCGTCGTGTTGGCGGGTCCCCCGCCCGTGAGGATGTAGACGACGCCCAGGTCCGTGGCCGTGTAGACCACGCCGAACAGCACCGCGACGGCGACCACCGGCAGGAGCAGCGGCAGCTCCACCCGGAACAGGCGCCGCCAGAACCCGGCCCCATCCACGATCGCGGCCTCCATGATGTCCTGCGGGATGGACGACAGGCCCGCGAGCACGATCACCGTCGCGAAAGGAAAGATCCGCCAGGCCTGCACGATGACGATCGCCAGGAGCGCGAGCCCGGGATCTCCGAGCCAGTACAGCCACCCGGGGAGCAGATGGACGACCTTGAGCGTCCAGTTGATCACGCTGAACGTGGAATCGAAGATCCACGTCCACGCGATCGCCGCGAGCGAAACGGGCACGGCCCACGGCAACAGCAAGACGAAGCGGGCGAACCGCTTGCCGTGGAACGCGGCGCGGAACACCTGAGCGGCGGCGGTTGCCAGGACGACCACCAGCACCTGGGAGCCCACGGTGACGATGGCGCTGTTCCGAAGGGCCCGCAAAAAGATCGGGTCGGCGAGAATCGCGCCATAATTGCGGAGGCCGGCCCACCCGAACTGGAGGCTGCCGGCGGTCGCGTTGCTGAAGCTGAGCATGATGGCGAGCACGCAGGGGACGCCGACGAGCAGCAGCACGTAGGCGAGCGCGGGCGCGAGCATCGCGGCGCCCAGGACCTCTGCGCGGTCGGCGAGCGTCCGCCGATGCGTCATGGCCGGCGCCGCACGCCTGAGTCCGCGTCGAAATAGCGCAGCGCCCGACGCGGCACGGCGTAGTCGAGCGTTTCCCCTTCCGGAATGGCCAGCGCGACGTTCCCCGGCAGCTTCGCGATGATCGTGGCATCGGGAACGCCGCTCTCGGAGACCGACCCGTAGACGTAGCGATCGGAGCCCAGGTACTCGACGCGCCGCACGTGGAAGCGGAAGGCGCGGAGGTCTTCGCCGCCCCCGAGCACGCTCGTGGGGAGGAAGTGCTCGGGGCGAAACCCCAGCAGTGTGCGGGGTGGCAGGGAAGGGTCACGCGGGTCGAGCAGGTTCATCGGCGGCTGACCGACGAAGGTCGCGACGAACGTATCGACCGGATCGTCGTACACTTCCTGCGGCGTCCCCACCTGCCGCACCTTCCCGCCGTCCATGACCGCGATCCGGTCGCCGAGTCCCATCGCTTCGATCTGGTCGTGCGTCACGTATACGGACGTGGTGGCGATCTGACGCTGGAACCGTTTGAGCTCGTCACGGGCGGTGTTGCGCAGCTTGGCGTCGAGGTTTGCCAGCGGCTCGTCGAACAGGAACACCTTGGGATCGCGCACGAGGGCGCGGCACAGCGCGACGCGTTGGCGCTCGCCGCCGGAGAGCTGCCGTGGATAGCGGTCGAGGTAGCGGGAGATGCCGAACAGCTCGGCCGCCCACCGAACCTTCTGCTCGATCTCCTTGCGGGGCAGTCGGACGGCTTCGAGGGGAAACGCGATGTTCTGGGAAACGGTGCGGTGCGGGTAGAGGGCGTAACTCTGGAAGACCATGGCGATGCCCCGGGCGCGGGGCGGCACGTCGCCGTCCACGCGCTCGCCGCCGATATGAATCTCGCCCGACGTGGGTCGCTCGAGCCCCGCGATCATGCGGAGCAGCGTCGTCTTCCCGCAGCCGGAGGGGCCGAGCAGCACCAGGAACTCCCCGTCGCGGATCGAAAGGTCGACGCCATCGACCGCGCGGAGGTCACCAAACTGTTTTCGCAGCTTACGGATCTCGACGCCTGACACGGCTCCTCGAACGGGGCGTTAGCTCCGGTCGTTCACAGCTCGATCTGCGCGCCCACTTCGAACACCTGGTCCGCCGGGATCTTGAAGAAGGCCGTCGCGCGGAGCGCGTTGCGCGACATGAAGGAGAAGAGCCGCTCGCGCCACAACATCATGCCGGGCCGGTCCGAGGCGATGAGCGTCTCCCGGCCGAGAAAGAAGGTCGTGCCCTCGATGGTGATGTCCAGCCCTTTCGCCTTGCACGCCTCGAGGATCTCCTGGATTTCCGGATCTTCCATGAAGCCGTAGTACGCCTGCACGACGTGGAACCCCTCTTCCCTGCGCTGCACGTTGACGCGCTCGTCCGCCGGAACGTGCGGCACCTCCCGCGTGTGCACCGTGAGGAAGACCACTCGTTCGTGGAGCACCTTGTTGTGCGCCAGATTGTGGACCAGCGCGGGAGGCGTGCCCTCGCCGCCGTACATGTACACCGCGGTGCCGGGGACCCGCACCGGCGGCTCCGCGGCGAGATCACCCATCAGCATGTTCAGGGGCATCGACTTCTCCTGCATGCGCCGCTGCAGCACCTCGCGACCGCGCTTCCACGTCGTCATCAGGATGTACATGCCGACGCCCACCACGAGCGTGAACCACCCGCCGTGCGGGATCTTGAGCGCGTTGGCGGCGAGGAACGGGAGGTCCGCCGCGAGAAACAGTGTCGTGAGGAGGGCGGCGCGCGGAAAGCTCCAGCCCCACACTTCGCGGCTCATCACGTAGAACATGAAGGTGGTGATCACCATCAAGCTCGAGATCGCGACTCCGTACGCCCCGGCGATGTTGCTCACCGAGCCGAACCCGAGCACGACGCCGCAGGTGCCCAGCATGAGCGCCCAGTTCACCCCCGGCAGGTAGATCTGGCCGATCTCGCGCGAGGACGTGTGCTCGATCTTGAGCCGCGGGCTGTAGCCGAGCTGTATCGCTTGTCGCGTGAGTGAGTAGGCGCCCGAGATCACGGCCTGCGACGCAATGACGGCCGCGGCGGTGGCGATGGCGATCAGAGGATACAGGGCCCAAGACGGCGCCATGCGGTAGAAGGGATTCACCGCGGCGGACGGGTCCCGCAACAGCAGCGCGCCCTGGCCGAAATAGTTCAGCAGCAGCGAGGGAAGGGCGACCGAGAACCAGGCGATTTGAATCGGCCGGTGGCCGAAGTGGCCGAGGTCCGCGTACAGCGCCTCGCCGCCAGTGGCCACGAGGAACACGGCGCCGAGCACCAGGAATCCTCGCCCGACGTCCTCGGCGAAGAACCGGACGGCATGCTGGGGGAGCACGGCCGCGAGCACGGCCGGCTCGCGGACGATGCCGGCCAGGCCGAGCGCCGCGATCGTCGCGAACCAGACCAGGATGATCGGGCCGAACACCGCTCCGATCCCGGCGGTCCCCCGGCTCTGGACCAGGAACAGGCCGATGACGATCACGAGCGTCAGCGGGATCACCCAGCGGGCGAGCGCGGGTGCCGCGATCTCGAGCCCTTCCACCGCGCCCAGCACCGAGATCGCCGGGGTGATGATGCCATCCCCGTACATCAGGGCCGTTCCGAAGATCGCGAGGACGATCAGGATGCGGTGCGGCGCGAGTCCTCGTGCGAGGCGGTTCCCCTGGACGAGCGCCATCAGGGCGAGGATCCCGCCCTCGCCCCGGTTGTCCGCGCGAATGAGCACCACGTGGTACTTGATGGTGACGACGAGGATCAGCGTCCAGAAAATGAGCGACAGGACGCCGAGGACATTCCCGGGCGTGACGGGGATCCCATGGGGGCCGTGGAACGCCTCGCCGATGGCGTACAGCGGGCTCGTGCCGATGTCGCCGTACACGACGCCCAGGGCAGTGAGCGCCAGCAGGGCGAGGTAGCGGCCGGTCGGAGCGCGTCGTTGCTCCACGTGCCCTCAATCTAGCGCCGGTGGGATAGTGACGTCGGGGTTACCTCAGCGCCTGCGCGCGAGGCCGGTCACGGCGAGGCCCCAGATCGCGGTGATGATCACCGCCGAGGCGACGCACCAGCGGCAGATCGCATGCAGCACGAACAGCTCGATGGAGGTGAGATACAGCGTGAACGCGAACCCCGCCGACGCGAGCCCGGCGAGCGCCACGCCGACGCGGCGGTCGCCCGCGAACGCGGGCTGCAGGCCCACCAGCCCCGCGACGAACAGCACGCCGTAGCCCGCCACGCCGAAGAACGCCACGGGGATCCCCAACAGCTCGGCGTAGCGGCTGGCCTGCACGTACTCGCAGCCGCCCGTCCCGCACTGCAGCGTGCCGATCACGCCGATCTTGTAGAGCCAGAGGTAGAGGGAGACGAGCAGGCCCACCAGGGCGAGCAGCACGATCGCCTGCCGCCGCCGCATCACTTGCGCGTCTTAACCGCTTTCGTCAGGCTGTCGGCCAGCGCCTTGAAGGCGTCCGAGGTCGGGCGGCCCTCGAACCGCTTGCCGTTCACGAAAAACGTCGGGGTGCCGCCCACGCCGAGCGCCTCACCTTCCTGCAGGCTCGCCAGGATTCGCGGCGTATAGCGCTGGCCGTCGACACAGGCGTCGTACTTCTCGAGGTCGAGGCCGACCGCCTTCCCGAAATCCCGGAACTCGGACCGCGGGTTCCGGTCCGCCTGCGCCCACTGGTGCCGGGAGAACAGCTGGTCGTGAAACTCCCAAAACTTGCGCTGCTCCCCGGCGCACTGCGCGGCCTGCGACGCGAGGCGGGACCACCGGTGGCTCGGCAGCGGGAAATCGCGGTACCGCCAGCGCACCTTGCCGGGCGCGATCAGCTGCTCGCGGATCACCGGCATCTGCACCGTCGCGAACGATGCGCAGAACGGGCACTCGAAGTCGGAGTATTCGGTCACTTCGAGGGGAGCGGTGTCGGGACCCAGCGTGAAGCCGTGGAACGCGTCGCCGGCCGCGAGCGGCGGCGCAGCGGCGGGAGGGCGCGGCGCCGGCGCCGGCTTCGCGCGCGAGCCGTACCAGAAAAGCCCGCCGCCGACGACCGCCACGGCGGCGAGCAGCGCGTAGAATCCCTTCATTCGTCCGGGCTCCTGCGCCAGGGGTCGTCGTCTTCATCGTCGTCGAAGCCGGCGGCCTCGCGCCCGCGTCCCTCCGCTTCCTCCACGATGCGCCGGCTCTCCGAGATCTCCGGCGTGTCGTAGGTCAGCCGGACCTCGTAGTGGAACAGCTCGCTGCGCACGTTGCCGAGGAGCTTCTGCAGCTCGGGCACGCGCTCGAGCAGCCGTCCCGTGCGGTCCAGCTCCCGGATTCGCTCCGCCAGCGCGCGCAGCAGCGCCACGAGCCGCTCGGGCCGATCCGGACCATACACCTCTTCGCGTTCGTCACTCATACGTCCGCCTTCCATCCGGCACCAAGGGCGCCACGTCTCATTATACCACGTCCGGCGGCCCAGCGTCGGCCCTTTGCGCCGCCCGTCCGACGCTGTTACATTGCTGCGCCGCTTCGACCCGCATCCGAGACGAGAGGAGCACCGTTGCGCATGGCAAAAAAGCGTTCGGAACCCCGGAAGTCCACTCCCACCCCCTTCGAGCAAGCCCGCGACGAGTTGTTTTCCCACATTCTGCGCTGTGGCGTCCTGGAAGCTACGCCGGAGCACCAGAAGGAATGGTTCGACGACACGCTGCCTTACCTCGCGGACCGCTATGCGGGCCTCGACCAGCGACAGCTGGTGGAGCTGCGCCTCCTGGGCGAGCGCTACTGCCGTCCCGTCGTCGGCCGGAACGCACCGGTCGGCGCGGACGCCTGACCTCACCCCCTGACCCCCTCTCCACGTTGTGGAGAGGGGGAACGACCGTGAGGGTTCAGGTCCACCAGGCCGGAAACCGCCGCCAGCGCCGGCCCGCGCTGAGCCGCACCCCACCCGCGAGACCCAGCTCCGCGTACCAGCCGGCTGTGCGGCCCGGCCTGGACTCGAGCCCGAGCAGGGCCGTGAAGTAGCCGGCCCCCCGCTCCGACCGCCCGCCGACGAACGCGATCCCGAGCCCGCCGTAGAGGCTCGTCCCCGTGCGCTCGCCCGGCTTGAGGAGGAGTTGCGCGCTCGCCTCGAGCCGCAGCCCCAGGGTGCCGCCGCAGTCCCCACCCGCCGCGGCGAGGGCGAGCCGCCCCTGCCCGGCCGGCCGCCGAGCGATAGCCGCTCCCGCGCCCCAGAACGTCTGGCGTGCGAACACCGCCGTCGCGCCTGCCGCCGCCTCGGTGACGCCGAGGCGCTGGGCACGCGCCGCGCCGGCGCCAGCGAGAGCGAGGGCGAGCGAGCAGGCGAGCGTGCTAGGGGAGCGCGACGTCGTAGGTGACGCGGATGTCGGAGGCGAGAGACGCGACCACCGAGCAATACTTCTCCAGCGAGAGGTCGATCGCGCGGCGCGCCTTCGCCTCATCCGCGTCCTCACCCGCGATCACGAAGCGGAAATGGATCGCGGTGTAGCGCCGCGGCTCGGTCTCGCGGCGCGTCCCCTGCACGGCCACATCGAGAGCGCGCAGGGCGACGCGCTGCTTCTGAAGGATCACCACGACATCCGACGCCGCGCAGGTCGCGGCGGCGAGCAGCAGCAGCTCCACCGGCGACGTCGCGGCGGCGCCGTCTCCGTCGACGAGGATGGCCGGCCGTCCGGACGCTCCCCCGTCGAACAACAGCCGCTCGCGCCACCGCATCGCGACCTCGCGCACGTTCCCCGGCCCGGTCAATTCCCCCGCCGCGTGGTGAGCCCCAGGTAGATCCGGTTATGCCCGAACGCGTCCATGCCATGGTACTCGAGCAGCCAGTTGAAGGTGGACCGGTAGCGCAGCTCGAACCCGACGACGACGTTCGCCCACAGGTCGGGACAGTCCCGATCCGCGCCGCAGCCCTCGTGCCCCGCGAGGCTGAATCCCGCGCCCGCGTACGGCGTCGCGACCTGCTCATCATCGGTGAACCGGTACACGCCCTCGAGGCTTCCGACATACGTGTTCGCACCGTTGAAGAAGCCGATCTCGCCGGCGGGACGGATGCGGAAGCGGTTGCCGAAGAGGCTGCCCGCGTCGAGCGTCACACCGAACACCATCTGTGTCTGGCCCGCCAGGTCGATGCCTCCCCGCACTCCGAAGCCGAACAGCCCCAGGCGAGTGCCCTGCTCGCTCGATCGCCGCACCGGCGGCGGGTTGAACTGCTGGGCCGCGACCGGGCCGGCGAGCGCCGCCACCAGGACCCCCAGCGCGATGACCCCGGACCCGCGCATCACGCTCCTTTCGCCGCGGCACGCCAGCGCCACGCCGCGCGCCCGTAGTCCCAGATAGCGTACAGCCCCACCGCCGTCGTCGCCCACGCCAACCGGCCGGCGAGCGGCCACTGCAGGATGACCGCCGCGAGCGTGCAGAGCTGCAGTACGGTCACCACCTTCCCGCCCGCGCGCGCCGGCAGCGCCACCGGCCGCCGCAACAGCCACGAGCCCGCGAACGCGAGCGCCGCCACAATGTCCCGCGCCAGCACCCCGACAACCTCGATGGCGTGCAAGCCGCCCGCGCGCCAGGCCGTGGCGAACGCCACCGCCATGAAGAGCTTGTCCGCGACCGGATCGAGGATCGGGCCGGCGCGGGAGCCGCCCAGCCGCCGCGCCAGCATCCCGTCGAACAAGTCCGACGTGGCGGCCGCGCCGACGAGCGCGAGCTGCCCCGCGGCATGGTGCACGAACGGAAACGCTGCCGCCAAGGGAACCCGCAGCGCCGTAAGCAGATCCGCCCACGTCACCCACGGTTTCACTTGCCGCCTCCTCCCGCGCGCCGTAGCTTGATCGCGTGCGCCTGAATCTGTTGAACCGGACCGCGATCTTCAAAGATTCCTGTACCCTGATCACAGACTCCCGGTCCGACTGACCGGGGCGGCCGACCGTGTGATCACGCCCCTGCAACGATCCGCGCTCCCGCTGCTCTGCGCCGCCCTCGCCGGCTGCTTCGACGCCGGGCCGAGCGGATTCGCCACGGTCCTGCTGGACCCGATCCTCGACTCGGTGTTCGTAGGGGACCAGATCCCGCCGCCTTCCGTGACCTATTTCGACCGCGCCGGGAACGCGCACACCCCGACCTCCGGGTCTATCCGATGGGGGAGTACCGACACGACGGTCATCAGCGTGGACCCGTCGGCCGGGACGATCACGGGCAAGAAGCGCGGCCTCGCCCTGGTCAGCGCGGAGGTCCAGGGCGTCACGGGCGTGGCCCTGATCGCGGTATCGAACACGCTCGACCTCACCCTGCTCCTCGACTCGATCTACATGATGACCGGCGACACCCTCACCGTGCCGCGCGCGGTCCGGAAGAAGAGCGGCCCGCCGCCGGTCGTGTGGTACGAGGCGGCGTCGAACGCCGTGTTCACCATCGACTCGGCCGGCGGGCGGGTCACGGCAACCGCGACAGGCGGCCCGCTTCCCTACATCGTCCATGCCGACTCCATCGCGGACACCGGGGCGGTCTCCGTGCTCGCCCTGACCGACACGACCGGCGGCAGGTTCTTCTTCTCCATTCACGGCACCGCGAACGGTCGCGTCGGTGGCCCGATTCGGGCCGTCAACTACACCCGCAGCGACGGCCAACTCGCGTTCCGGCTGCGGGGCACGTTCGACGTCCCCACCTTCCCCGGGCTCCAGGTCGTCCAGATCACGCTGCCGGACTCCGTGATCGTCGCCGGCAGCGCGTACGCGATCGACTCGATCTCCCCGCTCGAGGCCGGTGCGCAGAGCCAGGGTCAGTTCGTCGCGATCTGTACCCCGCCGCGCGCGTGGGCGCTGTGGTCGTACCAAGGGACGACGATCGTCGCCTACTCGCGCAGTGGCGGCAGGCTCGGCGTAACCCGGATCGAGCCGGTGTCGCACGGCAAGGCGATCAGCGGCCAGTTCACGTACACGGCGCAGCGCACGGACCTCTATACCGACCCGCTCGGGGTGCTGACGATCCACGGTTCCTTCGTCGCGCCGCTCGTCACCGACTCCACCAGCTGCTAGTGCCGTGCCGACCTCTGCTCAGCGTCAATAAGGTGGAACGGCGCGCGTGACGTTCGAGCACGTGTTCGCCGACCTGGGCGGGATTCCGGCGACCCGCTTGAGCGACGACCAGGCGCTCGCGGGACTGCTGCTCGCCGCGGCCAACGCAGTCGGGTTGAGCCCCGCTTCGGCACCGCTCGTGAAGGCGGGGCCGCAGGGGGTCGCCGCCGCGCTGTTGTGCCACCGGGGGCACATCGTGCTGCACGCACTCCCGGACGTTGGAGTCTGTTTCGCGGACATCGCGGGGCTCGACGCGATCCACCCCCAGCGCGGCCTCGACATCATCGTCAAGCGCCTCGGCGCGCGCGAGGTGCGAACCGGCGCGCACCGCCGCGGCCCCGTCACCCAGGGGACCCATCCGGAGGGTCGATGAACCGACTTGCCCCTTACGCGGCCTTCTTCATGCGCCTCGCCGTGGGCGGCGTGTTCCTGCTGCACGGCTGGAGCAAGTTTCAGCGCGGCATCCCCGCCACCGCCGCGTTCCTGCGCGACATCGGCTTCCCCTTCGCCGTCATCTTCGCGATCGTCCTGATCGCAGTGGAAACGATCGGCGCAGCGTGCGTGGTGCTCGGCATGTTCACGCGCCTCTGGGCCATCTGCATGGCCGTCGAAATGGTCGTGGCGATCGTCGCGGTGAAGCTGCCGCACGGCGGGAACATCGAGCTGGAAGCGCTGCTGTTCGCCGGCGCGCTGACCCTGGTGGCGCTGGGCGACGGCCCGCTGTCGGTGGCGATCGGGTTGAAGCGCGGGCGCTGACGTCGCACGCCGCACGTCACACGTCACACGTCACACGACGCACGACGCACGATGTGTGCGTTCGTCGTGCGTCGTGCGTCGGTTTCAATGCAAGATTCTCAACAGTCCCGCGTCCGCGCTGCCCCTGATGAAGCTCTCCGGATCGGTCGCCGGGATGGCGGCGCCGGTCTGGTGGCGGCAGCGCCGCGACGTCGCGGCCATGTACTGCTCGAGCGAGCCGTCCGCCCACTCGGCGGCGGCGTCCTTCATCTGCCGGACGATCTCCTCCCAAGTGCCGAGGTAGGTCAGGCCCGCGACCGTGCTCACGCGATGGATGTCGCCGTGGCTCCCCCGCGCGCGCATGCCCTGCAGCTCGGTGAGCAGCGTGCCGAACAGCTCCAGTTGCCGGGGGTCCGGCACCCGGCCGTCAGCGCCCATCGCCTCGATCTCGGCGAGCAGCAGGTCCTCGGGCGTCGAGTCACCCGCCAGCTCCTCCAGGCGCCCGTGCCAGGGTACCAGCTCCGGGTCGTCGTCGGGGAGGCGGTACACGCTCTTCTTCAGCTCGATCAGGCGCCAGATGGCAAGGCCGTCGAAGTGCTCGCCGGGCTGGGTGCGCTCGACGTGAAACAGCGCGGCCTCGTACTCCCCGCGGTCATACAGCAGGTTGGCGAGGTAGATCCGCGCCTCGGCGTGCCCGGGGTCGAGCTCCAAGGCGCGGCGCAGCCAGCGGAGCGCACCCCCGCCGTCCGCGAGGCGGTGGGCGGCGTACCCCACGCATGCCGCGGCCTCGGCCGAGTCGGGTTGCGCGGCCACGGCGACCTGGAAGAACCGCCGCGCCTCGTCGAGCACGCCCTCGCGGAACAGGGCACGCCCCGCCTGGAGCATGAGGTCGAGGTCGTCCCGGAACCCCAGCGCCAGCAGGCGGTCGAAGCACCCAAGCGCGCCCGCGCGATCCCCGAACTTGAGCAGCACCTCGCCCAGGCCGGCGAGCGCGTCCTCGTGGTCCGGGTCGAGGCTCGCCGCCTCTTCGAACGCCCGGCGCGCCCAGAGGTACTCCTCGCGCGCCAGGCGGGCATAGCCCATCCCCACGTGCAGCTCGACGGCCTGGGGGTAGAGTCCCAGGCCCGCCCGCAGGGTCTCGATCGCTTTGTCGTATTGGGCTTCGCTGTACAGCTGGTGCGCGCGTTCGTCGTAATCGTCGGAGCTCAGGAACGGTTCCGACATCGAACCGGCCTCCTGGGAAGGTTGCGCTATGATAAGGGACCACGAGCGGTTACACAAGCGAGCGCCGCTGGATATCTTGACCGTCGATGACGTCCGCCCCCGCCCCCGGGCCCACCGACCCCCTCGTCCCCGTTCCCGACGGATCGGTCAGCGCCCCGCGCGGCTTTACCGCCGGCGCCGCGCACGCCGGCCTCAAGGCCGACGGCGCCCTCGACGTCGCGCTGCTCGTCTCGGCGGCGAGCTGCGCCACGGCCGGCGTGTTCACGAAGAACGCGCTCCGGGCCGCGCCGGTGATCTACGACGCCGACCTGCTCTCCGAGCGGCCGGGCCGGATCCGCGCCGTGGCGATGAACGCGCGCGTCGCGAACGCGTGCACGGGGCCCGAGGGGCTCGCCGCCGCGCGGGCGATGGCCGAGGCCGCCGAGCAGGCGGCCGGCCTGCCGCCGCGCACGGCGCTCGTGCTCTCGACCGGCGTGATCGGCGTCCCGCTTCCGACCGCGCAGATCGCGGAGGGGCTGCGCCAGGCTGCCGGCCGGCTGGGGCCCGAGGGCGGCAGCGATGCGGCGCGCGCCATCATGACCACCGACACGCGCCCCAAGCACTGCGCCGTCCGGTTCGAGACGCCCAGCGGCTGGATCACCGTGGGCGGGATCGCGAAGGGCTCGGGGATGATCCATCCCGACATGGCGACCCTGCTGGCGGTGCTGACCACCGACGCGGCGGGCGAGCCGGCCACGCTGCAGCCGCTGCTGCGGCGCGTCGCCGACCACACGTTCAACGCGATCTCCGTGGACGGCGACACCAGCACCAACGACACCGCGCTGCTGCTCGCCAACGGGGCGTCGGGCGCGGACCCGGCGCGCGACGGTGCGCTCTGGAAGGTGTTCGAGCAGGCGGTGGAGCAGGTGGCCCGCTCGCTCGCCCTCGCCATCGTCGCCGACGGAGAGGGTGCCTCCAAGCTGGTCGAGATCCAGGTGGTGGGAGCGGTGAGCGAGGCGGCGGCGCGCGAAGTGGGCCGCGCCATCGCCCGCTCGGCGCTCGTGAAGACCGCCATCTACGGGGCCGACCCCAACTGGGGGCGCATCCTCGCGGCCGCGGGCGCGGCGGGCGTCGCGCTCGCGGTCGAGCGCCTCACCCTGCAAGCGGCAGGCGACGGCGACTGGCTCACGCTCGCCGAGCGCGGTGCCACCGCGCATCCCGACCCGGCTCGCGCCCGCGCCGTCTTCCAGCAAAAGACCATCCGCCTCCGCATCGACCTCGGCCTGGGTCGCGCGGAGGCGGTGGTGTGGACCTGCGATCTGACGCCCGACTACGTGCGGATCAACGCCGACTACACGTCGTAGCTCACGGCTTCGCCTGGCTGGTGTCCTTGGCCGTCGGCTTGGCCGCCCGTCTGGCGTGCCGCTTCCCGGTCGCCTTCTTCCCATGCGTCATCGACTTGCTCACCTGCTTCGACGTGTCGGCCGGTGCCTGGCCCTGCATCGGCGAGGGTTGCTGGGCCGCGACCATCGCCGGGGCGGCGAGGAGGGCCAGCGTGAGGAGCGTGCGACGAATCATGCGCGTGTGCCTCCAGAGAGAGGGCGGACCACCCTGGTCCGCTTCAGCGGGGAGACCCCTCTCCAAACCGGGAGGTCACGATTGCGGTCGCGCGGTATCGGGAGTTACACGGTGAAACGCAGCGCCTCACGCGTCAGGGCTCGTGCGGCGGCTCGGAAGGCCGCCGCGCGCGCACGACGCTTGCCCGGGCGGGCTTGGGCGCGGCCGGGACGTCGGGGAGCCGCGCCCGCACCAGCGCGAGCGCTTCCGCACGGGTATGGCCGCGCTGCACTTCGTGCAACGCGGCGGTGGACACGTCGAGCAGCCGCTCACCGCGTAGGCCGTCCCGCGCCGCTTCGAGTATCAGGGCGGCCGAGGAGTCGGGCTGGAAGCCGTGCGTGACGAGATCGGCGACGGCGTGGAGCGCGGAACCTCGCGGCTGGCTCGGCAGCGCCGCCACGACTTGCTCCACGACTGGCGCGGGCACGCCGCGCTTCAGCGCAGCCGACACGCCCGTCACTTCGGCTGCCGTGGCCGGCGGCGCGTCGCCGGCGCGCGCCAGCAAGGCGCGCGCGTCACGGAGCTGCGTCAGGCTCCTTTGCACCGCCACGACGATCCGCTCCGCCGCCACGCGCTTCGCCCCGCCCTCGAGTGCCTTCTGCACCAGCGGCTCGGTGGGGAGCCGCTCCGCCCGGGCCTGCTGCACCAGGGAATCGACGGCGGGGATCGCCGCAGCGGGGAGGCGCTCCGCGAGCCGGTCGTCGCGCAGCGACTGGGCCGCCGCCGCGACCGGCAGGGCGAGCAGCGCCAGGGCGCGGCCGAGTCTCATCGCCCGGCGGCCCGCACGATCACGATCGAGTTCTCGCGCCCGAAGTCATCGTCGACGGAGCGATCGGCGAGGTGGTCGGGCACCCAACGCTCGCCGTCCACCACGAACATGTACTCGTACGCTCCGACGGGGAGCACGACCGCGCCCCGCCACACACCGTCATGGTCCCGGTCTTCGAGGGGGATCGTGCCCGCGCGCCAGTCGTTGAACGATCCCACGACGTGCACCGACCGCGCCCCGGGGAACCGGCCGACGAACTGGGCGATCCCCTCCTGGCCGCCCAGCTCGGGCTCGATGTCCCCTTCAGACAACAGCGTGAGCAGCGCCGCGACTGCGGCGAGCGCCAGGCTCCAGGCGGGCCGGACGCGGAGCCTGATCGCGTGCGGCGTCGCGAGCCAGCGGACCAGGCGCCGCGCGCGCGACGGCACCGGCCGGCGGATCTCCGCCATCACGCGCGCCTCGACGCTCGCTCCCGTGGGCACCACGGCGAGCAGCGCCGCCGCAGCGTCCAGCCGCTCCATCGCGCGCCGGACCTCCGGCGGGACGCCCTCGCGGGCGATGTCGCCATCGAGCGCCTGATGGAACCTCGGGTCGACCGGGCTCATGCGTCCTCCAATGCCTGCAACAACGCTTCGCGCGCACGGTGCACGCGCATCTTGAGCGTCGGGATGCGCTCCCCGGTGACGGCGGCCATCTCCTGGTAGCTCAGTCCCTCCACGTGCTTCAGCACGAACGCCTCGCGCTTCTCGGGCGACAGCTCCGCCAGCGCACGCTGCACCAGCGCCACCTGTTCCGCGCGCTCCAGCGACGCCTCCGTGTCCGCCGGATCCGCGACGGGCGGCGCCTCGTCGAGGGACAGCTCCCTCGCCGGGCGGCGCGCGAGATGGCTCTTGCAGCGGTTGGCCACGATCCGGTACAGCCAGGTGCGCAGCCGTGCGGGCGCGTTCAACCCCCCGAGGTGGCGGTAGGCCCGAACCAGGCTTTCGGCCACCGCGTCCTCGGCGGCGTCGCGGCTGCCCAGCATCCCGGCGGCGAACCGCAGCAGGTCCGCTTCGTAGCGCCGGATGATCAGACCGAACGCCTCTTGATCGCCGCCGAGCACGCGAGCCACCACCTCCGGGTCGGAGGGGTCCCCCCTCACGTCCATGTGACCTGCGTCGAGATCAGGGCGTCACGCGCGAGGACGCCCGCGAGGCCCCGGGCTCACGCCCGGGGCTATGTTAATGCGGAGCGAGGACGTACTGGGCGGTCGCGAGGTAGCTCGATGCGCGCACCCCCTCACCGGCGACGGTGCCGGCGAACGCCTCGAGCGTCGCCTCGGCGCGCCGGCGATAGCGTGCGTCGCCCGTCGCCTCGCCGAGCTGCAGCAGCACACGCGCCGCCCACGCGTTGGCGCCCGGGAGCAGATCGTCGAGCACCGGTTTCGCGCGGTCGGCGAGCGCCGGCGCTGGGGGGCCGGGGGGGCCGGGGGGGTCGGCGGCGACCACGTCGAAGTAGCCGCCGCCGGCCGAGTCGGCGAAGTCGCGATCGAGCGTCGCGGCGACGTCTTGCGCCACGGCGAGATAGCGCCGCGCGCCGGTGTACCCGTAGGCCGCGAGGCAGGCTCCGGCCACCTGCACCTGGTCCTGCAGCAGGCCGGAGACACCGCCGGCGGTGTGGCGCACACCGCGGCCCCTCGCATAGGTCCGGTGCAGCAGCGCGTCCAGCGCGCCCAGCGCGCGGGCGGCAGCCGCCGAGTCGACCACCGCCGCGGCGGCGTCGACGATCGAGCCGATCAGGTAGGCCTCCCGGTCGGCGTAGACGGCGCGCTGGTCGTCGCGGCGAACATCGCGCGCGAGCAGCGACAAGAGCGCGCGGGCGGCGTCGCGGTACCGTGGCTCGCCGGTGAGCGCCCACCCCACCGCCACGCTGCGCAACAGTCCCGCGCGCACCAGCGGCGGCGGATCGTCGGAGCCCGGATCCGTGACCGCGGCGCCGCCCGAATCCACCAGGAAATCGAGCACCCTGCGCGCTACGTCCAGGTAACTCGAGTCCCCGGTGCGCCCGTAGGTCGCGAGCAGCAGGCCGACCGCCTGCGTGTGCGCGAAGCTGCCGAGCGCCCTGCGGGCCTCGGCGATCGCGCGCAGCGCGCTCCGTACGGCGGCGACCTCGGACTCGATCTCGCTGGGCCGGAGCACGCCGCGCACGGGCGCGCCACGTGTCAGGGCGAGCTGCCGAACCAGTGCCGCGTGCCGGAGGATGAACGCCCGCCGTTCGCGATAGCCTTCGGCCACGTCGGGGAGGATCTGCTTCAGCCCGCGGCCGGTGACCGGATCGTCCGCCGGGAAGTAGGTGCCGCCGAAGAAGGCCGAGCCGTCGGGCGTCAGGAACACCGTGACAGGGTAGCCGCGCAGGCCGACGAGGGAGTGCACGGCGGCCTCGTAGCGCTCAGCCACGTCGGGCCGCTCGTCCCGGTCCACGCGCACGGGGACGAACAGCGAGTCGATCAGGGCGCCGAGCGCCGGATCACCGTACACCTCGCGATCCATGACGGCGCACCAGCGGCAGTCGTCGGCACCGACGTAGAGCAGCACCGCGCGGTCGAGCCGGGCCGCGAGGGCGAACGCCTCACGACCCCACGCCTGCCAGCTCACCGGCTGGCGCGCCGCGCGCGCCAGGTAGGGAGTGGCCGCCTGCGACATCCGGTTCGTGAGCGGGCCGTGCTCGGACACGCATGCGGCGGCCGGCAACCCGACGGCAAGTATCGACAGGGTTCGCATGGGCGGGGCGCCTTGGAGATACCCTGGCGAGCCGCAACCCGTTCCGGACGCCGCGGTCGCGCGCGGTCAGGGCGTCCAGGCGATCCCCAGGCTCACGCTCGACACCGGGTAGCTCTCTCCGTCCTCGATCAGACGCCGATAGGTGTAGTCGAAGCGAAACGCCGCGCGGGGCCCGATGCGCGCCAGCGCGCCCACGCCGACGTTGTACCCGGGAATGGCGCCCGCACCCCCCTCACCGACAACGTCGGCGAGCGCGCTCCCACCCACGCGTGCCATGATGCGCACCTGATCGCCCGCGGGCACCGCGTAGCCGATGTCCAAGTCCGGGATGGCAATCAGGCCTCCTTCGGCGACCACGGTCGGAAACAGCGCCACTGAAAAGTCCACGTTGAACGCGTGCGGTTTCACGCCGGCGACCCGGATACCCAATTGCGGCAGCGGCTCCTCGAAACCGATGCCCGCTCCCGCGAGCCCGCCCTCGACCGACAGCCAGGTCTGAGCGCGCGCGGGCACGGTGGCCGCCAGCGTGAGCAGCAGGGCGATGAGAGTGCGGCGAAAGACGCGCATGGCGACCTCCCCTACAGGTGAGGTGACAGCCTAGCGCGGGGCGCTCAAGCGCCTCTCAAGCGGTTGGGTTCTCGAGGACGCGGGTTATAATTCCCACATGGCAGGAGAGGGCTGCACCATCACCCCCAAGCCGAACGGCCCCCTCATCGTCCAGGGGCCGGTGAGGATCGTCACCCCCGACGGCCGGGAGCTTCCGGTACCCCCCCGGAAGGACGGCAGACCGGCGGAAGTCGTTGTCCTGTGCCGCTGTGGAGGCTCGGCGACGAAGCCGTTTTGTGACGGAACTCACAAGCGGATCGGCTTTTCCGACGCACCTCCGGGGGGCCCCGCTCGCACGGTCTGAGCACGCCGTATTATGTTGTCACCGTCCCGGGCGGGGTGGGCAGGGGAAACGCCCCTGACCTCACCCGTGCTCACGCCCCCCCGCCCCCTGCCCCCCTGCCCCCTGGAACGGAGGAGCGAAATGGCGAAGGGTGGAAAAGCCCCGATGGCCGCGGATGAAGGTTACTGCGTGAAGTGCAAGGCCAAGCGGAAGATCTCGAACCCCCAGCAGGTCACGATGGCGAACGGCCGGCCCGCCCTCAAAGGGGTCTGCCCCGTGTGTGGTACGGGGATGTTCAAGATCCTGCCTCCTAAGGCAACCTGAACGGGCGATCCGACAACGCCAGCCCTCCGGCCCCCTCTCGTCCCCGGCTCCCCAGGCCCCGGCCGAGCGCGGCCGGGGGCTTCGTTCAGCGCGCCACCCGCCGCGCCCCGCTCCCTTGATACGCGTACCGGAAGGTAACGCAGGCCGTGCCCGCGTCCCTGCAGTAGTACGTGAGCAGCTCGAGCTTGGCGTACTTTCCGGCGGGCGTCCGCACCGCATAGACGTGATGCTTCGAGGTGAGGAGGTGGCTCACCGTGCTGTACTGATACCACTTCCCCACGCCGGGGTTGGTGGTGTCCGGGCCGGAGGCGTTCGGGAGGTAGCCGGAGGGCGGCAGCTCCACGACCGAGTCGAACGGGACCGGGCCGAGGTCGAAGATCCCGCCGCCCGGCGCGACGATCAGGTGGAACCGCCTGAACGCGAGGTCCCAGGCGCCCGAGTCGATGACGGCGTTCCGGGCGAAGTCGAAGTGGCGCCAGCGGTCGGTGGCGGACGCGTCGATGGTGTAGGTGGCGGGTCCCACGAGCGAGTCTCCAACGGGTTCGGGGCGCGGCGCGGTCAACGCGAAGGGCGGGTACTCGGGTCCCACCAGCGAGCCGATGAGCAGCGAGGCCGCCAGCAGGAGGAACGCGACGCCCATCACGAGCACGAGGATGGGCGGGCGCGCCGCTCCGGCGCAGCTCACGGCTCGGCCATGAACGGGTAGGTGAAGCTGTGCGGCGGGACGAAGGTCTCCTTCACCGCGCGCGGGCTGACCCAGCGGATCAGGTTGAGGAGGCTGCCCGCCTTGTCGTTGGTACCGCTCGCGCGCGCGCCGCCGAACGGCTGCTGCCCGACCACCGCCCCGGTCGGCTTGTCGTTCACGTAGAAGTTTCCCGCCGCGTAGCGCAGCTCCCGCTGCGCCTCGTCCACCGCGCGCCGGTCGCCGGCGAAGATCGCCCCGGTGAGCGCGTAGGGGGATGTCTCGTCCACGAGCCCGAGGGTCTCCGCCCAGCGGGCGTCGGGATAGGCGTGGACGGATAGCACGGGACCGAAGATCTCTTCGCACATGGTGCGGTATGACGGATCTGTGGTCTCGATCAGGGTGGGCTCGATGAAGTAGCCGTCCGAGTCGTCGGAGCCCCCGCCGGCGAGGATCTTCACGCCGGGGGCTTGCCGCGCCGCCTCGATGTAGCCCCGGATCTTGTCGAACGCCTTCCGGTCGATCACGGCGCCCACGAAGTTCCGGAAGTCGGCGGGGTCGCCCATTTTCACTTCGGCGAGCATCCCGAGCACGCTCTCACGCACCCGGGGCCAGAGGCTCTCGGGCACGTAGGCGCGCGAGGCGGCGCTGCACTTCTGTCCCTGGTACTCGTAACCGCCGCGCACGATCGCCGTCGCCAGCGCGTCCACGTCGGCGCTCGCGTGCGCCAGGATGAAATCCTTACCACCGGTCTCGCCCACGAGGCGCGGGTAGCCGGCGTACCCTGTCAGCCTCTCTCCCACCCGCCGCCACAGCGACTGGAACACCTCCGTCGAGCCGGTGAAGTGGATTCCGGCGAGCCCGCGGTCCCCGAGCAACGCGTCGGAGACCAGCGCCGCCGGGCCGGGGACGAAGTTGATCACCCCGGGCGGGAGGCCCGCCTCGGCCAACAGCCGCATGATGAAGAAGTTCGAGAACGCGGCCGTCCCGGCCGGCTTCCAGACGACCGTGTTCCCCATGATCGCGGGGGAGGTGGGCAGGTTGCCCCCGATCGAGGTGAAGTTGAACGGTGTGATCGCGTAGACGAACCCCTCGAGGGGGCGGTAGTCCAGGTAGTTCCACGTCCCGGGCGCGGAGACCGGCTGCTCGGCGTAGAGGCGCTCCGCGAAGTGGACGTTCCAGCGAAAGAAGTCGATCAGCTCGCACGCCGCGTCGATCTCCGCCTGGTAGGCGGTCTTCGACTGGCCGAGCATCGTGGCGGCGTTGAGGACCGGCCGGTACCGGGTCGCGAGCAGGTCCGCCGCCTTGAGGAATACGGCCGCGCGCCGCTCCAAGCTCCAGGCCGACCAGTCGCGCCACGCGGCGCGCGCCGCCTGGATCGCGGCCTGCAGCTCCGGGGGCCCCGCCTGGTGCACCTTGGCGAGGACGTGGCGGTGACAGTGCGGCATCACGGCGTCGACTGTCTTGCCGGTGCGCACTTCCTGCCCCCCGATCACGAGCGGGATCTCGATCTGGCGGGCGGAGAGATCCCTGAGCGCCTTCTTCAGCTCGGTGCGCTGGGGAGTGCCGGGAGCGTAGGAGAGAACGGGCTCGTTGACCGGCGGGGGAACCTTGGTGATGGTGTTCATGAGGGCAAAGATACAGCAAGGCGCCTCTCAGGGCCTCGCGCTGATCCTCACCGCCTGCACCGGCGTCGGGGTCGTCTTCGGGCCGCGGGGGATCATCTCCGGCAGGTTGGCGAGCAGGTAGGCCGACACGGCCATCACGGCGGACGCCTGCATCAGGTCCGCCGCGATCGTCTTGTCGTAGGTATCCGATTGGGAGTGATGGGTGTGGTTGTAGCCCCTGGTGATCTGGTTGAAGTTGAACCCAGGCACGCCGTACGGGATGAACGACAGGTGGTCGGTGCCGCCCTTCTCGTTGTCCGTGATCGTGTCGGCGTGGAGGGCGTGCACCGGCGCGAGGATGCGGCGCCACAGCGCGTAGAGATCGAGTCGGCCCTGCAGGGCCATGCCCGTGACCGCCCCGACGCCGTTGTCCAGCACGATCACCGCCTGGATCGAATCCATCTCCGCCGCGTGCGCCGCGGCGTACAGGCGCGAGCCGATCAGACCCTGCTCCTCTCCGGTGAAGAGGATGAACCGGATGGTGCGCTGGGGCTTGAGTCCGGACTGCGCGATGATGCGGGCGGCTTCGAGCGTCGCCATCGAGCCGGTGCCGTTGTCGCTCGCGCCGGTGCCCAGGTCCCACGAGTCGAGGTGGGCGCCGACGATCACGACCTGCCCCGGGTGCGCGCTGCCCGGAATGTCGGCGACGGTGTTCCACTGCGGCACCGAGTCCTTCATGTTCAGGGTGTTCTGGATGTTCGCCTCGAGCCGCGGCGTCACGCCCGCCGCGAGCAGGCGGTCGAACAGCGAATACTCCTCGTGCGCCACCACGATCTGGGGCAGCGGCAGGACGCGGTTGGGTGAGCCGCTCATGTTGAGGAGATCCTGCTCCTTGCCGGCGTCGAGCAGGATCGCGAGCGCCCCGGCGTTTCGCAGCAGGTAGGGCTGGTCGTTGTTGAACTGCGTGATCCGCGCGCGGGCCGCCGAATCGAGGCGCTGCCCGGCGGCGAACGAGCCCCGGAACGACGCCCGCTGCCGCTCGGAGTCGGCCCCGGCCATCGGCGGGCCATCGTTGTTCCACACGAACGACGGCGGCCGCAGCATCACGAACGCGCCCTTCACCTCGGCCTGGTGGGCCGCGAGGCTCTCGGGCGCGCTGGCGTCGATGCGCACGACGGGCCCGCTCACCGTCTTGCCGCTCGTGCCCGGCGCCCAGGCCCAGCTCGCCGCGACGAGGTCGTGTGTGCGCGGCGCGGTCATCCGGACCCACAGGGGTCCTCGCGTCCACGTCCCGCCGAAGTTCCAGGTCTCGAGGTGCGCGTCGAGGCCATAGTCCTTGAAACGCTGCATGGTCCACTCGTTCGCCTGGCGCGCGGCGGGCGACCCGGTGAGCCGGGCGCCGATCACGTCGGTCAGGTGCCGCAGGTTCTGCATCGCCTCGGAGTGGTTCAGGGCCTGGTCGATGAGCGCGCCGGCGCCCGTCGTGTCCACGGTCAGGATCTGGCCGGCGGCGGGGCGAAAACCGAGCGCCGCAGCCAGGCCGGCGGCGGCGGCGAAACGGAACAGCGTCACAGGGAACCCCTCGCGGGAAAAGCCACTCTTTACGCTACGCCCGGCGGCGCGGGCGCGTTAGGGTTCGCCGGCAGGCTTGCGGGGCTTAGCGGAGCGCTGGGGCGGAACGGGAAGCGTGACGGTGATCGTCGTCCCGGCGCCGGGGCTCGACGCGACCTCGATCGAGCCCCCGAACATGTTGCGCACCACGCCCTGCACCACGACCAGGCCCATCCCGCTCCCCTCTCCGAATTCCTTCGTGGTGAACCCGGGCTCGAAGATCCGGTCGAGGGACTCGGGCGGGATTCCGGCTCCCTGATCGCTCACGGAGAGCCGCACCGACGCGCTCGCGCGCTCCAGGGTGACGCGCACGGGAGCCGGGCGGCCGGCAGAGGCGTCGGCGGCGTTGCGGATCAGGTTGACGAGCATGTCGTAGAGGGCGTTGGGATCGCCCTTCAGGTACACGGTGTCGAGGCTCGATTCGAACTCGAGCGGGATCTTCTTGTCCTTGAGCACCCGGCTCTCGAGGGTGCAGCACGAGCGGACCACGCGCACCACATCGAAGCGCTCGGAGCGCGCCAGCGCTCCCCGAGCGCGGTCCTTGAGCGCCAGCAGGAACGTCACGCTGCGGTCGATGTCGTCGATGACTTGGCCGAGTTCGTCCAGCATCTCGAGCCGGCGGCCGGCGCCGACTTCCGTCCAGCGGCCGATGGCTTCCATGGCTTGCTGCAGTCCGGCCCGGGCAGCGGTCAGCGGGTTCGAGAGCTCGTGGGCGATGATCCCCGGAAGGGTCGTGGCGTCCTGCATCGGGCTGGCGGGCTTTGCGTTCGGGATTGGGGTGGCGGGAGCCTCGCGCCGGTCGAGCAGGCCGAGGCAGAGCCCCGCGAGCTCGAGCGTGAGGCGCTCCCGGCAGCGCCGCTCGCGCCCCGCGGGGGGGGCCGCAGGTGGCTGGTCGCGCACCGGGGCGACCAGCCAGGCTTCTCCGGGAGCAGCCCGGCTCCCCACCCAGCGGCTGCCCTGCACGAGGGGGACGTTCCAGCGCCGCAAGGTCTCGTCAACGTCGAGCTTGCTCGCGTGGTAGCCGGGGCTCGGGTCGCTTGATGCCCGCAGCTCCAGCTCGGCACGGACCGAGACCTCCCAGATCGTCACGGGACGCCCGCCGAGGGCGATACTCGCCTGCCGCAGAATCTCGCGCCTGCCGTCGACGAAGGTCTCTGGTGCGCTCACCCGATCTCCCGAGGCACAAGAACCCGTCGCGGCGTGGCGGCCCTTGCGGCCGTCGCTGCCTCGACGGTGGCATCCATCCCGCTTGAGGGGCGCGTATTACATATGCGACATCGCGCCCGGCGCGTCAAGCAACGGGCGCGCGCGCGACACTTCATGTTCGTCACCGGTTCCATCCTCAACCGGAGGTTGCTATGGCACGTTTCCGTAGGTCACCGACATGGGCCTGTGTCGCGAGTGTCCTGGAATTCGCCTGCGGCGGAGACGGCGGCACGCCGCCAGGACCCACGCTGACCGTCGAAAAGGCACCGACCAGCGGCGACAACCAGGTGGGAGATGCCGGCCAGCCGCTGCTCACCCCGTTCGCCGTGCTCGTCAAGGAAAACGGCAGCCCCAAAGCCGGCGTCAACGTCGCGTGGACGGTCACCGTCGGGGGCGGCAGCGTCAGTCCGGGAACGAGCGCGACGGGCTCGGACGGCATTGCGAGCACGGTGCTGACCGCCGGCTCCGACTCCGTCGTGCAGCGGGTCACCGCGGCGAACGCGACGTTGGTGGGATCGCCGCTGACGTTCAACGCGACGGGGCGAATCCAGGGCGCCACCCAGATCGCGCTCGCTCCCGCGAACTCGGGCAACGGCCAGACCGACACCGTGCTCAGCGCGCTCGCCAACTCCTACCGCGTGATTCTGCGGGACGAGGCCGACGCCCCGGTCGCGGGTGTCGACGTCGTGTGGTCGGTGCCCGGCGGGCAGGGCTCGGTGTCTCCGGCGACGAGCACCAGCGACCCGAGCGGGATCGCCGCCGCCAGTCGCACGCTGGGGAGCACGGCCGGCAGCCAGACGGCGACGGCGTCGGTCAGGGGCCTCATCGGGTCGCCGGT
>DASPXO010000039.1:0-14461 GCA_035637235.1 Gemmatimonadales bacterium | reverse complement strand
CCATCGAGCACACGAGACCGAACTCTCGCACCGGCTCCCACTCGTCAGAACCGAGGAGGTCGATGGCGGCGAGCCCCATGCCGGCGGCCGCGCGAGCGAGGTCGGTCAACGGGATCTTTCCATAGGGCCAGCGGCACACGGACTGCTTCAGGCGGACTGCCGGACCGGCGGACGGGCGGACGGGCGTCGCTCCCGCACCTTCCAGCGGCAGCGCGAGGCCCGCGAGTGCGCTCGCCGAGAGCACGATGGCCTCTCGACGACCTACCGTCCGCCCGTCCGCCCGACCGCCTGACCGCCGCATTTTAGAATTTCCGCCCGTCTTCCCGACCGCCTGACCGCCGCATTTAGAATTCCAGCCGCTTCAGGTAGTTGCAGCTCGTCCGAATGGACGCGAACGCGTCCGGCGGCTGGTCATGCTCGACGAAGAAGTGCCGGATCCCCGCCTGGTCGCGCTGCCCGAAGATGCGCTTGAAGTCGATCGTCCCGGCGCCCACGTCCACCATCTTGTGGTCCGGCGGGCCCGCCGAGTCCTTCACGTGGACCAGCGGGACACGGCCCGGCCAGCGGGCGAAGTAGGCCAGGGGATCCTGGCCGCCCTTGATGATCCAGTACAGGTCGATCTCGAGCTGCACGAGCTTGGGGTCGGTCTCCGCGATCAGCACGTCGTACGGGAGCCGGCCCTCCATCGGCACGAACTCGAAGTCGTGGTTGTGGTAGGCGAACTGGATCCCGGCCTCGCGCGCCTGCGCCGCCGCCTGGTTGAACGTGTGCGCGACCAGCTTGTACCCATCGAGCGTCCGGCGGTCCTCCGCGGGGATCCACGGCACCACGAGATAGCGATGCCCGATCACGTGAGCGGCGTCGAGCGCCGCGCGCCACTGATCGGGAGCGATCGATCCCTGGTGCGCCGCCGGAGCGGAGAGCCCGTGCCGGTCGAGCATGGCCCGCACCTCCTGCGGCGACTTCCCGAAGTAGCCGGCGAACTCGACTTCGCGGTACCCAGCGGACGCCACCTGGGCGAGCGTGCCCTCGAAATCGTGCTCCATCTCGTGTCGCACCGTGTACAGCTGCAGGCCGATGCGGTCGAGCTTGCGCCTAGGGGCTAGGGGCTGGGGACTAGGGGCTAGGGGACGAAAGGCATACCCCAAGGCCGCGGCACTGAGTGTCTTCGCGAAGTCGCGTCGACTGGTCATCGTTGGTTCCTCCCTAGTCCCCAAGCCCTAGTCCCTAGGCCCTACAGTTCGTTCCGCCTCATCGCCTCCACCGCATACGTCGCCGCCCGGGCGGTGAGGGCCATGTACGTGATCGACGGGTTCTGGCAGGCCGAGGACGCCATGCAGGCGCCGTCGGTCACGAACAGGTTCTTCACGTCGTGGCACTGGTTGTGTGCGTTCAGCACGGACGTCTTGGGATTGCGTCCCATGCGCGCCGTCCCCATCTCGTGGATCGTCAGGCCCGGTGGATGGTCGCCCACGAACGGCGCGATGTCCGTGGCCCCCGCGGCCTCGAGCATCTCCGCGGCCGTGAGCGACATGTCGTGCAGCAGCTTGCGCTCGTTGTCGCTCCACTCGCAATGGATCCGGAGCGCCGGGATCCCCCAGGCGTCCACCGTTTGGCGGTCGAGCTCAACGTAGTTGGTAGGACGGGGCAGGCACTCGCCGAAGCCGTAGAAGCCGAAGTGCCACGGCCCCGGGGTGCGGAGCGCCTGCTTGAGCTCGCGCCCGAAACCCGGCTGCGACGCGACGCGCTGCCACCCGTCGCGTCCGGCGCCGCCCTGGAATCCGTAGCCGCGCAAGAATTCGGGGTGTCTGCTCTTCACGTTGCGGAACCGGGGCACGTAGATGCCGTTCGGGCGGTTCCCGTGGGGCGCGCGGTCCTCGTATCCCGCGATCGTGCCGTTGGCGCCGCCGCCCATCGTGTGGTCCATGAGGTTCCGGCCGAGCTCCCCGCTCGAGTTGGCGAGGCCGGTGGCGAAACGCGGGGTCTTCGAGTTGAGCAGGATGCGCGTGGACTCGAGCGTTGACGCGCAGAGGAAGATCACGCGCGCGCGGAACTCGAGCGAGTCCCGCGTTTGCGCGTCGATCACGCGTACTCCCGCCGCGCGATCGCGCTCTGCGTCGTAGATCACGCTGTGCACGACGCTGTAGGGTCGCAGCGTGAGGCGACCGGTGGCGCGCGCGGCGGGGAGCGTCGTGCCGATGCTGTTGAAATATGAGTGCGTGATGCAGCCCCGTTCGCAGGGGCCGCAGTAGTGGCACGCCGCGCGCCCGCCATGTGGCACCGTGAGGATGGCGACGCGGCCGATCGTGAGCACCCGCTCGCCGCCGAAGCGCTTCGCCATCCCTTCCTTCACTGCCTGCTCGGCGCAATTCAGCGCCATCGGCGGCAGAAACTGGCCGTCGGGGAGCTGGGGCAGCCCCAACCGCTCGCCACTCACCCCGATGAACCGCTCCACATGGTCGTACCAGGGCGCGATGTCGGCGTAGCGGATCGGCCAGTCCACCCCGAACCCGTCGCGGGCGTTGGCAGCGAAGTCGAGGTCGCTCCAGCGGTACACCTGGCGGCCCCACATGATGGAGCGGCCGCCCACTTGGCGGCCCCGGATCCAGTGGAACGGCTTGGCGGGATCGAACGTGTAGGGGTTCTCGCGGTCGTTGACGAAGAACTTGCCGCTGTACTCGTTGCACGCGTAGCAATTGCGTTGGATGAACTGGTCGCGCTCGAGCGCCTTGCGGTCGCCCATGCCTCGGAACCTCATCTCCCAGGGCGGCACGTGCTCCACGTAGTCGCGGGCCGGATCGATCGGTCGCCCCGCCTCGAGGACGAGGGTGGTCAGTCCGCGCTCGCACAGCTCCTTCGCGGCCCAGCCGCCGCTGATCCCGGAGCCGACCACGATCGCGTCGAAGCTGGGCGCGGGCATCAGAAGTCTCCGGGGGTGGCACGCCAGCCGCCGAAGGCCCGGCAGCCGTCGTAGGCGCCCGGAATCGTGTCGTAGTGCAGCTCGGCCTTGGCTCCGACCTCCGACGTGCAGTAACCGAAGACCGTGAGGAATTTCAGCTGCCGGAAGAAAGGCGGCTGCCCGGAATCGGTCGTCGCCGGGCGGGCGGCCTGCGCCTCGGCGTCGAGCTGGGTGAGGAGCGTGACGCGTTGCGCCTCGGCGGCGCCGAGGAAGTCCGTGCCGAACGCTGCGCGCGCGCGCGCGTCCACGTCCGCGAGGCCCGCGAGAAACCGCGACCGGTCGTCGTCCGGAGCCCAGTCTGCGAGCAGGGTGTCGACGAACTCGTGTACCCGCGCCGCGCGCGCGCCCGGCGTATCGGTCGCGGGGATGATCATCTCGGCGATCGTGGCGACCGTCTCGCTCTGGTGCGGATCGAGCACTGCGAAGCCGCGCCGCCCTATCGGACGGTGCAGGCGCCGGCCTAGGGCGACGAGGCGCTCGGCGGAGAGCCCGGACAGCGCCGGGATGGCGACGCTGGCGCCGAGCAGCTGGAGCAGGTCTCGCCGGTTCATCGGGATCGAAAAAGATCGGCGCGCATCCGTGCCGGCGCTAGACTCGGGGGGGGCGTTGACAGAGGCCCCCGCTTCTGTATGTTTATGCATCGTGCTGCATAAACCGAACCAGGAGCGCTCCATGGGGCCGTTCGTCGTGCTCGCGTACTCCGGCGGACTCGATACGTCGGCGATCGTTCCCTGGCTCCGCGAGAAGTACGGCGCCAGGGTTTTGTGTTACGCGGCGGACGTGGGACAGGGCGAGGGCGAGCTCGACGGCCTGGTCGAGAAGGCCAAGCGGTCCGGCGCCGCGGACTGCGTGATCGAGGACCTCCGCGAGGAATTCGTCCGCGACTTCGTGTTCCCCACGCTGCGCGCCGGCGCCGTGTATGCACGCACCTACCTGCTCGGCACGGCCATGGCGCGGCCGGTGATGGCGGCGCATCAGGTCGCGCTCGCCCAACGCGTCGGCGCTCAGGCGCTCGCCCACGGCTGCACGGGGAAGGGTAACGACCAGGTCCGCTTCGAACTCACCTACGCCGCTCTCGGCCCCGACCTGCAGGTCATCGCGCCGTGGCGTGAGTGGGAGTTCCAGGGCCGCGAAGACCTCCTCGCGTACGTGAAGGCGAAGGACGTCCCGGTGCAGGCGACCGCCGAGCAGCCGTATTCGACTGATCGCAACCTGTGGCACTGCTCCCACGAGGGCGGCATCCTCGAAGATCCCGCGCGCGAGCCTCCCGAGCACATCTTCGTCATGACCAAGGACCCGCTGGACGCTCCGGAGCTTCCGGCGCTGGTCGAGATCGGCTTCGAGGAAGGGACCCCGGTCTCCGTGGACCACGTCCCGCTGGGGCCGGTGGAGCTCGTCGCGACGCTGAACGCGGTCGCCGGCGAGCACGGCGTCGGCCGCGCCGACGTCGTCGAGGACCGCCTCGTGGGGATGAAATCGCGCGGCGTCTACGAGACGCCGGGCGGCACGCTGCTGTTCGCCGCGCACCGCGAGCTGGAGCAGCTCGTCCTCGACCGGCGCACGTTGCGGCTGAAGGACGAGGTCGCGCTGCGGTATGCCGACCTGGTGTACGACGGTCGCTGGTGGACGCCCGAGCGCGAGGCGCTCGACGCGGCGATAGCGAGCACCCAGAAGCACGTCACGGGCCAGGTGCGGCTCAAGCTGTACAAGGGGAGCGCCAGCGTGGCCGGGCGGGAAAGCCCGTACGCGCTGTACCAGCCTTCGTACGCGACGTTCGGCAAGGACAATGTTTACAACCAGCAGGACGCCGAGGGCTTCATTCATCTCTACGGGCTCGGAATCAAGATCGGGGCTGGGCTCTCCGCGGCGCGCCGCGAGCAGGACGTCGGCGCGGCGGCCGACTGATGACCCACCATCCTACGGAGACACCCGCCCCCGCCCCCGCCCCCCACCAGATGTGGGGTGGGCGGTTCAACGTGGGGCCAAGCGAGGCGCTCGACGCCCTGAACCGCAGCCTGCCGGTGGATCACCGGCTCTGGCCGCAGGACGTGACGGCGAGCCGAGCGTGGGTGCAGGCCCTGGGGCGGGTCGGCGTGCTGGCGCCGCCCGAAGAGTCCGCGCTGCTCGAAGGACTCGACCGCGTGGCCGAGCGGCTCGCTGACGGCGCCGCGGTGGGCGCGCCCGACGAGGACGTGCACACGCTGGTCGAGCGGCTGTTGTACGAGGAGGTCGGCGTGGTGGCGGGCAAGCTCCACACCGGTCGCTCCCGCAACGACCAGGTGGCGACCGACCTGCGCCTCTGGACGCTCGACGCGGTCGATCGGCTCGATGCCGACGTCGCCGCGCTCGGCCGCACGCTCGTGGCGCGCGCCCGCGAGGGCGTGGACATCATCCTGCCCGGCTACACCCACGGGCAGCGCGCCCAGCCGGTGCGCTGGGCGTACGTGCTGCTCGCCCATGCGTGGCCGCTCGGGCGGGATCGACAGCGCCTCGCCGACGCGCGCCGGCGGGTGGCGGAGCTGCCGCTCGGCTCCGGAGCGCTCGCGGGATCGGGGTTCGCCGTGGACCGCGTGCTGCTCAAGGAGGCGCTCGGCTTCCGCTCGGTCTCCGCGAACGCCTTGGACGCCACGGGCGACCGCGACTTCGTGGCCGAGGTGCTCTTCGCCCTCACCCTCGTGGGCATCCACCTCTCGCGCCTCAGCGCGGAGCTGATCCTGTACGCCGGCTCGGAGTACGGGTTCGTGAAGCTCGCCGACGCCTTCAGCAGCGGCTCGAGCCTCATGCCGCAGAAGCGCAACCCCGACGTGTTCGAGCTCGCCCGCGCCAAGTCGGGCCGCCTGCTCGGCGACCTCGTGGCATTGCTCACGACACTCAAGGGGATTCCGGCGGGCTACAACAAGGATCTGCAGGAGGACAAGGCGCTGCTGTTCGACGCGTTCGACACGCTCGCCGTGGTGCTCCCGGCGGTGCTGGGCGCCGTCGCGTCGCTGACCGCCGACCGGGAGCGCATGAGCGCCGCGCTCGACGCGTCGCTCCGCGCCACCGATCTCGCCGATCTGCTGGTCGAGGCCGGGGTGCCGTTCCGGGAGAGCCACGGGCTCGTGGGCAGGTTGGTGCGGGAATCGGAGCGTGCCGGAGTGCCGCTCGACCGGGTGCCGGCCGCCGTGGCCGCCGCCATCCACCCCGCGCTGGCCGCCGCGCTGGCGCAATTGGGAACGTGGGAGGACAGCGTGGAAGGGCGGGCGACGCCGGGCGGGGCGTCGCGTAAGTCCGTGGCGGATCAGCTGGAGGAACTGCGCCAGGCGTTTGCCCCTTAACCCTCGCTCTTGCCGGGTCTTAGGCGGCTGTGTAGCATACGGGGCCGTGCCGCTCGTGTCCGGGCGGACGGCCTTTTTCGCCTGGAGAGTGCTGTGCGCTGCCTCGCGCTCAACGCGTCCTTCGAGCCCTTGACCATGGTGCCCGTGCGCCGGGCGCTGCGCCTCGTCATCGACCGCAAGGCCGAGATCGTCGAGGCGGAGGGCCCGCTGGTGCGCAGCGAGCGCCTCGAGATCCCGAGACCGGCGGTCATCCGCCTCGTCAAGTTCGTCCACGTCCCCCGTCGCTTCCGGCGCCAGGTCACCAACACGTTCCTGTTCGCCCGCGACAACTACCGGTGCCAGTTTTGTGGACGGAGCCAGCAGGAGTTGCGGCACCGCGAGTGCCTGACCCGGGACCACCTGGTCCCGCTGTCGCGCGGAGGCACCACCGCCTGGACCAACGTCCTCACCGCGTGCAGCAGCTGCAACACGCGGAAGGGCAACCTGCTGCCCGAGGAGGCCGGGATGCACCCGCTGCGGCCGCCGTTCGAGCCGCACTTCGTGCACCTCGCCTGGGCGGTGCGCCGCCTCACGTCGACGCAGTCGAAGTACATCCGGTTGTTCTACGGGGGCGAGGTCCTCGCCACGCTCGAGAAGCTGTGACCGGGAAGCTGCCCTGGGTCATCGCCACGGCCGCGGGCGCGGCGTTGCTCGCGGTGCTGGCGACGGCCCGGGGCGGCCGAGCGGCGTCGCACCCGGACCCGCGGCCGGGGGTGACTGCGGAGCGGGTGCTGCCGGCGAGCATGGTGCTCCACACGCCGGGGGCGCTCGACGCCTACGCGGCGGCGCGGAACGCCCCGCAGGTCCTGGACGGGCTGCACTGCCACTGCGAGTGCGCCAAGAACTTCGGCCACCGCTCGCTCCTCACCTGCTTCGAGTCGGACCACGGCTCTCAGTGCGACATCTGCATGGGTGAGGCGACGCTCGCGACGCGGCTCGCCGCCCAGGGCAACTCCCTCGACCAGATCCGCCGCGCCATCGACCAGCGGTTTGGGTCCTAGTGGATTGCGGATTGCGGATTGACGGCACCACGGGTCGAATCCGCAATCCGCAATCCACTAATCCTGCAATCGTCACACCCGACACCCGTTTCTAGTCTCGTGTGAACGTCTCCGACCGCGCCTCGAGCGTGAGCCGCGGCAGCCCGGCGATGCGCACCAGGATCCGCTGCGCCCCGTGCGCCAGCGCGCGCGCGATGTTGCCCTCACCGGACACCGCCGGGCCGACCTCGCCCTTGAGCCAGCGCGTCAGCTCTTCCAGGTCCGTGTCGTTGAGCGTGGTCACTGCGAGCCGGCACAGGAAGTAAAACCGGCCGGAGCCCTTCGGCGCGAGCGTGACGCGATAGGGGATCCCGAGCGCCCGCGCGAGCGAGTCCGCGCTCGCGTGCCGCGTCACGCTCCCGTCGGTGCGGATCAGCATGAAGTCGTCGGCGATGGGGTCGTGCCGGGCGACCACGTCCCACGAGGCCTCGCTCACGAACTGGTCGAACCATCCCGAGCGCATGCGCCACAGCTCCAGGCGGTAGTGCAGGCGCAGCGGGAAGCCCGAGCGCATCAGGCTGACGAACTTGCCGTCGGCGAGCAGCCCCGCGGCCTGGACGCGCGGGATGTCGCTCTGGAGGGCGACCGTCAGCGACGGCCCCTGCGCGGCGGCCGGGAGGAGCGTCGCCGTGATGCTCGCCAGGGCCAGGAGAGCGAGCCCCGCCCTCACCTCAGAAGCGGTGATCGAGTCGCAAGGTAAATCGCAGGGGCTCGCCCGCGGTCACCGCCTTCGCCACGTAGAAGCCGAACCCGCTCCAGTCGACGCCCAGCCCGACGTCGGCGATCCAGCTCCCCAGCGTGGGCAGCCGGTCGGTCGGCACCCGGCCCGGCCCGAGCCCCACCAGCCACGCCTGTCCCGCGTCGGCCAGGACGACCAGGTCCGGCCCCTGCAGGGTGAACGGCAACTTCGCTTGCTCGTCCTCGGGCCGCGAGGGGTTGTACGCCCAGTGAAGCGAGAGGTGGCCGCGATACTCCGCCTGGGCCACGATCATCCGGTCGCACGCGGCGACGAGCGTGCCCGTGAACGCCGGATCGACGATGTCGCGGTTGCACGCGCTGCGCCGGAAGCCGTACCCGATCATTGGGTCGGACCCGCCGGCCGAGAGTCGCCGCTGCAGCGGCAGCGGGTCGCCGCCCGCCCAGCCCCCCGCGAGCAGGCGCAGGTTTACGCGCCCCGACGGGCTCACGCGGGCGTAGCGGCGGAAGTCGAGCCACAGGCGCTTGAACGCGTAGGAGCCGTCGGTCGGAATCGGTGCGCGCACGGACGCGGGCACGCCCGTCTGGGGGCTGACGTCCCGGCTGCGTGAGGCTTCGAATTGGGCGCGCAGGAACCACCCCGCGGACGGCTCCAGGCGGTCGTTGCGCGTGTCGAACGTGACGGCCCCGCCGAGCGTGGTATAGTGGCCGGCGTCGATGGGCGGGTTCGGGCGCCACGCTTGGGCGTTGCGGAACACGGTCCAGGGATCGCGCGCCGCCACGGTCGTCTGCCGGTCGCGCCGGACCTCGAACGCGAGGCTGAGCGGCCGGTTGGGCTGCAGGAACACGCGAACCGCGACGCCCTGGTTGACGTAGTAGTCGCGGTAGTCGCGCTGCAGCAGGAACGCCGCCCATCCGACCTCGGCATTGCGCAACCCCCAGTCCTCGACCGCCGCCACCACGTTGTACGCGCGCAGCTCGATGCCGTAGGCGGGTACCTCGCCCGAGCGCAGCTCCGTGCGCGCCAGGTACCCCAGGTCGCTACGGTTGTCGGTCAGGTCCCCAGCCGTGCGGAACACGCCCAGCGCGTCAATCCGCAGACGCCGGTTCTCCTGCAGCTTCCAGTCCAGACTCGGTCCGAACACCACCGGCAACCCTTCGACCCGGTTGAACGTGCCCCCCGTGGCGAGGGTGAGTGCGGAGCGGGTAGCCGCGGACCCCCACGACTTCTCCACGCCGAGGTTCCGCAGCCAGTGGCGCGGGCTCCCCGGGGCGAGCGCGATCTCGTCGCCTTCGGTGCGGTAGGCGAGGGGCTCCCGGTAGATGCGCGCTTCGCCCGTGATTGCGGCGCCGGGATCGCGCGTCACCGTTCCGCCGATCACGATGAGGTCGCCCGTGACGACGGCGCCCGAGTCGAGCGCCGCGTCGCCGTTGATCACGAGCAGCGTGCCCTGGATGCGGCCCCCGAGCGACACCGCCCCGTTGCGGACCGCGACGTCGCCGTGCCACTCGTTCCCCGGCGGCAGCCGCGACCTCCCCACGAGGCGCGTCGTGGTCGCGGCGTTGTACAGGCGGATCGCCTCCTCCGCGACGACGCGTGGCAGCTCCAGCGGCCCGACGCCGGCGACCGCGCTCTCGGGATGGATGACGATGGCCGTGTCCTGGGCGGCGGCCACGGTCGGGCCGGCCAGGCACAGGAGGGTGAGGACGCTGGTGCGCATGAGGGGAACCCCGGCTGGGCTCGCGGGACACCGGAGCATAGGCCGTGCCGCGTCCGGCGCTGCGGCGTCGTGCGGGCCGGCGGCTGGCGGCGCGGCGGAGCGTGTCATCCCGCCACGTTGCGGGGTGGCTCGAGGCCCAGCCGCCGCATCCGGCGATACAGGTTGGCGCGGTCGGTCGCGAGCCGGCGCGCAGCGTCCGCCACGTTGCCGCGTGCCGCCGAGAGAGCGCGCGCGATCAGCGTCCGCTCGAAGGTGTCGAGCGCTTCGCCCAGCGCCACATCCGTCCACCCCTCCGTCAGGACGGGCCGGGATCCATCCTGTGGGAGCACCCGCGCGACCTCGTCCGCGCTGATCGTGTCGCCCGTGCCGAGGATCGCGAGCCGCTCCACGAGGTTGGCGAGCTCGCGCACGTTCCCCGGCCAGTGATAGGCCGCGAGCAGCTGCATCGCGCCGGCATCGAACCGCACCGGCCGGCCGAGCCGCGCGGCCTGCCGCGCCGCGAAGTGGTGCACCAGCGGCGGGACGTCCTCGGCGCGGTCTCGCAGCGGCGCGATGCGCACGGGCAGCACGTTGAGCCGGAACAGCAGGTCCTCACGGAAGCGCCCGTGCTGCGTGGCCTTCGTGAGGTCGTGATTGGTCGCCGCGATGACGCGGACGTCCACCGTCACCGGCTTCTCGCCCCCCAGTCGCTCGATCACTCCCGTCTCGAGCACGCGCAGCAGCTTCGCCTGCGCTTCGGCGCCGAGATCGCCGACCTCGTCGAGGAACAGCGTGCCGCGGTCCGCGAGCTCGAAGCGACCGATGCGGCGGTCCGTGGCGCCGGTGAACGCCCCCCGTTCGTGGCCGAACATCTCGGACTCCACCAAGTCCTTGGGAATCGCCGCGCTGTTGACGCAGATGAACGGCCTGGCCGCGCGGGCGCTCTGGCGGTGGATCGCCGACGCCACGAGCTCCTTGCCCGTGCCCGACTCGCCGGTGATCAGCACGCGCGCCTCGGTCGGTGCGATGCGCGCGATCAGCGCGCGCAGCCGGTCCATCGTCTCGCTCACGCCCACCAGCGGATCGCTGTGGCCCAGTGCTTCGTGCAGCCGCCGGTTCTCGGCGATGGCGCGCGACAGCTCCACCGCCGCGCGCAGCGTGGTCAACACGCCTTCCGGCGTGAGCGGCTTCTCGAGGAACTGGAGCGCGCCGAGCTTGGTGGCGCGCACGGCGTCGGCCAGGTTGGCCTTGCCGCTCATCATCACGACGGGGACGTCGGGAGCGATCCGCTTGAGCTGCTCCAGCGTCGCGAGCCCGTCCGGCCCGCCCGGCATGGAGAGATCGAGGAGCACCGCATCCGGCCGCTCGCGCTGGACCGCCTCGACCGCCGCGGTCCCGTCGGCCGCCTCCACGGAGTCGAACCCCTCCGACTGCAGCAGCGCGCCGACCATCCGGCGGATGTTGGCTTCGTCGTCGACCAGCAGGATACGCGGGCTCATGACGCGGACAGCACGACGGTGAACGTGGCCCCGCCGCCCGGCGTCTCGGACACCGTGATCACGCCGCGGTGGGCCTCGACGGTCTGGCGCACCAGCGCGAGCCCCAGGCCGGTGCCATCCGGCTTCGTCGTGAAGTAGGGCTCGAACACGCGGTGCCGCAGCTCCTCCGGGATCCCCGGCCCGTGATCCGCGATGGTGACGCCCAGACCGTGCCCGTCCCGGCCCACGCCGATCTCGATCGCCCCGCGGCCGCCCATCGCTTCGGACGCGTTGCGCAGCAGGTTCGAGAACGCGCGCCGCAGCGGGTCGTACCGGCCGAGGATCGTGCAGGGGCCGCCGTTGGCCCGGACCGTCACCGCCACGGTGGGTGGCACCGCGCTGCGGCTCAGGTCCGTCAGGAGATCGACCAGGTCCACTTCGCTCTTCGGGCCCTCGGGAAGCCGGCCGAACTCCGAGAACTCCCCCGCCAGCCGCTCCAGCCGCTCGGTCTCGGACGCCAACACCTCCACTGCCGTCTCGGTCCGCCCGTCCGCCCCCGCCCGACCGGCCGACGGCCGCAGTTGGTCTACCGCGATGCGCATCGCCGTGAGCGGGTTCTTGATTTCGTGGCCCACCCGGCGCGCCACCTCGCGGAACGTGCGCAGCCGCTCGGCCTCGAGCTCCTGCGCGCGCGCGGCGTCGAGCGCCGTCGCGAGCTCGCGCAGGGCCTGCCGCAGGGCTTCGAACTCGGGCGCGCCGCGCGTCGGCCGCCCGGCGGGCAGAGGGGTGCGGCGCCGGATCAGCCGGGTCCAGCCCACCAGCTCGTCGATCGGCCGCGACAGCTGGCGTGACAGGTGGCCGGCAAGCCGGATCGCGGCCACCATGATGAGCGCTCCCAGGACCAACACCACGGCCGCGAACCCACCCGCGTAATAGCGCAGATACAGCTCGGCCCGGCGCGCCAGAGTCACCGAATTGGACAGCTGCAGGACGTGTTGCCGCAGCGCCACCCGCTCGCGGGGACTCAGCCGGGTAGTGTCCACCCGGCTCAGCATCCGCCGCGCGGACTCCGCCGCGTCCTCGAGCGCGAGGCGCGCCCCGGCGGAGGGCGGGACCGTGCGCACCGCCAGCGCCCACCCCACCACCGCGAGCGTGGTCGGCACCGCGGTCAGCGCGACGAGGATCACGAAGATCCGCTGGCGGAACGGGAGCGCCATATTTGAGCGGGCAATCTAGAGACTTGGCACGGCCGTGACAATTCGACACAGGAGAGCGAGTGCGGAATGCGGAATGCGGAGTGCGGAATGTCATTGCCAGCGCCCAGCAGCGCGCACGACCTTCCCGTGAGCTTCCGCATTCCGCATTCCACACTCCGCATTATGGGAGGAGAGGGCAGGGATGAAGAGCCACACCCACTATCTCTGGTTCCACACCAAGCAACGCCAGGAGATCATCGACGTCACCGACGAAGTGGCCAGGCAGGTCCGGGAGAGCGGCGTACGGGAGGGGTTCGTGCTGGTGAGCGCCATGCACATCACGGCGTCGGTGTTCGTCAACGATCACGAGTCCGGCCTGTGGTCGGACATCCTCAAATGGTTGGAGGAGACGATCGCGCCGTGGGAGCCCCGCCGCTACCGCCACAACGAGACCGGGGAGGACAACGCCGCCGCCCACTTGCGGAGCCTGACCATCGGCCACGAGGTGATCGTGCCGGTCACCGCTGGCAAGCTCGACCTCGGCCCCTGGCAGCGGGTGTTCTACGGGGAGTGGGACGGACAACGCAAGAAGCGGGTGATCATTAAGGTCATCGGGGAGTAGCGACAACCAGATGACCATGTTATGGTCATACTGGTCATTTTACATGGTCAAAACGCAGATGCCAAAAGCTCGTCGCAAGATCAAGCGTGTGTCGGAGGCGGCGGTGGCGCCGCCCGTCGTGTCGGCGTCCGAGTTCAAGGCACGCTGCCTGGAGCTTATCGATCTGGTGGGCGCGGGGCGTGGGGAGATCGTTGTCACAAAGCGGGGGCACCCAGTGGCGAAGCTCGTGCCGGTGGCGGCGGTGTCGCGCGACTTCATCGGGAGTCTCAAGGGGACGGTCACCTATCACGGCGACATCGTCGCGCCGACGGGCGAAGTGTGGGAAGCGGACGCGGATGCCTGAGGCCGACGGGCGGCCGCTCCTGCTGGACACGCACGTGTGGGTCTGGCTTGCCGATGCACCGGATCGTGTCTCACCGGGCTGTGTCGACCTCGTTCGGCGCGCCCAGCCAGCCGGGTGGGTCCACATCTCCCCGATTTCAGCTTGGGAGGTGGCGATACTCGTCCGGAAGGGTCGACTGGTCCTCTCGCTCGACGTGCACACCTGGGTCCGGCGCACGCTCGCGAGCGATCTCCGCGTCGCGCCGCTCACGCCGGATATCGCCCTTGACGGCGGTTTTCTGCCGGGGACGGCGACCGGGGACCCTGCGGATCGGATCATCATCGCCACGGCCCGAGCGCTTGGCGCCAGGCTCGTCACGCGAGACGCCGCGATCCTCGCGTACGGGCGGGCCGGGCACGTGGCGGTGCTCGACGCCGTGGGGTGAGATCGGCCGGTCTCTCTTCACCGCTTCCTGTACGCGCCGACCCCGTACCAGCAGGGATTCATCATGCAACTCGTCAAGGTCACCTTCACCCGATAGGGCATCGTGTTCCCGGGCGTGACCCTGATCGTCGGCACGGGCGTGGCCCGGTCGGCCTCGAGCTCGTTGTGGCCGGTGCCGTACAGCACGAGATCAAGGCCCGCGCAGTCGTTATCGCAGACTCCGATCAGCGTGTACGAAGTCCCGGCGTGCAGCGTGATCGTAAACCACTCCGACTGATCGACCAGGAGAAGCCCGATCTGGGGCTCGCCCGTCGTCTGCAATCCCTGCGCGCTGAGCGCGACGGTAGTACGCCGCAGGTAGGTCTGGATCTGCCGCTCCCAGCGGCCCCCTTGGGCACGGGCGAGGGCTGGAGCGAGCGGCAGGGACGCCAGGGCCAGCACCGTCCAGGCGGGCGCGGTCATCGGACCTGACGCCGTTTGGCGCCCAGAGCGACGCTCGCAAGGGCGGCCCCGGCGAGCAGTACGCCGAGTCCGGAGGCACCGAGCGGGGCCGCCGCTCCCAAGGGGAGTCTTGGCACGAAACGTCGTTCCCAGCGCTCGGTCCATTCTCCGACCGGCATCTTGAGCGCAGCGGCGAGCGCCGTATCG
>DASPXO010000038.1:0-2690 GCA_035637235.1 Gemmatimonadales bacterium | reverse complement strand
CCCGGGCCCGGCGCGGGCATCACGTCGCGCGTCTCCGCCAAGCACGTCTCCGATGAGCTCCTCGTCAGATTCGCGCCGGGCGTCCCGGCGAAGGTGAAGCCCGCCATCCACGCCGGCCTCGGGGCGAAGACCGCGGCGAGCTACGCGACCGTCGACGGCCTCGAGCTGGTCAAGCTCCCGAAGGGAATGAGCGTGAAGCGGGCGATCAAGTTCTACCGGAAGCACCCCGATGTCCTCTACGCGGAGCCGAACTACGTCGTCGAGGCGCTCGCCGGTCCCGACGACCCCCAGTTCGGCTTCCTCTGGGGGCTCCAGAACACCGGACAGACGGGAGGCGTGGCCGGCGCCGACATCGACGCCGTACGGGCGTGGGGCGTGACGACCGGGAGCAGCGGCGTGGTGGTGACCGTGATCGACAGCGGGATCGACTACACGCACCAGGACCTGGCGGACAACATGTTCCACAACACGCCCGACTGCAACACGAACGGCGTCGACGATGACCTCAACGGTCGCGTCGACGATTGCTACGGCATCGACACCGCCAACGGCGACTCGGATCCGATGGATGACAACAAGCACGGCACCCACGTGGCCGGCACGATCGGGGCGGTGGGGAACAACGCGGTGGGGGTCGTCGGCGTGAACTGGGACGTGCAGCTCATGGCCTGCAAGTTCCTCGGCGCCAGCGGGAGCGGGTCCACGGCCGGCGCGGTCGCCTGCCTGAACTACGTGGCGCTGATGAAGGACCGCGGCGTCAACATCGTCGCCACCAACAACAGCTGGGGCGGCGGCGGGTTCTCCCAGTCCCTCCACGACGCCATCGACGCCCTCCGGCAGCGCGGCATCCTCTTCATCGCCGCCGCCGGCAACGCCGGGCGGGACAACAACACCGCCCTCTTCCAGCCCGCCAGCGAGTACCTCCCCAACGTGATCGCCGTGGCCGCGACCACGGAGACGGATGCGCTCGCCAGCTTCTCGAACTACGGGCGGCAGACCGTCCACCTCGGGGCGCCGGGCACCGGCATCCAGAGCACGATGCCGGGCAACACCTACGGCTCGCTGAGCGGCACCTCGATGGCCACTCCGCACGTGACGGGGACGGCGGCGCTCCTCAAGGCCCAGGATCCCGCCCGCGACTGGCGGGCCATCAGGAACCTGATCCTGGCCGGCGGCGACAGCACGCCGGCGCTGGCCAATACCATCACGCAGAGGCGGCTCAACGCCTACGGGGCGCTCACCTGCTCCGGCTCCACCGTCCTGTCCCGCCTCCAGCCCATCGGGACCGCGATCACCGCGGCCGTGGGAGCGCCCACCGATCTGGCCACCCTGCACATCACCTGCGCCGCGCCCGCCGGCGACGTCGCCGTCACGGTCGCGTCGGGCGGCACGACCATCGCGACGGTGGTCCTCAAGGACGACGGCATCGCGCCCGACCAGGTGGCCGGGGACGGGACCTATTCGGGCCAGTGGATCCCGTCCGCGGTGGGGACCTACACGCTCACGTTCCCCGGTGGCGACGTCGTGACCGTTCTCGCGCTGTCGGGCTACACCTACTCGCCGACCGCCTTCGCCTGGCGGACCATCGCCGGCACCAGCCTCGAGCTCAGCGACGACTCCTCGGCCCAGCTCAGCCCGCCGTTTCCGATTCCCTTCGGCGGGGGAAGCTTCTCCAGCCTGTGGGTGGGCAGCAACGGGTACGTGAGCTTCACGGGTCCGCTCACCACGCCCACGAATGACGTCATCCCGACCCGGATCATCAGCACGCTGGTGTCCGCGTTCTGGGACGACCTGTATCCCGTCCCGGGCACCGTACAGAACGTGTACTGGGCGGTCGGCGGCACGGCGCCCAACCGGGAGCTGGTCATCGAGTGGCGCAACCTGACGCTGTGGGACTGCAACACCGAGACCTCGAACACCGTGGACTTCCAGGTCGTCTTCTTCGAGTCGAGCGGCAGCATCCTCTTCAACTACTCCGACCCCGCCTTCGGGGGGACGTGCGCGTTCGCCGACAATGCCGCCGCGGCCACGGTGGGAGTCCAGGTCGCGCCGAATCATGGCCAGCAGTTCAGTTTCAACGACCCGAGCGTGAGCGCGGGCAGCGCGCTCCTGTGGACCCTGGAGACGCCGGTGCCGGTGATCGGCGTCACCCCGGCCTCACTCGACTTCGGTACGGTCACCGTGGGAACCTCGAAGGACCTGAGCTTCACCGTCCGGAACACCGGCAGCTCCACCCTCACCGGGAGCGCGTCGACCTCGGCGCCCTACGGCATCGCCTCCGGCGGGTCCTTCAGCCTCGGCCCCGGCGCCAGCCAGCTGGTCACGGTGCGCTTCTCCCCGACGGTGACGGGGAGCGCGCCGGGGACGGTGGCCTTCACGTCCAACGGGGGCAACCTCTCCCGCCCGGTGACCGGCGGCACCCCGCCCGTGATCAGCGTCATCCCGGCTTCACTCGACTTCGGCACGGTCGCGGTGGGGAGCTCGCAGGACCTGAGCTTCACGGTCCAGAACACCGGCGGCTCCACGCTCACGGGGAGCGCGTCGACCTCGGCGCCCTACAGCATCCCCTCCGGCGCGTCCTTCAGCCTCGGCCCCGGCGCCAGCCAGCTGGTCACGGTGCGCTTCGCCCCGACGGTGACGGGGAGCGCGCCGGGAACGGTGGCCTTCACGTCCAACGGGGGCAACCTCTC
>DASPXO010000037.1:0-2346 GCA_035637235.1 Gemmatimonadales bacterium | reverse complement strand
CTGCCGCTGCCCCTTGCGTGCCCGCTCCAACCGCTCCCGTAACCGACCGAGCTCCGCGTCCCGGCCCACCAGCGGGGCGGTCCCGTGCGCGGCGGCCGGGAAGCTCACCGGGCCCTGCTCGTGAGCGCCGGATCCGCGGCCCCCGGCACCGGCAGCGGACACCGCCGTTGCCAGCGCCGCGATGGGGCCGATGAACCGGAAGCCGCGCCGGTGCACTGTCTGGATGTAGCGCGGCGCGCCGGCGGAGTCGCCGAGCGCCTTCCGCAGGTCGCGAATGCAGGTCGCCAGGGCGGCGTCGCCCACGATCGTGTCGCGCCAGACCGACGCGAGCAGGTCCTCCTTCGTGATCAGGAGGTTCGGATGCCCGACCAGGTGGCGCAAGACCGCAAACGCCCGCGGCGACAGCCGCAGGCGCTGCTCGCCGCACCACGCCCATTCGTTCTCCGGCTCGATACGAACGGCGGGAAGGTCTCCGGGTCGTCTCGCGCTCACGCGACTGCTCGCCTCTTCATCCGCGGCGTTCGATGCCTCCGCGCCCGAAGCTGCTCGGGCCTCCGACGACGGCCATCGACCAATCCACGCGCGGCGGCTGACGGGGAGCGACGTCCGCGCTCTGCGACCCGAGCAGTTTACCGCCGCCCGCGGGCACCAACAACCCAGGAAGTCGCCGTGACCTCAAGCTCCGCTGCACCTCACTGATCCCGCTCACGCTTCGCGGGCTTCGCCCAGCAGTACGTCCCTGGCGACCGGGGCCGCGTCCTGCTGCCGCTTCGCCTTCTGCCGTGAAAGTGGCAGGAATACTGGGCGTTCGACCCCAGACACGGCCCAAGGGTGTCGGGGAACCCAGAGCGGTAAGGGCCGCCGCCGGCCAGGCAACCGGGACGATGAACCGGAATCCCCGCCCGTGTACCGTCGCGATGTCGCGCGGCGGGCGTGACGAATCGCGGTGCGCCTTGCGCAGGTCGCGAACGCCTCATGCCGCTCCCTCGGTATTCCCCGAGTAATCCCTGGCTTTCCCCAAGACTCCTGTCGGCTGCCGCAGTACATCTGGGTCGGATGGCGGGCGACCGCACACGCAACGTCAATGGGCGCAGGAGAACCATAGCATGCCACCACGCTTCGAACACGGATCGGGCCTCTCGGTAGAGCGCGCCTTCGTCGTGCACTTCAGCACGGGTCGGGGACCCGGACGGCGCCGATTCAGCGGTCGGGTGGAGCATCTCTCTTCGGGCGAGAGTGCCCGGTTCTCCTCTCTCAAGGGATTGCTGGCGTTCTTCGCCGGGGCCCTCGATGGCTCCGCGCCCGCAGCCTTTCGGGGCCGGGACGACCGCAAGGGGACCGACCACTCATGACCTCACGGCCGATTGACCGGGAGCCACACCCATTCACCCCGGCGAGGGTGACGAGAGTAGCCCTGCCCGAGCGGGAGGGACCCAGTGCCCAAGGCGGTGCGGTAGCGCTCCGCCGCCGCGCCGACGCGGCCTGCCAGAGGGGGCCGCCTATCCGTGAGGCACCGGCCGGATGTTCGCGGTCGTCGGACCACTGGGAAGATCGCGCGTCGATCCGGTGAGTAGCGATGTGACGTAGGCCGAGTTCATTCCTCAACGTCCGTTCATGCATGAGATAGAAAGGAGGCCGTTATGGGATCCAGATTGTTGCTCCTGGTATTCCGGACCTTTGTGGTTCCCGCTCTCACCGCCCTGTTCGTGTTCGTGAATGCGGGCGCGGGAGAGGCGCAAACCTTCACCTTCCAGATCAAGCCGTATTGCGACAAGATCGTGTTGACATTGGTCCCGTCGGGCTCGTCAACCGTGCTCGGGGTCGTCGGATATGACGACAACTGCGGGGATCTCCCACGGGCGCCGATTTACGGCACGGCGGTCCTGAACCCTGACGGTAGCGTGACCATCGGCTACACCACCAGTCTGCCGGTCTCGGTTTACAATCGGACCGATGTAGGGCTCCAGACCAACGTGGTGATCCCCGCGAACGCGTCCGTCGGATCCTGGACCGACGACGACGGCAACAGTGGGACGTTCGAGTTCGACATCCTCGATCAGAAATCGGGATAGCAGGACTGCGCCCTAGCTCACGAGGCGGGGGACCCCTGTTCCCCAGTGGGGGAACAGGGGTTAGCAACCGCGCGCCGGCGCGTCGCGGGGCCGGCAAGCGGATGGCGCCGAGGACGAGGGTGACGGCCGCTTCGGCTTGACCGAACGGCCAGCGCGCCGCGCGGTGGGAGCGAGCCCGCGTCTTCCCTTGACTCGCCCACAGCCGACTCGAGCTCGTCGCCGCGCGTAGCTCCAACGACTTCGCCTGCTGTCGCCCCGCGATCGCCACGGCCTC
>DASPXO010000036.1:0-19117 GCA_035637235.1 Gemmatimonadales bacterium | reverse complement strand
CTCGTCCAGGCCGCCGGTCTGCTCGCCGACCGCGATCATCGAGATCACCATCGGCGGGAACACCCTGGACTTCTGGAGCGGCGCCGCGATGGTCTCACCGCCCGCGATCGAGGCGCGCGACTCCATCACGGCGTTGTGGATGACCATGTTGCCGGCCGTGCGTGCCGTGATCTCGAGCCCGTCGAGGATCGACACCCCCGAGGAAATCAGGGTGCCCAGCGTGCGGGTGAAGCGGGACACCGCGGACTTGCGGATCACGTCTCCCAGGACCGGGAGCCGCAGCAGCAGGTGGTCGATCTGGAGCCGTCCCGGCGGCGTGTGGTAGTAGCGGTTGATCGCGAACCCGAGGCCGACGAAGCCGGCGATGATGGCCCACCAGTAATGCGTGAGGAGGCTGCTCATCCCGATCACGATGCGGGTCGGCAGCGGCAGCTCGAGGTTCACGGACGCGAACATGTTCTGGAACGTCGGGATCACGAAGATGAGCAGCACCGTGATCGCGATCGCCGCCACCGACATGATCACGGCCGGGTAGATCATCGCGCCCTTCACCTTGCGCACGATGGCGTCGTTCTTCTCGAGGAACACCGCGAGGCGCACCAGAATCGTGTCGAGAATACCGCCCGCCTCGCCCGCCGCCACCATGTTCACGTACAGGTCGCTGAACGCCTTGGGATGCTTGCGCAGGGCGTCGGCGAGCGTCATGCCGCTCTCGACGTCGTAGACGACCTGGCGCGTGACGTTGGCGAGCACCTTGTTCTCGGTCTGCTGCGCCAGGATGTCCAGCGCCTGGACGAGCGGCAGCCCGGCGTTGATCATGGTCGCGAACTGCCGGGTCATCACCACGATGTCGCGGGTCTTGACGCCGCCGCCGAACTTGATGTTGAGCTTGAACTCCTTGGGCGCCGCCCGCACCTGCACCACCACCATGCGGTTTTTGCGCAGGTGGGCGATGACGTCGTCGCGAGTGGGCAGGTCGATCTTGTCGTTGACGAGCTCGCCCTTGAGCGTGCGGGCGGTATACTGGAAGACCGGCATGACTCGACTCCCTCCCTACCGGCGGGCCGCCACCTTGGGCGCGCCGGGCTGCGGCGGCTTGCCGGCGGCCGGGCCGACCGGCTCTTTCTCGTCCATCAGCGGCTCGCCGATCATGCGCAGGAACTCGTTCGGGGTCGCCGTCACGCGGAGGCACTCGTCCTTCGTCACCTCGCGGCCCACGTAGAGCTGGTACAGCGCGTCGTTCAGGGTCTGCATCCCGTATTTCTTCCCCGCCTGCATCGACGACTCGATCTGGTGCACCTTGTTGTCGCGGATGAGGGCGCGGATCGCCGGGGTGCAGATCATGATCTCGGCGGCCATCACCCGGCCGCGGCCCTTGGCCTTCTGGAGCAGGGTCTGGGTGATCACGCCCTCCAGCACGAAGGCGAGCTGGGCGCGCACCTGCGGCTGCTGGTGCGACGGGAACACGTCGATGATGCGGTTGATGCTCTCCATCGCCGAGTTGGTGTGCAGCGTGGCGAACGCGAGGTGCCCGGTCTCGGCGATCATGAGCGCGGCCCCGATCGTCTCCAGGTCGCGCATCTCGCCGACCAGCACGACGTCCGGGTCCTGCCGCAGCGCGTATTTGAGCGCCGCGGCGAAGCTGTTCGTGTCGGTGCCGATCTCCCGCTGGTTCACGATGCACTGCTGGTGGCGGTGGATGAACTCGATCGGATCCTCCACCGTGATGATGTGGCCCCGCAGCTCCCGATTGATCTTGTCGATCATCGCGGCGAGGGTCGTGCTCTTGCCCGAGCCCGTGGGGCCCGTCACGAGCACCAGGCCCCGCGGCCGCTCGGCGAGCTTCGCCACGACCGGCGGGAGCCCGAGGTCGTCGAACGTGCGCACGTCGAACGGGATCTGCCGGATCACCAGCGACACGCAGCCGCGCTGCTTGAAGCAGTTGCCGCGGAACCGCGCCAGGTTCTGGATGCCGAAGGAGAAGTCGAGCTCGCTTTCGGTTTCGAACCGCTTCTTCTGGTTCTCCGTCAGCACCGAATAGGCGATCGACAGGGTGTCCTTGGGCGTCAGCACCGCCGGCGAGGACGAGTTCACGATGTCCCCGTCGACCCGCAGCTTGGGACGCTCGCCCGCCACGATGTGCAGGTCGGACGCGTCCTTCTCGATCATCTCCTCGAGCAGCGAGCGGAGATTGACCGGCCCGTGGGGCGCGCCCGCCGTCATGCGGCCGTCTCCTTCACGACTTCTTCCAGCGTGGTGATGCCGCGCTTGACCTTGACCATCCCGTCCGAGCGCAGCGTGAGCATGCCTTCCTTGACGGCCGCGTCACGCAGCTCCTCGGTCGAGGCGCCTCTCAACACCATCCGCCGCAAATTGCTGGACATCGCCATCACCTCGTACAGTCCCTGCCGGCCCCGGTACCCCGTGCTCCCGCAGGTATCACAGCCCGCGCCCTTGTAGAAGGTCAGCTTCTGGGCCTCCGCGGGCGGGATCCCCAGGACGTTCAGCTCCTCCTCGCTGTATTTGTGCGCCTGCTTGCACTCGTTGCAGATGCGGCGCACCAGGCGCTGCGCGACGATCAGGTTCACCGCGCTCGCCACGTTGAACGGCTCGATGCCCATGTCCACCATTCGGGTGACCGTGGACGGAGCGTCGTTCGTGTGCAGCGTGGAGAGCACCAGGTGACCGGTGAGCGACGCCTTGATCGCGATCGAGCCGGTCTCGAGGTCGCGAATCTCCCCTACCATGATGATGTTCGGGTCCTGGCGCAAGAACGCCTTCAGCGCCGCGGCGAACGTCATCCCCACTTCGTTCCGGACGAGCACCTGGTTGATCCCCATCAAGTTGTACTCGACCGGGTCCTCGGCCGTCAAGATGTTCACGTTGATCTGGTTGATGCGGGACAGCGCCGAGTAGAGCGTCGTCGTCTTGCCCGAGCCGGTGGGGCCGGTCACCAGCACCATCCCGTAGGGGTTGAGGATGGCCCGCATCAGATCCTGCTCGGCCTTGGGCTCGAAGCCGAACTTCGTGAGGTCGAGGGTCAGGTTGCCCTTGTCGAGGATGCGGAGCACGATCTTCTCGCCGAACAGCACCGGCAGGGTCGAGACGCGGAAGTCGATGACCTTGCTGCCCATCTTCAGCTTGATGCGGCCGTCCTGCGGCACGCGCCGCTCCGCGATGTTGAGCTGCGCCATGATCTTCACGCGCGAGGTCAGGGCCGCGCGCATCTTCACCGGCGGCTTCATCACCTCCATCAGCGCGCCGTCCACCCGATAGCGCACCCGCACCTCGTACTCAAACGGCTCGATGTGCACGTCCGACGCGCCCCGCTTCACGGCGTCCGTCAACAGCCCGTTGATCAGCTTCACCACCGGCGCGTCGTCCGCCAGATCCTTGGCGGTGACGTCCTCTTCGCGCTGCTCCGCCACCACCTCGAGGTCCTCCGCGGCCTCGATGTCCTTGAGCAGGGTCTGGAGCTGCGCGTCCGACTGCTGATAATAGCGCTCGATCGCGTTGCGCAGGGTGTACTCCCCCGCGATCACGGGGAACACGTCGCAGCGCGTGATGAACTTGATGTCCTCGATCGCCGTGACGTTATTGGGATCGGCGATCGCGATCGTCAGCGTCCGGCCCTCACGCTTGAGCGGCAGGATGCCGTGTTTGATGGCGACCTCCGGAGGGAGCAGCCTGAGGATCTTGGGGTCGACCTCGAAGCGCGACAGGTCGACGGCCGGCATCCGGTACTGCCGGGCCAGCGTCTTGGAGATCTCGGTCTCCTCGACAAAACCCAGCTTCACCAGGGTGTAGCCCAGCCGCATCCCCGTGTTGCGCTGCTCGAGCAACGCATGCTTCAGCTGCTCGAGCGTGATCAGCCCTTCGCGCAGCAGGATCTCACCGAGCTTGTCGGAGGTGGCTATCGCGGTCGCCGTATGCAACCCGTTGGAATGGAACAATCGAAGTTAGATCACGCGCGCGGAGAGTCAACCCCGATCCGGAGTTTGCGACGGGTCCGAGGTCAAGGCGGAGCCGGTATCTGGCCGGAAAACATGACGTAAGGACGCACGGCTTCGAGCAGCTTCGTGCCGACGCCGGGCACGCTGTCCAAGCGCGCGAGACTGCCAAATGGGCCGTGGGTGGTGCGCCACGTCACGATCCGCTGCGCGAACGCCGGACCGATGCGGGGCAGCCGCGTGATCTCCGTCACATCAGCGCGATCGACGTCGATCCGCTCGCCCGCGAGGAGCGGACGGGCAAGCCGCGCGGCCGCGCGCGCCGTCTCCCGGAGACCGGCGCGCGACGGCGCGTCGCGCGGCGCGACGAGCTGAACGTCGCCGGGAGCGGAGGCGGACGGGAGGGGCGCGAGCGCGTAGCGCGCGGCGGCGCCGGCGAGCGCGATGAACGCGAGCAGGAGAGCGGCGCGCCTATCGTCCATCGCCGTCCGGCGTGCGTCGTGGGGCGTGCGTCGTGCCTTCGACAAGGTTCGCCTCTACGGAGAGGGCGGCGCGCCTGAGCTGATCGAAAACCGCTCGGGCGCGGCTGTGGTAGGCTCGATCGCAGGCTTTGTGCGCGAGGAGGGCCGCTTCATGAGCAACCTTCCAAGCGTCGAGAGAACGGTAGCTGTCCATAGTCCAGCATATCGTGCCCTCACCGATGCCGCATCATCCAAAAAACGCTTCAGGGCACGGAAAAACGACGGACGACGCACGCGGCACGTCACACGACGCACGCCGCACGACGCACGACGCACGAGCCTTTCACCGCCTCACCAACGCCACAGCGACGTCACCGACGGTTTGGAGGGAAGCCGCACTCACCTTGTCGATCGTGTCGTCCGTCGTGTGCCAGTACGGATAGTCGAAATCCACGACGTCGATGGCGTGGATGCCGACGTGCTGCAGTGCCACGTGGTCGTCGATCAGGGGGTGCTTCACCCCGGGAATGAAAATGCGGCCGTAGCCCAGGTCGGCCGCGACGCGCCACACCCGGTCCACGACCTCGGGCGCGAACGCCTGCGAGTTGCTTTCGTAGTAGAACTGCTGGTCCTTGTCGGCGACCATGTCGAACAGGACGGCGTAGAGCGGCTGGTATCCGGGCGGCTGGTGCGCCGCGAACCAGCGTGACCCGATGAGCACGTCGTTCGAGTCGCGTACGAAGTCGCCGTAGTCCTCCCCGTCCACGCACAACAGGTCCACGCCGCCGGCCGGCGGCTTGGCCTTGAGCGCGTCGGCGATGCCGAGCAGCACGGCAACGCCGGAGGCTCCGTCGTTCGCACCCGGTACGGGCAGCCGCTGCTGGCCGAGGTTCGCGCTCTGGTCGGCGCGCGGGCGCGTGTCCCAGTGCGCCAGGAACAACACGCGCTCGGCGGCCTCGGGCCGGAAGCGGGCGAAGAAGTTGCGCAGGTGCAGCGTGTCGCCCTGGCGAGTGACATGGGTGATCGCCTGCACGGCGACGGTGTCGGCCCGGGCGCGGAGCTGCTCGAGGATCCAGTCCCCCGCCCCCTCGTGGGCCGCCGTGCCGGGGATGCGCGGCCCGAACTGCATCTGCCGCTCGAGATAGCCGAACGCACGGGTGCCGTCGAACTCCCGCGCCCTGCGGGCGCTGCCCCGGGCCTGACAGGCGAGCACTAACAGCCATAAGCCGTAAGCCGCAAGCCGCAAGGAAACGGCAAGGCGGTGGAGGTTGTGGAGGTTCTCGAGGTTGTGGAGGATACCTCGAACAGCCTCCACGATCCTCCACAACCTCCACCAACCTCCACCGTCCTCCTTCAGCCCGCTCATTGGATCTGACCCACGCTCGTGTGCAGCTCGACGAACGCAGTGATGATGAGCTGCGACGTCTTGCGGCTGGCCTGCCGTTCGTCGTTTCCCAGGTACGCCATCTGAAGACCCGCGCTCAGCGTGGGCGGGAGGTCGGTGTCCAGAGAAAGTTGCACCTGCGTCTGCCGGCTGTCCACGTACGCCACGCACGCCACCTGCCCCGCGCTCAGCAGGCAGGTGGTGTTCGTGCTGGCGCTGTAGCGGGCGGTCGCGCGGATGTCGTTCTTCATCCGCACGAGCCGGGCCGGCGGCCGGAACGCGAACGCGAGTGTGGCGCTCTGCTGCGCGCGCGCCGTGTGAACCAGGTTGTCCGCGCTGAGCTGGTCGCTGGTCGTCCGGGATGCGTCAAACGCCGTGGAGAGGCCGGGCCGCCACACGAGCGCGATCCCGGGCCGGACCGAGCGCTCGGTGCTTCTTCCGAGCGCGGAGCGGGCGTCGCTCCCGGCGAACGAGGGCTGCTCGCTCGACGTGAGCAGCTCGCGGTAGCCGAACTGCGCCACGAGGCTCGTCAGCACGCGGCCGAGCGGCGTCCGACCGGCCGAGACGCTCCAGCTCACGTTCGCGGAGGGCCACTCGCGACCGGTGGAGCGGAGGGGCACCTGCTGGTCGGTGTGGAGCGCCCACGTTACGCCCTGGGTGCGGCGGTAGTTGAGGTTCACGCGCATCCCTGCGAGCGGTGCCAAGTCGGCGGCGGCGTTCAGGGTGGAGTTGTCCCCGGCCGAGAGCGCGAGCCTGCCGCCCTGACTCTTGAACGCGTCGAACCCGCCGAGCGCGAGCTGGTAGCCGGCCGATGGACTGCCCGGCACGCGGTCGTAGGTGGACGTCTGGGAGCGGCCGTAGGAGAGGTCGAGGGTGGTGATGCGACCGAGCAACCGGGCGAGGGCGGCGCTGTCGCCCCACAGCCGGCGGCCGAGGCGCGCGGGAGCCACACCGGCGGCGAGCTCGAGGCGACGCTGGTTCGAGAACGCCGCCGGCACGTGGAAGCCGCCGGCTGAGTCCCCCGCGTCGCGAACCGGCGCGCGGCCGTTGGGGTCACGGGTGAAGCTGAAGGACGTGGTGAGGGTGGCGCGCGGGCGCAGCCACTCGGCGACCCGGGGCGTCGCGCTGTAGGCGGTGGTGACCGTGCGCTGGGTCTCGACGCCGATGTCCTGCCCCAGCACCGTGCGGCGGCCCTGACGCATGAGTCGGCCCACGGTGGTCGAGTCTCCATAGTCCTGCAGGTCTCGCCGCGAGGCCGCGTCGACGCGGAACTGGACTCCGGGCAGCGGGAGGAAGTCGAAGCCCCCACTGGTGCGCCACACTTTCGTGCGCGATCGCGCCGGGGCCAGCCCCGAGTCCGCGGTGCGCGTGACCGGGACCGCGAACGTGAAGCGGGACCCCCGCTCGCCCGCCAGGCTCGAGCTGAGCCGCACGGCGCTCGGCGCAAGGCGCACCCGGCCCCGCCCGCCCGGGCCCGCCCCCGGCGCGAGCGCGTAGTCCAGATTGACCGAGTAGCTCGACGCCGTGGCGAGCGCGAGATCGCCCCGCGCGGTCCCCCGCGCGTACGCGCCGGACAGCACGACCGGATCGACCAGGTAGCGCATCACCGGGGTTTGCGAACGGCCGAGGCGCCGGACCGTCAGGGCGTAGCTCGCCGCGGTCGCGCGTGGCGTGCGGAGGCCGGCCAGCGCGTCCGCGCGGATGTCGGTGCCACCGAGATAGAACGGCGCGCTGGCTGTCGCGGCGTAGCGCACGGTCAGGGGCGCGGCGATGCTCCAGCGGTCGGGCAGGAACCGCTCCAGCCGGAGGGTCCCCGCGAGGCTCGCGGCGTCATCCGTCACGTACCGCGGGTCCTCCCCGAGCTGGCGAAATTGGGCGCCGCGGCGCGACCAACTGACGGCCACGTCCGCGAGGTTCGCCGCCGTGAGGGTCAGGTCCAGCGCGGCCGCCGTGCCGGCGTCCCGCACGACGCCGCTCAATCGGACGTCGTCCACCCACAACTCCGCCTGCCCGACGAACACCCGGCTGTCGACCCGCAGGATCCCCGCCGCGATCTCCTGCACGGCGGCGAGGTTCGGCGGCGTCGTGGCCGGGTCTCGCACGTGCGCGATGTATTCCCCGTCGCACATCACGTAGGCGGAGTCGAACGGCACGACCGTCGTGTCGGGACAGCCGGGATAGATCCGGGCCGTGTCGCCGCGCAGCCAGGCCTGCTCGATCCGGGCGCGCAGCGCGAGCCACCGGCTCAGGTCCACGACGACCTCGGGCTCCCACGAGCTGGTGCGCGCCGGGGTGTGGTACAGGTAGAAGTTGTTCTGGTCCTTGCCCGCCTTGACGTAGGCATGCAGATCGCCGTCCTCCCAGCCCGGGCCGCGGCCGCGAGCCCACACCCGGAGCTCCCGGTACTTGAGGAAGTTCTTATCCCCCTCGCTGGTGAACCGGAGGAACGCTTCCGCCCGCCGGCCGGTCTGGAGGCCCGTGGCCAGGAGGCGGAGCGAGCGCTCGTTGATCTGGGCGGTCGCGAGCTGGAGCCCCGCGTCCCGGCGCCCCGCCTCATCGAACACGCCGGGCGGCGGCGCGTACCCCAGGTCGCGGCTCTCGGTGCTCACGACCGACGCGATGACCTCACCCGTTCCCTCACCCCGGTCGCCCGCCAGCCCTCGGATCGGCGTGTCCGCGCGCTTGAGCCAGGAGGCGCCGACCAGCCGCACCCGCGCGAGCCCGAAGTAGATCTGCGGATCCGGCTGTCCCGGGCCCGCGGTGTGCGGCGCGACCACGGTGATCCGCAGGCTCTGGATCTGGCGCAGGTTGACGTTCCCCACCTGGATCGTGTCGGCGCGGAACGGGATGCGGTACAGCCGCCAGCCGGAGAGGCCGTCGGGCTGCCCGTTCGTGAGCGCCGGGAGCATGGCGCCGTCGCGCACGTAGAAGCGCTCGTCCCCGATCGGGAAGACGAAGCGCACGAAGCTCTCCGACGTCCGAACGCCGGCGGCCGAGTCGAGCTGAAAGTCGCCGTCCGAGTCCTCGGTGTCCACGAAGCCGTTGTGCCGGCCGCAGCGCGACCCCAGGTCGCCGAAGAAGAACGCCTGGAGGACGCCGCGCTGCGTGGCGCTGCAGAGCGGCAGCGTGTCTCTCACGGCGCCCGTGGTCGAGTCGACGATGCCGTCGGTCACGCGGTCCGAGAGGATTCCCTCGTCGTCGGTCACCGCGTTCCACGAGTGGGTGATCGCGTCGCGCTCGGTGTCGAGCCGGCCCCGTCCCACGTCGCGCCGGCCGTAGTACGTGGTGTCCCCCGCGGGCGAGACCCTGAAAGCCTCGGGGACCCAGGCGAGCGCGTCCTCGAACACCGCGCCGAAGTCGAGGAGCAGGGCGGCGCGGTTCGCCTTGGCCACCCGGTGGTTGTCCTCCCACACCCACAGCTCGATGTACTCGATACGCGACAGGTCGATCCCGGTGGGCGACAGGGCCTGGGTCACCGAGCGCCAGCGCGGCCCGTCACGGTGCGGCCGCACCCAGTTCGGGTTCCCCGTGCGCGCGTCGGCGAGGCCGAGCACCGTGTCGGGCTTCAGCATGAGCCAGAGCACCTGCTCCGCGGACTGCGCCTGGCCCACGAGCCGGATGGTGGGGTCGATCTGCTGCGCGAGGAATTGGATCGGGCGCCCGTCGGCGGCGAGGGGCACGTTCTGCCAGGTGAGCGCCGCCGCGTCCGCGGGGTCGAAGCCGGCCGAGATGCCGAACGGCTCGGCGCCACGCGCCGTGCCCGGCACGCTGCCCCAGTGCCAGCTGCGCTCGGCGAGCGAGATGAAGCGCGCCGCCTCGGCCTCGAACTCCTCGATGTAGGCCTGGCCCGCCCGGTTCGAGGGGCGGGACACCGCCACTTCGGCCGAGACGCTCAGATAGGACGGCGCATCGGTATGGACGGCGGGGAGCGCGTCGACCAACCGGGTCACGAAAGCGGGCTGGAAGTGAAGCTCCGTACTCACCCCGCCGATGAAATTCGAGGACGGCTCGAACCCGAGCGGCGGCCGGGTGAACGCGCTCCGCTCCTCCTGGAACAGCCCGGTGACGTTCACCGCCCCCCGTGCACCCAGGTCGTAGCGGGCCGCCAGACCGTAGATCGACGTCGGCGCGACCGCGAACGCCGCGCGCTCCTCGAACTGCGCGCGCACCTGCGCGGTGCCGCCCTGGAACAGCGCGTCGGGGTTCTTGAACGTGACCTGGCCGGTGGCGTAGTCGATGGTATAGTCCGTGTCGCGCGTCAGCAGCCGGCCGCCCACGTAGATCTTCTCGGAGCCGTCCCGGATCTGGAAGCTGTTGAGCGACAGCTGGCTCTTGTCGCCCGACGCCGAGACGCTGGCGCGCACGCCGAGCGCGAAGACCGACGGCGGCGAGTTGGTCGCGAGCAGCGGCCGCGGCGTCCGGTACAACGAGTCGTTCCGTTCGACCGGCGCGAGCCGGGCGGAGTCGGCAAACGGTGCCAAGTGCGGGAACACGACGAAGTAGTCCCGCAGCGGGGCGCCTTGCTGCGGGTCGCGGGTGCGCGGAAACAGCCGGTTGTACTGGTCGAACCTGGTCGGGTCCGACTCGAGCGCCATCCCCAGGCGGGCCAGATAGGTGTCGCCGCCCAGGAGCGGGCGCTCCCGCTGGTTCACGGTGAGCGCGAGCGCGACGGACACCCGGTCCACCTCGCCCCCGCCGACGCGGTACGCGCTCCGGATTTCGAACCGGAACGAGGGCGACGCGGCGGTGACGCCGGGCTTCGGGTCGTAGACGAGCCGCAGCGTGTCCACGACGCCCGTGTCGGGGTTCCCCGCCACCGGGAAGGTCCCGACGCAGCGCCGGGCCGGGCCGCAGCCGGTCTCCCCCGCCGCGATGTACGACACCGCCAGGTAATCGCTCTGGTCGAGCCGCGTCGCGAGCGCGAACCACGCCCCGGTCGGGTCGGCGTAGTAGTCCTTCCCTTCCACGAGCAGCTCCCACTGGAACGGGCCGGCCCGCTGCGCGCCGCAGTCCACGGCCCGCGCCGGCCCGGCACCGCACGCGACGGCTCGGACGCCGCCGATGTTCTGGTTCGTGATCGAGGTCGGCGAGACGGCCCGCACCCGGTACACGTGGAGGCTCCCGACGCGCAGCGAGTCGGGGAGCGTGAGCCGGTCGATGGCGAGGATATCCACGGCAGGAGCGCCGGGGATCAGGGCCGGGTCGACGGCGAAAAAAAACCGGCCGGCCTCGTAGTCGAGGTCGCGCGCGATACGGTCAATGGGCTGCGTCGTGGTCTCTCCCACGTCGTAGACGCGGTCCCGCACCACGTTGCCCTTCTGCTGCGCGTAGATCCCCCGGAACTCGAGCGCGCCGAGCTGCGCGACCGCCTGGACGCCGAAGTTGTTCGCGGGGATGGCGGCGCTGATGAAGCGGGACGGCGGCATCTGGAACGTGACGTTGCCGGCCTCCACCCGGCGCAGGATCTCGTCCTCGAGCCCCTCGTACCACACCTGCAGGTTGTTGTTGGCGTCGAACTCGCGCTGGCTGTCGAAATCGACGTTGACGTGCAGCCGGCGGCCCACGATCCCGCCGGTGCGCACGGCGTATTGCGGGACGGGAGTGATCGTCGGAAACTTCGCCTGGCAGCCCGAGAGGGCCTGCTGCTGCTCGAACGCGGTGCACTTGAGGTTTCGAAACCGATCGGCCTTGAGCTCGAACCGGACGCGCAGCTCCATTCCGAGATCGGCGTAGGTGCCGAGGATCCCGCGGGCGCCCGCGGGCGCCAGCGCGGTCGGGGGGGCCGCGGGGGCCGGGGGGGCCGCAGCCGAGTCCGCGGCAGCACGAGCGAGCGGCGCGGGCGCTCCGAGCCCCGCGGCTCGCGCCGCCAGCACCGTGCGCTCCCAGTCCGCCGCCACCACGGCGGCGCTGGTGCGCGCGCCCAGCCGGCCGCCGGGGACGAGGGCCGCGTTGCGCGGCGGCGCGAGCGGCGTCCAGGGAAACACGAGGACAACTGCCGGGGAGCCGGGGGGCGCGGGGGGCCGGGAGGGATGAGCCACGGCAGCCGTATCCTGCGCCTGGGCCTGGGGTATGACGAGCGAAACGGCGACCAGACCGACCAAGCCTGTTGCGACGCGCGCCCACGGCCGGGAGGTGTGCAGCCGTCGAGGGGGTTGGAACGGCGCCTGTGGAGACTTGGAGCTCGGGACGGTATAATCCCGCGACCGATGCGCACCCTCAGCCGTTACGTGCTGCGCCAACACGTCGCCCCGCTCGGCTTCGCGCTGGCCGCGCTCACCTCGCTGATGCTCCTCAATCAGATCGCGAAGCAATTCGGGAACCTCGTGGGCAAGGGGCTGCCCTGGAGCGTCATCATCGAGGTGTTCGTCCTGTCGGTCCCGTTCATCATCGCCGTGACGCTGCCGATGGCCGTGCTGGTCGCGGTGCTCTACGTGTTCACGCATCTCGCGGGCGACAACGAGATCACCGCGATGCAGGCGAGCGGCATCAGTCTGCTGCGCGTGATCGCGCCGGCGCTGGGCGGAGCGACGGCCGTCGCCGTGCTTTCCTTCCTGTGGAGCGACCAGCTGCTGCCGCGCTCGAACCACCGGCTCAAGACGCTGCAGGTGGACATCCAGCGCAAGAAGCCGTCGTTTACGCTCAAGGAACAGGTGATCAACGAAGTCGTGCCGGGGCAGTTCTTCCTGCGCGCCACCCGCATCGACCCCAATTCCAACAAGCTCAAGGAGGTGACGATTTACGACCTCGGGGATGCCGAGCGCCGGCGGATCATCGGCGCCGACTCGGGTCGGATGGCTTATACCCCCGGCGGTCAGAATTTGTACCTGACGCTCGAGGATGGCGACATCCAGGAGGTGAATCGGACTGACCCCGCGCAGTTCAACCGCACCTTCTTTCGCACCAACCGGCTCCGCGTGGTCGGGATCGGGAACACGCTCGAGCACACCCAAGACACGTACAAGAGCGACCGGGAGATGACGGTCTGCGAGATGCGGGCGGTGGTGGAGCAGTCGCGCCGGGACGCGGACCGCGCGCGCCAGGACGCGCGCGCCGCGGTGGAGAACGATCTGCGGCGGCTCGCCGGCCTGGCGCCCGTCTACGGCGCGCCGCCCTTCGTGCCCGACACCGCGCCCCCGGGGCTCTACTGCCGCGCGCTGCGGAGGCTCGCCGGCTGGCTCGCCCCGACGGAGGCCGCGGCCCAGACGCCGCGGCGCTCCCGGCCACAGCCGCCGCGCTTCACGCCGACCCCGATGCCGCCCACCGGGACGCCGCCCCCCCTCCTCGTCACCGCGGGGGCCACCACGGCCGAGGAGCAGCGCGTGCGCTCGGCCCGGCAGCGCGCCGCGATGTACGAGGTCGAGATCCACAAGAAGTACGCGATCGCCGCGGCCTGCGTCGTCTTCGCGCTCATCGGGGCGCCGGTGGCGTTGCGGTTCCAGCGCGGCGGCGTCGGCCTGGTGATCGGGTTGAGCCTCGCGGTCTTCACCGTGTACTACGTCGGCTTGATCGGGGGCGAGGAGCTGGGAGACCGGCTGATCGTCTCCCCGTTCGTCGCGATGTGGGCGCCGAATCTGATCTTCGGCGTGGTGGGTCTGGTGGCGCTCTGGGTCGTCCGGCGGCCGGGCGAGTCCGCCTACGGGAGTGGGTGGTCGGCGCTGATCGGCTGGCTGCCGCGGCGCGGCGGACTCGTGGCGGGGGACGAGCCCGCGGGCGTTCCCGGCGCGCCGCCGTCCGACGCATGACCACCCTCGACCGCTACGTCCTGCGCGAGTGGACGAAGGTATTTTTCATCACGTCGCTGGGATTCCCGTTCCTCGTGATGGTGATCGACCTGACGGACAAGCTGGACAGCTACCTGGGGCGCGGGATCTCGAAGGAGAAGCTGGCGCTGTCGTACGCCTACTTCCTGCCCGAGACGGTTTCGCTCGTGCTGCCCGTCGCGGTGCTGTTCGCGGTGGTGTTCACCGTGGGCTTGCTCCAGCGGCACTCCGAGCTGACGGCGGCGAAGGCATCCGGGATCTCGTTTCACCGGTTGATCCGGCCGCTGCTCATCGCGTCGGCCGCCGCCGCGCTGATGGACAGCGGGCTCACGGAGCTGACGCCGGTCACGTCGAGCCGGCGGGCGGAGCTGCTCGGCGAGAAGCAGGTCCGCTCGTCCGCCTCGCGCTACAACTTCGTGTACCGGGCGGACGGCGGCTGGGTGTATGCGATCCGCTCGCTCGAGACCGGCAGCCGGGAGATGCGCGACGTTATTCTCCAGCGTGAGGGCACGGGCGCCGAGTACCCCACGATCCTGATCGCCGCGCAGCGGGCGGCGTACGACACGGGCCGCTCCGGCCCCGTCTGGACGCTCGCCCGGGGCACGGTGCGCTATCTCCTCGGCCCAGACCGGGAGAGCGCGTTCACGTTCGACACGCTCGCCACGCGCGCGCTGCACGAGACGCCCGCCGACCTGCTCGCCGAGCCGAAGGCCCCGGCCGAAATGGGCTATGCCGAGCTGGGGCGGTACATCGATGCGCTGTTCCGCTCGGGCTCGGACACGAAGAAGCTGCGCGTGGACCGCGCCCTCAAGCTGTCCGTGCCGTTCGCCTGCATCATCATCGCGCTGTTCGGGGCGCCCCTCGCCATCTCGACGCCCAAGAGCGGCGCCGCCTGGGGCGTGGCGGTCTGCCTCGCCACCACGTTCGTCGATCTCCTGATGTTCCAGCTCTCCAAGGCGGTGGGCGCCGGTGGCGTGCTGCCGCCGACGTTCGCGGCGTGGGTGCCGAACCTGATCTTCGGGACGGCGGGGGTGTGGCTCCTGGGGAGGGCGAGGACGTAGCACAGAGGCACAGAGGCTGAGAGGCTAAGAGGCTCAGGGGTGCCGGTGAGCGCGTCTGTGCCTCTTAGCCTCTGTGCCTCTCAATCCCTAGAAGGTGTACTTCACTCCCAACTGCAACCGCCAGCGCGACGAGTTGGTCTGCACCTGCTCGCGGGGCGGCACGCTCAAGGCGTAGATGCCGCGCTGGTTGACCGAGTCGAAGCCCGTCCGGGTGAGGAGGTTCGCCTCCTCGAAGCCCGACGTCTGGCGGATCAGGCCCCAGTCGCCGTTCAGGACGTTCAGCACGTTGAACAGATCGGCGGCGACCTCGATCGACTGCCCGCGCACGGTCTGGAACAGCTTCGCCAGCCGGGCGTTGACGAAGTTCATCCACGGGTTACGGCAGCTGTTGCGGGGCAAGAGCGTGCCGCGATGCTCGCGCAGGCAGTCCTCCGAGTTGATGCGAGCGTCCAGCACCGCGTAGGCGGAGTCCTGCTGGGCCACGGAGCCGATCCCCCCCTGCGCGCTTCCGCTGCCATTCCCGTCCAGCGAGATGTCGGCCCGGTTGCGGGGCACGTAGACCTGATCGTTCCCTGGGAAGCCGTCGGCGTTCACGTCGTTCGACACCACGTAGCTGTAGGGCGAACCGGACTGCCCGACATAGATGAGCGAGAGCTGGACCCCCCACCTGACGTCCATCGTCCCGCTCGCGGTGATCTTGTGCGGGATATCGAATACCGACGTCCGGAGGTTACGGCTCGCGATGGTGCCGTCGAGCGTCGTGAACCGGTAGTTCGAGCTGGCGATGCTCGAAGTGAGCGAGAACAGATCCTCGGTGTGCGAGTAGGTGTAGCCGACGCCGAATTCGACGCCGTCGCTGAAGCGCTTCTGCAGCTGGCCCGTGACCGAGAACGAACGGTCGTCGCTCCGGTTCTCGTGGCGCAACACGTCGCGGAAGCCACCGGCTCCGGAGGTGGGCGTGAGCCGCGCCGGCGTCGCGGTGGCCGAGCCGGCGGTGCCGGTGCCCGCGCTGATCGTGCCGTAGAGGGGGCGACCGGCTTCCCCGGACCAGGCGGCGATGGGACCCTGCAGGTTGACGTCGGTGATGTAGAACTGGTTGATGGATTTCGTGTAGAGGAAGTCGAACGTGCCGACCATCCCCCACGGGAGCTGGTGGTCGGCGCCGATCGCGATCTTCAGGTTCTGGGGAAACTTGAAGTCGGAATCGAAGTAGACGATCGAGGGCGCGGTCGCCGCCGCTCCGACCGACCCCGGCCCTTCGGAGCCGCACGACTGGGGCTGGTTGCTGGGATCGATGCGGAACGCGGGAACCGTGTCGCCCAGCGTGGTGCCGCCGGTGCCTGTGAAGGCCCCATCGCAGATGAGGGTGGCCTGCTCGAGCCCCGTGTTGCCGAACGCATTGGAGATCCAGACATAGGGCGGCCGGCCGCTGAAGATGCCCACGCCTCCGCGTAGCACGGTGGACCGGTCGCCCCGCAGGTCGTAGTTGAACCCCAGGCGGGGAGACCAGAGGGCGTTGCCGCTCGGGAAGTCGCCCGTGTTCACGGCGAGCACGGAGGACGGGAGCGTCGGGTTGGATGACGGCTTGTCCATTGCCGGGACATCCACGCGGAGTCCGGCGGTGACGGAAAGCCCGCGCCGCGGCGTCACCCGGTCCTGCACGTAGAACCCGAACTGGCGCACGTGGAAGTCCGCGTTCGGGCCCTCCGGGCGGAGCGCCAGCGCCCGCTCGAACCGCGAAGCGTTGCCCGCAAGTAGGGCGCCCGGGTTCGCGAAGCTCCAGACGCCGATCGACGCCGGGAAGAACACGTTGAAGAAGTGGAAAAACTCGTTGTGCGTGCCCAGGGTGATCAGGTGGCTCCCCCTGGCGAAGGTGAGGTTGTCGGTGACCTCGTAGATATCCTGATCGAGCGAGTTGGCTTGAGAGAAGCGGTCGGCTCCCGCCGCGACGCTGGTGCCGCCGCGATCTCCCGCCACGAAGATCAACGGCACGGTGTTGGGCAGGAAGCGCTTGTCCCGGATCCGTTGGTAGCCGACGAGCAGCTCGTTGGAATAGTTACCAATCGTGGTCGTCCACTTGCCCCGGCCGGTGTGCGTCTTGGTGCGGAAATTGTAGCCGCTGTTCGACAGTTGATAGCCGTCGCGGAACCCGGTGGCCGTTGCGTTGCGGATGAGGACGTCCTGGTTGGCGGCGACGAAATTGTACGACACCTCGAGCTGGCTGTTCGTCCCGAGCTGCCCGGTGAGCTTACCGAAGACGTTCCTGTCCGGGTTGCCCTGGGTCGGTGCGCCCCACGTGCCGGGGTCGAACCCGTACACATTTCGCAGGATCGTAGCCACCGTGTCGGCGGTGCGCTGCGTGATGCCCACGCCGATCGAGTCGTTTCCACCCGTCGGGTCCGAGCCGATCTGCTGGCCGACGAACGGCGCCTCCCGATGCTGCACGTCGACCGAGGCGAAGAAATGCAGCCGGTCCCTGATGATGGGCCCGCTCAGCGTCGCCCCGTACTGCGACTGCGTGAAGTCAGACGCCTTCACGTGCGCCGTATCCTTCCCGACGAAGGTCTCGTTTTGATTGAAGCCGAACGCAGAGCCGTGGAACGCGTTCGTGCCCGACTTGGTGACCGCGTTGATCAAGCCGCCGGCGAAGCTGCCCTGGCGGATGTCGAACGGCGCGAGGAGCACCTGGTATTCGCGCACGGCTTCGATCGAGATCGGATGCGCGTTCGCCTGGCCGCCGGGCGTGCCGCTCGCGGCGAGGCCGAAGACGTCGTTGTTCACGCCGCCGTCGATCTGGATGTTGTTGAAGCGGTTGTTCTGGCCGCCGAGGGTGGCCCCGGGCACGCCGGCGGTGACGACCTGGGGCACGGTGACGATGAAATCAGTGAAGTTGCGGCTGAGCGTCGGCAGGCGGCGGATGATGGAGTCGGACACGAACGTCTGCGCGCCCGTCCGCGACGCCGACACCAGCGGGTTCGCCTCACCGGTGACGGTCACCCCCGCCACCTCGACCGCCGCCCGCTTGAGCGCCACGTCCTGCACCAGGCGCTGGCCGAGCCGCAGCCAGATGTCCGGCACCCGGCCCGCCTCGAAGCCGAGCGCGCGCACCTCGAGGGTGTACGGCCCACCGACCTGGACGTTCTCGAAGAAGAAGCGGCCGTCTTCGGCGGAGCGCGCGCCGTAGCGCGCGCCGGTGGACGGGTTGGCGAGCGTGAGCGTCGCGGAGGGGACGGCGCTGTTCGCATCGTCCGTGACCCTGCCGACCACCGCGGCCGACGTGACTCCCTGCGCCGCGACTCGCGCGAGCGGCAGCAGGACGATGAGCACCGTGAGCACGGGAAGTGAGCCGACGAATCTCTTCATGGCGGAGGCTCCGGCAGGCGTGGCCGACCGCACGGGTTGGTCAGGGCGCGGTAAATGTGCCCCGCCCCCGAAGGGTCGTCAACCAACGCCACGTAACGGCTGCGTCACTCGCCGCCGTCCTCACCCCCTGACCCCCTCTCCGCCATGCGGAGAGGGGGAACGACCGGTGACTCTCGTTCCCCCTCTCCCGAAGGGAGAAGGGGTCAGGCTGTGATGACCGACTACCGGTACCGCAGCCAGAGGAAGTACGCGGGGATCCCGCTCAGGATGATCCCGATGTCGAGCGCGAACGCGGCCGTCTCGGACACGAGATAATTCCCCAGCAGCAGCACCGCGCTGAGCAGGAAAACGAGCGGCACCACGGGGAATCCCCACGTGCGGTAGGGACGCTCGAGCTCGGGGCGCGTGCGCCGCAACACGAAGACCCCGGCCACGGCGAGGGCGTAGAAGGGCCAGATGCCGATGATGAACTGGTCGGCCAGCTGCGTGAAGGTCCGAATGAGGACGAAGATCATGCCCATCACCACCATGAGCGTCACCGCCCCGGTCGGCGCCGAGGTGCGGGGGTCCACACGCGCGATCGGCCTCGGCAGGAGCCCGTCGTCGGCCGCCGCGAAGAAGATCCGCGGCGCGGTCATCATCGAGCCGTTCAGCGTCCCGAAGGTGCTCACCGCGATCGCCGCGGACACGACCACCACGCCCGCGGGCCCGATGACGAGGCGCGCTACGTCCGCCGCCACGAGCTCTGCGTGCTTCATCGCCTGGATCGGAATGAGATACAGGTACACGAGGTTCGCGGCGAGATACAGCACGACGACCGTCGCGGTGCCGATGAACAGCGCCCGCGGCAGGGTCCGCTGTGGATCCCGCACCTCGCCCCCCACGAACGCGAGATCCGCCCATCCGTCGTACGCCCAGAGGATCGCCACCATCGCGAGCAAGAAGGGAGAGAGTCCGACCGCGGCCCGCTGGGCGAAGGCGCCCCCCTCGAGGCCCGCCGCGCGGCTCCCCAACGCGAATCCCAGCACCACGAGCAGGGCCAGGGCGCCGACCTTGAACGCCGTGCTGAGATTCTGGAGGATCGCGCCCCGGTGCACGCCGAAGTAATTCACCGCGCCCACGAAGGCGATGTACAGCG
>DASPXO010000035.1:0-5490 GCA_035637235.1 Gemmatimonadales bacterium | reverse complement strand
ATGACCTTGCGCGCCGCGCTCGGGAGCCGCCGTAGAGGTCCTCGAGCGACCACAGGAAGACGTCCTTGCGGCTCTTCCGCACCGTCCCGGCGAAGTCTCTCGCGAAACCGCCCGCCGCGACGTAGATGAGCGGCGCGGTCTTCGCTCTGGCGCCGTGCGCCCACTTGATCCCGCTGGCCGCCAGCCGCTCCAGCATCGCCACGTGTCGCTCGTGCAGATCCACTCCGACCGGTCGCCGATTCCACTTCACGGCGCCCGTCATCACCCGGCCATCCGCCAACTCGCACACGACGTCGATCTCGATCTGCTCGCCGGCCCGGTCCTTCCCTTCCCACCTGCCCCATTCCCCCACCAGGGGAAGACCGTGTCTGTCGCGCAGCCGGGTATAGGCCTGCTCGGCCATCCGTTCGAACACCCCTCCCATGTAGGTGTCGAGCGCGGACGCGACGCGCTCACGCCAGAATCGGGCAGCATCGCTGCGCTCCAGCGCCGCCTCGTGCGGAGCCACAAACTGGTAGTAGAAGCGAAACGCCGGGTCCGCGAGGTAGTAGCGGAACGGCGCGGTACGCTTGACCCCGAAGTTGCGCGTCGCGCGAACGTAGCCGAGCCCGATCAGCCGTTCGACCTTGTCCCGGAGGGAGGTGTCGAGCGGCAAGCCGGCCGCCTGAGCGATCGCATTCAACTCGGTGTGTCCTCCCGCGACCGCGCGCAGGATCCCGGCGTACTTCGGAATGTCCCGCAGCCCCTGCTCCTGCAACAGCGCGGTCTCGACCAGCTCGCGCACCTCGCCTCGCGGCGCCAGCATGAGCCGGGCGCCGTTCGCGGCCACCGACTGCGCCGGCCTCGCGGCGGCCAGGTAAGCCGGCGTGCCGCCGAACACCCCGTAGGCGTACGCGCGATCCCGCAGCTTCCGAAACGCCGCCAGCTGCCCGGCGTGCCAATAGTCGAAGGGCCGGAGCTCCGCCTTCCACGCGAACCGGCCGTGGAGGGGCGCCGCGCCCGCCGCGAGCGCCTCCATCGTCCGAACCGCGGAGCCGGCGAGAACGAACACGAGCGATCGCGCGCGCCGCCGCTCTTCCCACACCGCGTTGAGCTCGGAGGCGACGCCCGAGAGCGCGGCGGCATCGTCACCGAGGTACTGGAACTCGTCCACGACGATGGCCACCGGCTCCGGACTGCGGACGTCGAGCAGGAGCCGAAACACGGCGCGCCATGTTGGATAGTCCTCGGCACGCAGGTCCCGCCGGGTCCACCGGGCCAGATCGTCGATCAGTTGGCGACGGTTTTGCTCCGGCGTGGTCGCGGCGGCCGTGAAATGGAAGGTGCGCGCCGCGGGCCACGCGTGGGTCAGCAGGAACGTCTTGCCCACACGGCGGCGCCCGTAGAGGAGGACCAGCCTCGGGCGGCCCTCTTGCATCAGTTCGCGGAGCCGCGTGAGCTCCTGCTCGCGATCGATCAGCCGCTCGGCCAGAGTCGCTCCGTGCAAAGTATACCATCACGATAGTATACAACTAAGGTAGTATAGTACTACGCTGCGACAGTCTCGGCAACTCGCCTTGTCTTCCCATCACCGCGCCGAAGGGGGGGACCGCACCGCTCGGCTGGGTGGTCGATCCGGCGCGACAGCAGGCGCGGGTCCTATCGATGGGTCTTCTAAGGTCTCAGCCACGCCTCCGCGAGGCGGCGCTGCGCCTCGGTGGCGTTCGACAAGCGCTCGATCCGCACGGTCGGCCGCTCGAAGCCCGCCACCGTCACCACCGCCTCGAACGGTCCCGCCGGCCGCCGCACCTCCAGCCGGATGGTGTCCCCGATGCGCAGGCTCTGGAGGCGCGCGCGCAGCGCGGGCCAGGTCGCGACCCGCTCGCCATCCGCCCGCGCGAGCCGGTCGCCGCTGTGCAGGCCGGCCCTGCCCCAAATGCTCGCCGGGTCGGTGATGATCAGGCGCACGCCGCTGTCGCCCGGTGGCTCCCAGCCGAAGATGCGCAGATCGCGCTCCGCCTCGCCGTTCCAGACCGCCGGCGCCGAGCGAACCGTTGTCTTCAGCCCGATCAGGCCGAGGTAGCGGTCGAAGTCGATGATGGCGGCGCCGCGCACGTGTGCATCGAAAAACGGCGTCACGTCGCAGCCGCACACGGTTTCCACCGCCCGCTCGATGCCGCGCCCGTCAACGCCGCGCTCGTCGGACGCGCGCTCGAACAGCAGCCGCATCACGTCGTCCATGGAGCGCCGGCCGCGGGTGGCGTCGCGTACGATGAGGTCCAGCATCGCGCCGATCAGCTCCCCCTGGAGGTGCGTGCTGGCGCTGTAGTCGCCCAGCGCGCCCGGCTCGGCATTGTAGGCGACGCGGCTCACCGCTTCGGCGGAAAAGCGCGCGTACGCGGGATTCGCGAGATAGCGGCCGATCAGCCGCTCGAGATGCGCCACACGCGTCGAGTCGCGGAGCTGCACGCCGGCCCGGCGCAGCAACAGGTCGGCGTAGAACAGCGTGAGTCCTTCGCTGAACCACAGGCTCGCGACGGGCGGCTGCGTGCGGTAGTCCACGTCGCGGTACTCCACCGGCCGGATCTGCAGCAGGTTCCAGGTATGCACGAACTCGTGCGCCGTCTCCTGAAGTGCGGCGTTGGGATCGCGCGTAAGTTCCGCACTGGGGGCGCCGAGCGTGACGGAGCTGCGATGCTCGAGCGCGCCGTAGGCGCCGTCCTGAAAGAGGAACGTGTACGCCTGATACGGAGCCCGGCCGAACAGCGCGATCGCCTGCTGTACCATCGCATGAATTCCCGAGACGAATGCGACCGTGTCGAAGGGCGCCGCATCCGGGAGTGGCCAATACACGACGCGATGGCGTCGTCCGCCGGCGACAAAGCTCCATTGGCGCAAAGGCCCCGCGAGAATCGGCGCGTCCAGGAGCGCGGCGGCATTCGCCGCCGTAAACGTGCGTGGGTCGGCGGACGGGACGAGGCCCGTGGCGACCTCCCACGCGGCGGGCAGATCGAGCGTCACCTGCACCGGCGCGTGCTCGGCGCCGATCAGGTACATGAACGCATGGGGGCCGCCGACCAATCCGCCCCTCGATGTGAGGAACGGGCGCCACGAGGCGCGGGGCAAGGGCGCGGGCGCCGGTAGCGCGATCCGATATCGCACCACCACCGCTCCCGGCGGAGCGACGACCTGCCAGACGGCGCTGTCGACGCGTGTGAGCGTCGCCGTGCCGCCGCTCGATTCGACGGTGAAGGCCGTCACGTAGCGCCAGTAGCGATCGTCGTACTCGGGATGTGCCGCCATGGCGAGGCGAAAAGTGTCGGCGACGTTCGAGAGGCGGATCTCCACGTTCCAGCCGGAAAGGTCCGCGCTGTCCGCGCGCAGGGTGTACTGGATGGCCGGTTTCAACGCCGGCGGCGTACCGGCGGGCGCGCAGAGGGCGAGGAACAGCGCGAGGCGTGATTTCATCCCAAGCTCCGAGGAGACGGCGTCCCCCTTATGACGACGGCGAGGAGCAGATGGTTTGAATGACCGGGGACGCGCGGGACACTCCGCCATGGCGCAAGCCCTCGCGCGGGACTATTCTTTGCCCTCCGTGCCGCCTGAACCCGCCATCAGGCGCGACGTCGCTTGTGACTCGCGCCCGACGAGCGAACTTGCCCTACCACAACGTCGCGCAGCGCGGTGCTCCGGCGTGTGTCGAGAACGAGAGCTGCCAACAGGAGGTAACCAGCGTGAGAACGTCGATTGCAGCGGTCGTGCTGGCGTTGTGTACGGTGGCCTTGCTACCGCCGGCCGCGGAGGCCCAGGCTGCGAAGACCGTCACGGTGAGCATCACGTCCCCCCGGAACGGGGCCACGGTGACCGGGCCGGTGCTCATCAAGCTGGCGGCGACCGGAGTGCGGATCGTCCCGGCGACGGTCGAGCAGCCAGGCACGGGACACCATCACCTCTTCGTGGATCGCGACCTGACCTGGGTCAACGACACGATTCCGAAGGGTAGTCCGGGGATCCTGCACCTGGGACGGGGCCAGACCGAGTTCGCCCTGGATTCCCTCACGCCGGGCCGCCATCGGGTGATCGCCGTGATCGCGGATTGGAGGCACATTCCCTTGAACCCGCTCGTCGCCGATACCGTGACGTTCACGGTCAAGTAACGAACGATCCGGGCGGCCTGATGGCGAACCTCACGCGCAGAGAGCTCGTGACTGCGGGAGCGGGCGCGATTGCGGGCATCGCCGCCGCGACCGCCCTGCCCGTCGACCTCCCTGCCATGCCGGGCACCGGTCGACGCGCGCGGAACGCGGCACGCCTCCGCTTCGGCGTCGTCGGCATCAACCACGCGCACATCTACGGCCAGGTCGACGCCACGATCCGCGGGGGTGGCGAGCTCGTGTCCTGGTTCGCGACCGAGCCGGATCTGAGAGCGACGTTCGCCCGGAGATACCCGCAGGCGAAGCTCGCCGGCGACGAGCGGGAGATCCTCGAGGACCCGACGATCCAGCTCGTCCTCTCCGCGATCATCCCCGACCAGCGGGCGCCCCTCGGCATCCGCGTGATGCGCCACGGCAAGGACTACATGGCCGACAAGCCGGGCATCATCACGCTCGAGCAGCTCGCCCTAGTCCGACGCGTGCAGGCGGAGACGAAGCGGATCTACTCCATCATGTACAGCGAGCGCTTCGAGAATCCGGGCACGGTCAAGGCGGGCGAGCTGGTCAAGGCGGGCGCGATCGGGAACGTCGTCCAGACCATCGGCCTGGGGCCGCACCGCGTCAATCCGCCCACGCGGCCGGAATGGTTCTGGGAGCCGGCGCGCTACGGCGGGATCATTTGCGACATCGGCTCGCACCAGGTCGATCAGTTCCTGTTCTTCACCGGCTCCACGCGTGGCGAGGTCGTGGCCGCACAGGTGGGCAACCTCCACCACCCGGAGCACCCGGACTTCCAGGACTTCGGTGACGTGATGCTGCGCGGTGACGGTGGCACGGGTTACATCCGCGTCGACTGGTTCACGCCCGCCGGCCTGACGACGTGGGGCGACACACGGCTGACGATCCTCGGCACCGACGGCTACATCGAGGTGCGGAAAAACATCGACATCGCCGGTCGCGAGGGGGGCAATCACCTGTTTCTCGTCGATGCCAAGGGCGTCCACTACATCGACTCGAAAGACACCGACCTGCCATATGGCAGGCAGCTCGTGGACGACGTCCTGAACCGCACGGAAACGGCCATGCCGCAGGAGCACTGCTTCCTGGCGACGGAGCTGGCGCTACGGGCGCAGCAGCAGGCAGCGAGGCTTCGCCCCGGGGGCGGGGGCAAGCCAGCGTAGCGCAGCATGGCACCAGCCACGGCGAGCCCGTTCGCCCTCGCCGGACGCGTGGCCGTCGTGACGGGTGGCTACGGCGTGCTGGGCGGCTGCCTGGCCTCAGGCCTGGCGGCAGCCCAGGCCAAAGTCGCCGTCCTCGGCCGCCGGCGTGACGCCGCCCTGGCCAAGGTGGAGGAGAT
>DASPXO010000034.1:0-15628 GCA_035637235.1 Gemmatimonadales bacterium | reverse complement strand
GGATCGGGAATGAACTCCACGGTCGTCCCGAGCACCCGCTCGACGTCGCGCACGATCTGCTTCACGGACAGCGCGGGATCGGGTCCGCCCTTGGGTCGCCCCAGGTGCGTCAGCAGGATGACCCGGGCGCCCTTGTCACGCAGGTAGCGGATCGTGGGGACGGCGGCGCGGATCCGCGTGTCGTCGGCGACGGCGCCGGCCCTGAGCGGGACGTTGAAGTCCACGCGCAGCAGCGCGCGCCGGCCGTCCAGCGCCGCCGGCGGCAGGTCCCGCAGGCTGCGCTTCTTCACTTGCCGGCGAGATAGGCCAGCAGGTCCACGCACCGTGCCGAGTAGCCCATCTCGTTGTCGTACCACGACGACACGTGGACCAGCGTGCCGTCGATCACGTTCGTCGACATCGCGTCCACCACGCTCGAAAACAGGCTGCCGATGTAGTCGGCCGAAACGAGCGGCTCGTCCGAGACGTCGAGGATGCCCTCGAGGCTGGAGCAGGCCGCCTGCTTGAAGGCCCCGTTGACCTCCTCGACCGTCGTCTTCCGCTCGACCTCGGCGGTCAGGTCCACGAGCGACACGTCCGGCGTCGGGACGCGCAGCGCGACCCCGTCGATCTTGCCCTTCACCTCCGGGATCACGAGCCCCGTCGCCTTCGCCGCGCCGGTGGTGGTCGGGATGATGCTCAGCGCGGCGGCGCGGGCGCGCCGCAGGTCTTTGTGCGGGAGGTCGAGGATCGGCTGGTCGTTGGTGTAGCTGTGCACCGTCACCATGTAGCCGTGCCGGAAGCCCCAGTTGTCCATCACGACCTTGACCACCGGGACGAGACAGTTCGTGGTGCAGGACGCGTTCGAGATGACGTGATGCTTCGCCGGATCGTACTTCCGGTGGTTGACCCCCATCACGATCGTGATGTCCTCGCCTTTGGCGGGGGCGGAGATCACCACCTTCCGGGCCCCGGCCGCCAGGTGTTTGGACGCGGCATCGCGGTCGGTGAAGCGACCGGTGCTCTCGAGCACCAGCTCCACGCCCAGGTCCTTCCAGCCGAGCTTGTCCGGCTCCTTGATGGCGGTGACCGTGATCGCCGTGCCGTTCACCACGAGGCTGTCGCCCAGCGCCTCGACGGTGCCGGGAAAGCGACCGTGCACCGAGTCGTACTTGAGCAGGTGGGCCAGCGTCCGGGTGTCGGTGATGTCGTTGACCGCCACGAACTCGAGCGCAGACTGCTTCATCAGGACCGCAGCCCGGATGACGTTACGCCCGATCCGGCCGAATCCGTTGATCCCCACGCGAACCGCCATCGCCTTGCTCCCTTGCTCCCTAGGTGAAATCCGGCAGGACGGCCCGGCCGAACGTCACGGCCAGGACGGTGCGGGCACCGGCCCGCTCCAGGGCGCGAGCCGCCTCGGCGAGCGTCGCGCCGGTGGTGAAGACGTCGTCAACGAGAACAATTGCGGATTTGGGATTGCGGATTGCGGATTCGACGGACGAGCGCCCAATCCGCAATCCCCAATCTGAAATCCGCAATTGAAACGCCCCCGCCACATTCGCCAGGCGCGCCGCCGGTGTCAACGCCGTTTGCGCGGCCGTGTCCCGCGTGCGGGCGAGCGCGTCGACGACCGGCCGCCGCCAGCGCCGCGCGAGGGCCCGGGCCAGGTGCTCGGACTGATTGTACCCCCGCTGTTTCCGGCGCGCGGGACCGAGCGGGACCGGCACCAGCCACGCCGTGTCGCGCCCCGGCAGGGCGACCCGCGCCATCGCCACGGCCAGGTCTTCCGCGATGCGCGGCAGGCCGCCGTATTTGAGGGCGTGCGCGGCCTCTCGCGCCCCGCCCTCGAGCCACACAGCCGAGCGGGCGGCGCGCAGCGCGTCGGGCCACGCCGCGCACAAGCGGCAGGCTCCGAAGCGGGGCTCCGGCTGGCCGCAGCGCTCGCACCACGGCGGGAGCACCGCGCGCCAGCGGTGCCGGCAGACGTCGCAGACGAGGCGGCGGGAGTTATCGAAGGACAAGAGCGTGCGGCAGAGCGCGCACTCTGCGGGAAGGAGCAGCTGCTCGACGGCCTCACGCACGCAGCGCCCGCCCGACCGCGGCGCGCATCACTTCGACGGGGGCCGCGTGGTCGGGGAAGAAGCGGGTGAATGCCGCGACTCCCTGACGCACCAGCAGCTCGCGGCCGTCTTGGGCGGGGACGCCGGCCGCGCGCAGCGTCCGCACCCACCGGGTCTCACCCGGCGCGTAGACCAGGTCGAGCGCGGCGCTCAGGCGGGGGGCGCGCGCGGGATCGAGCGGCAGCGGATCGCTCTCCTTCAGTCCCAGCGGGGTGGCGTTGATGGCGACGTCGGGCTCGAGGGCCCCGCGCGCGGGCTCCGCCCGCACGCCGTGGCTGCGCGCCCATTCGGCGAAGGCCTGCGCGCGGGCGGCGTCGCGGGACAGCACGTGCAGCTGGGCGCGCGCCTCTCCGGCCGCGATGGCCGCCGCCCGCGCCGCCCCGCCGGTGCCGACCACCAGCCAGCTGCCGTCGTGCCCGCCCAGCTGCTGCAGGCACGCGAGCAGTCCCGCGACGTCCGTGTTGTCGCCCACCAGCTCGCCGCGCTCGGTCCAGAACGTATTGCACGCTCCCACCCGGATGCACAGGTCCGTTTTCCGCGCCAGGCATCGTTCCGCCGCCTCCTTGTGCGGCACCGTGACGTTCCCCGCCCCGCCCACCGCCGCGAGCGCCGTGAACAGCGCCGGCAGCGCGGCCGCCGGCGCGCGCAGTGCCACGTACACGGCGTCGAGGCCGAGCGCGCCGAGCGCGGCGTTGTACATGACGGGTGAGAGCGAATGGGCGATCGGGTCCCCGATCACCGCGAGCAGCCGGGTCCTAGCGTTGATTTCCACCGCTCGCGAACTCTTTGACGATGCGGGCCACCGCGGCGTCGAGCAGGGCGTCGAGCTCCGCCAAGGTGTCGCGGTAGACGTCGAGATCCCCGCCGAAGGGATCGCTCACTTCGGCGTCGTCACCCTCGCGCCCGGCGTACTCCCCGAGCACGAAGACGCGGCCCTCGCCACCCAGCTCGTCCACCCGGGCCCGGTGATGGCGCGCCATCGTGAGGATCAGATCGGCCTCCTCTACGAGCTCGCGGGTGAGCAGGCGCGCGCGGTGGCCCGAGAGGTCGAGCCCCCGCTCGAGACCGACGAGGTACGCCCCTTCGGACACCGGGGCGCCGTCCCAGGCGCCCGTCCCCGCGGAGGTGACCTCCATCCCCGCAGCGGCGCGCTCCCGCAGCGCCCGCTCGAGCAGGGCCGCCGCGAGCGGGCTCCGGCAGATGTTGCCGGTGCAGACCAGCAGGATCTGCTTCATCGAGTCGTCACGGTGCGAGCCCCCCGGCGGCACGCCGCAGCTCGCCCAGCTTCAGCGCCCCCTCGCGCACCAGCCGCGGCTGCGGCTGCGTGCAATCGACCACGGTGGATGGAGGGGAGTTCCCGAGCACGCCTCCGTCCAGCACGAGCAGCGTCCCCGCCTCGACCGCCGCCTGGAAATCTCGCACGATCGCCTCCGCGCCGGGCGCCGGGGGACTGCCCGGCAGGTTCGCGGAGGTCGAGGTCACCGGCTCACCCAGCGCCCGCAGCAGGCGCGCCATGCCGCGGTGCGACGTCCAGCGCACGGCGACGCCGCCCTCGGGACCCCGTATGACGTCCGGCAGCCGGCCGCTTCCGCCAGGGAGCACCAGCGTGAGCGGCCCCGGCCAGAACACCCGCGCCAGCGCGCTCGCCGCCTCGGTGAACGCCAGCCCCAGCGCTTGTGCCATGTCGAGGCTGCCCACGAGCACCAGGAACGGCTTGTCGGGTCGCCGGCCCTTGAGCTGTTGCAACGCCTGGACGTCGGCGGCCCGGGCGCACGAGCCGAGGCCGTAAACCGTCTCCGTCGGATACGCGATCAGCCGGCTGGAGCGGAGATGCGCCACGGCGCGCTCGAGCGCCGCTTCGACCTCCTCCGGCGTGCGAAACGGGAGCGTGCTCACCGCAGCTCGCGCGCCCACGCCTCGGCGATCCGGAAGTCGTCCGCGGTCGTCACCTTGAAGTTGTGCGGCGTGTCGGGCACCACGTCCACCGGCAAGCCTGCCCGCTCGCACAGCTCGGCGTCGTCGGTCGGCGCGGCGTCGCGGTCCCTCAGCTCGGCGTACGCCTGCTCGATCATGACGCGCGGGAAGCCCTGCGGGGTCTGGGCGCGCCACAGGCGCTCCCTCGGCACCGTTCGGGCAATGCGGTTTCCTGCGGCGACTTCCTTCACCGTGTCGCTGAGCGGCGCCGCGGCCACCGCCCCGCACCCCGCGCGCGCCGTCGCGATTACGCCGTCGATCGTCTCGCGGCTCACGAACGGACGCGCGCCGTCGTGGACCAGGACGACACCCGCCGTCCGCGGGAGGGCGGAGAGGCCCGCCCGCACCGAGTCCGCCCGCGCGGTGCCGCCCGTGACGAGGCTCAGCCGCTCGCCCAGCAGCCTGGACAGCCACTCGGGGGGCCGCTCGGCGTGGCCGGCGGGCAGCGCGATCACCACGTGCGCCACCTCGGGATGCGACGTGAAGGGGCGCAGCGCCCGCAGCAGCATGGGCACGCCGTGGATGGGCCGGAATTGCTTCGGCTCGCCGGGCCCGGCGCGGACGCCGGCGCCGGCGGCCACGATCACGACTCCGACGTCAGGCGGCGAGACGGCGGGCGAGCTCACCGAGGCCCTCAGGCGCCACGGCCGGCCTCCGCGGGCGTGGCGAGCGTGGGGGGGGCGGGGGACGGGGGCGGGTCCCGCAGCGAGCGGTTGTCGAAGCGGGTGTATTCCTTCTTGAAGTACAGCGGCACCAGTCCGGTGGGGCCGTTGCGCTGCTTGCTGACGATCAGCTCCGCGATGCCTTCGATGCTGTTCCCGTCCTTGTCCACCGGACCGTAGTACATCTCCGGCCGGTAGATGAAGCACACCACGTCCGCGTCCTGCTCGATGGCGCCCGACTCGCGCAGGTCGGAGAGCTGCGGGCGATGGTCGCCCGTCCGCTGGTCCGGCGCGCGCGACAGCTGCGAGAGGGCGACGACGGGGAGGCCGAGCTCCTTCGCGAGCGCCTTGAGGGAGCGGGAGATGTAGGAGATCTCCTGCTGGCGGCTCTCCGCCTCGGTCGGCCCCTGCATGAGCTGGAGGTAGTCCACGACCACCATCCCGATGTCGTGCTCCGCCTTGAGCCGGCGGGCCTTGGAGCGCATCGCGAGCGGCGTGAGCATCGCGGAGTCGTCGATCCAGATCGGCGCGGTGCCGAGCAGGCCGGCGGCGCGGGCCAGCTTGGGGTAGTCGTCGTCCCGCAGCTGGCCGCGCCGCAGCCGCTGAGCGTCCACCAGCCCTTCGGAGCAGAGCAGTCGCTGCACCAGCGCGTCCTTCGACATTTCCAGCGAGAAGATCGCGACGCCCAGCGTGTGCTCGATCGCGGCGTGCTGCACCACGTTCAGGATGAACGCCGTCTTCCCCATCGAGGGCCGCGCGGCCACGATGACGAGGTCGCTCTTCTGGAACCCCGCCGTGAGCCGGTCCAAGTCCACGAAGCCCGTCGGCACGCCCGTGACGGCGCCGTGACCGGCCTGGAGCTGCTCGATGCGCTCCATCGTCGGCCAGATCAGCTCCTTCAGCCGGGTGAACTCCTCGGTGCGCTTCAGCTGGGCGACCTGGAATACCCGGTGCTCGGCGTTGTCCAGCAGCTCGGCCGGCGTGCTCCGCCCCTCGTAGGCGTCCTGGATGATCGCCGTGGCGGCATCGATCAGGCGGCGCAGCACCGCCCGGTCCTTCACGATGCGCGCGTGGTAGTCGATGTTCGCGGCGGTCGGCACCACGTCGATCAAGCCGCCGACGTACTCCATGCCCCCGGCCCGCTCCAGATCGCCCCGCTTGAGCAGCTCTTCCCGCAGCGTCACCGGATCGATCACGTCCCCGCGCTCGCTCAGCGCGGTCATCGCGCGGAACAGCAAGCGGTGCCCCTCGCGGTAGAACATCGTGTCGTCGAGCAGCTCGGCGGCCTTGAGAGCCGCGTCCTGGTCCAGCAGCATAGCGCCGAGCACCGCCTGCTCGGCTTCGTTGCTCCAGGGAGCCTGGCGGCCGGCGAACTCGGAGGGGGCCGGGGGCCGCTCAGTCGAGGAGACGGCGGGCGATACGGACGTCATCCCAGGTCGGCTTCTTCCAGTTGGGGTTCCGGAGCAGGGCGGCCGGATGGTAGGTAACGATAACCGGAATGCCCCGGCACCGGTGCACCTGATTCCTCAAGGCGCCCAGCGCCTGCTTGGTGTTCAAGATCGTCTGCGCCGCGGTGCCCCCCATCGCGAGGATCACCCTCGGCTTGAGCAGGTCGATCTGGCGGAACAGGTAGGGGACGCACGCCGCGATCTCGTCGTACTGCGGCACGCGGTTCTCGGGCGGCCGGCACTTCACGACGTTGCAGATGAAGACCCGCTCCCGCGGCAGCTGGATGGCGGCGAGGATCTTGGTGAGCAGCTCGCCCGCCTGGCCTACGAACGGCCGCCCGGTCTGGTCCTCCACCCTCCCAGGCCCTTCGCCCACGACGACGAGGCGCGCATCGCCGGGGCCTTCGCCCGGCACGGCGTGACGGCGGCCTTCGCACAGGCGGCACCTGGTGCACGCGGTCACGAGCTCGGCGATCGCGTCGAGCGAGCCCGCCTGCTGGACGGGATCGTTGCTGAAGAGATCGCCGCCGGGGGGGTCGAACGAGATGCCGTCCGGGGGAAGTGAGATGGCGGTCGGGCGGACAGGCGGACAGGCGGACGGCGCACGGGCGGACGGGCGGACGGGCGGACGGGCGGACAGTTGCGGCACGGGTGGATGCTCGTCGGTTTTACAGTCCGGCGGTCCGCCAGTCCGCCCGTCCGCCAGAATTACCGGGTCTCCGCCCAGCAGCCGCTGCTGTTCCAGGAATTGCCGCGCCAGTGCCCGCCCGTCGCTCACGTCAGCGCCTGTTCCACCGCGTCGAGGATTCGCTCCGCCACGTCGCGCTTGGGAAGGAGCGGGAGCTCGATCGGCTCCCCGCTCCTTCCGATGATGATCACGCGGTTCGTGGCCACCTCAAACCCCGCGCCGGGCTCGAGCGCGTCGTTGAGCACTACGAAGTCAAGCGCCTTATCTTGCAGCTTCCGGCGGGCGCGCGCAACGCCGTCGCCCCCCGTCTCGAGGGCGAACCCCACGACCACGCACCCTGCGGCGCGTGTGAGCGTGCCGAGGATGTCGGGCGTGGGCTCCAGCTCGAGGGTGAGCGTGCCGGGCGCGCGCGGCCGCTTGGCTACCGCGGGGGCGGCGGGCCGGTAATCGGCGGGCGCCGCGGCCATGATCAGCAGCTGTGCCTGCTTCACGAGCGCCTGGACGGCGCGCTGCATCTGTTCCGTGGTCTCGACGCGGTGCGCGGTCACGCCGGCCGGGAGCGCCAGCTCGGTCGGTCCCGCGACGAGGACGACCTCGGCGCCGCGGGCGTACGCCGCTTCCGCGAGCGCGAACCCCATCCGGCCGCTGGACGGGTTCGTGATCACGCGCACCGGATCGAGATGCTCGCGGGTCGGACCCGCCGTCACCACGACCGTCTTGCCCTTGAGCCGCCCGCCCCGGACCAGGAGCCGCGCCGCCGCGGCGAGAATCGTCTCGGGCTCGCTCATGCGTCCCGGCCGGTCGCTCGGCCCCTCGGCGAGCGGCCCGGTCTCGGGGCCCACGAAGTGCCAGCCCCGCCCCGCGAGCGTCTTCATGTTGGCGAGCGTCGCGGCATGGGCGTACATCGCGTCATTCATCGCCGGCGCGGCCAGCACCGGGCCGGTGCGGGCGAGCAGGAGGGCGGTGAGCAGGTCGTCCGCCATGCCCATCGCCGCGCGGGCCAACACGTTGGCCGTCGCCGGTGCGACCAGCACGAGGTCGGGCTGCTTCGCCAGCCCGACGTGCGCGAGCGCCCGGTCGCGCTCCCACAGGGAGGTCAGGACCGGGCGCCCGGTGAGCGCCTCGAAGGTGACCGGCCGCACGAACTCGCCGCCGGATGCGGTGAGCACGACGTCCACCGCGGCGCCGGCCTCGGCGAGTCGCCGGGCGAGCGTGCAGCTCTTGTAGCACGCGATCCCGCCCGACACGCCGAGGACGACGTGCCGGCCGGCGAACGACATCAGGCCTCCTGGCGCCGCCGCCGGACCAGCCGGTACTTGAGGCGGCCCTGGATCAGCTCGTTCATGGATCGGGTGGTGAGCTTCTGTTCGTAGTCGACCGACCGGTCGCGCGGGAAGTCGTTCACGAAACGCGCGAACTTGGCCGCCACGAGCACGCCCAGGTACTTGTTCTGGGTCTGCGCGGCGACTTCGCTCGGGGTCACGATTCTCATCACGTGCTCCTTCTTGCGGACTGCCCCAGTTGTTCGGCTTCGCGTTCCAGCTCGCGCGCGAACGCCGCGACGCGTGTGATCATGTCCCCGGCGCGGTGCCGTTCGGCAGCCGGGTTGCCGACGATGTCGATCACCAGGTTTACGGCTGCGTCCAGGTCGTCATTCACCACGATGTGCTCGAACAGGATCGCCTGCTTCGCGTCCTCTTCCGCCGCTCGCACCTCTCGGACGGCGATCGCCAGCCGCTCCAAGAGCTCCGCTTCGGACTCGGTCCGCCGCTTGCGCAGTCGCTCGAGCAAGATGCGCGGCGACGGCGGGATCACGAAAATGCTCAGTGAGGCCGGGCGAGGGTACGCCGTGCGGACGCGGCGTGCTCCCTTCAGCTCGACGTCGAGCACCACGTGCCGGCCGCTGGCGAGCACCCGGTCGACCTCGCTCCGCAGGGTGCCGTACCGCTCGCCGGCGTATTCGACCCACTCGAGGAATTCGCCCGCCTGCACGCGGCGCTCGAACTCGTCGCGCGTGAGAAAGTGATACGCTTCGCCGTCTCGCTCCCCGGTCCGCGGCTTCCGCGTCGTCGCCGAAACCGAGTATCCGAAGACCCCGGGGAGCCGCTTGCGCAGCTCCCGCGCAATCGTCGTCTTGCCGCCGCCCGACGGCGCCGACAGCACGACGACGCGCGGCGTCACTCCAGGTTCTCGAGCTGCTCCCGGAATTTCTCGAGCTCGCCTTTCATGGCGATCACACTCTGGGTCACGGCCGCGTCGTTCGCCTTCGAGCCGATGGTGTTCACCTCGCGCAGGAGCTCCTGGGCGAGAAACCCGAGCTGCTTGCCGACGCCGCCTTCCGCCACCAGCGTCTCGCGGCACGCCCCGAGGTGGGCGCGCAGGCGCACCAGCTCCTCGGTGATGTCGACGCGGTCCGCCATCAGGGCGATCTCGACCGCGAGCCGCTGCTCGTCCACCTGGACTCCGGTCGCGAGCTCCGCCACGGCTTTCTTGAGGCGCGCGAGCTCGGCCGCGAGCCGCACCGGGGCTCGCTGCTCGATCACCCGCGCTCCCGCCTCGAGCGCGTCCAGCCGCTGCGTGAGCTCGGCGGCGAGCGCGCCCCCTTCCCGTGCCCGCATCCCCAGCACCTCGCGCGCCGCCTGCTCGACGATCGGTTCGACCTCGCTCCACGCGACCGCCGCCGGGCCGTCACCCTGGGGCAGCAGCACGTCCGGCTGGCGCGCCACGAACGCCAGGTCCACGTCGCCCTTGAGCTTCAGCTGCTTCTTGAGCGCCCGCAGCGCGGTCACCAGCTGGCGCGCGCGCGCCACGTCCACCGCCATCACCCCTTCCGCCGGCGGCGGCTCGAGCCAGCGGCCCGTCACCGCCACGTGGCCCCGGTCGAGCCGCTGGCGCAACCGCTCCCGCAGCTGCGACTCGACCCCCGCGAGCTCGAGCGGCAGCTTGAACTGGGGGTTGTAGTAGCGATGGTTCACGGTGCGGATCTCGACCCGCAGCCGCCCGCCGAGGACCTTGCCATCGGCCGCGCCGAAACCCGTCATGCTTCGGGGCACAAACTTTAACTATAGCTCCACGAACAGGTTAGGTCAATCTCAAAAAGCTGGTGTCGGGTGTCTGGTGTCAGGTGTCAGGTGGCCAAATGGCAGTCCCTGACACCGACACCCGACACCTGAAACCCGACACCCAGTAGTTAGTTCGTGAACGCCCAACGCACCCCGTAGAACTGGAACCGCCGCGGGTAGTCGAGCCCCGGGACGTAACTGGCCCGCATGCCGTTCATGTTGCGCTGGATCCAGTAGATCGTCACGCCCGCCACGCGCAGCTCGATGTTCGTCTCCATGAAGGTGGCGCCGGGGAGCTCGAGCGGCGAGCCATTCGGGTCGAGCCCTGCCGTACCCCTGCTCCACGACTCCATGGCGACTTCGGCCCGGAGCGCGAAGATTCCGCTGCGATACACCCGCCAGAACTTGGAGTAGAACGTCGCCGCTGCCCGGGCACGGTAGGGCGGCTCGAAGTCGTTCCCGCCGGCGAGCCGGGGGTCCGAGTACCATCCGGCCAGCGTCAGGCCGGGGAGCGGCCGGATGGCGCCGTGCGCGCTGACGTAGCGGGTGCGCGGCGTCGGAGCCAGGCCGGCGATCGTCTTCAGTCCGGCCGGGGATCCGACCGGCTCGAACGGGTCGCGCCGCCCCCCGCCGGCTTCGAGCGTGACCCATGCACGATCCCACCGGAGGGCGCCCGTGACGTCCACGGTCTTCTGCGCCGTGTCGTCCGCCCAGGCCGGGGCCTGCAGATCGTTCGCCCACGCGAGGTCGCCCCGGATCGAGAAGCCGAGCGGCAGGCCGAGCCCGGCGCTGAGATGCGCTCGGTCGCCGCGGCGGGAGCCGCTGTAGCGCGCGTGCCGCGCGTCGGCCGCGAGCGTGAGCGGCCGGATCGGACGCCACGCGGCCGCCGCCTCCACCTGCCAGGGTCGGTCGTGGCCCTGCGCGGAGAGCGTCGCTCCCAGCTGCGCCCGCCGCCAGGCGTGGCTCACGGCGACCAGGCCCTGCCTCAGCGAGCGCTCGGGCACCGCCGTGTCGCGCCCGGCGGTCGCCGTGGCGTAGACGAGCTCGAGGCGCGGCCCCAGGCCGTCGCCCCGGGCGGCGAGGAACGCGCGCAAGATGCCGTCGCGGCGCCGGTAGCTGAACTTGTCCGTGAGATCCGCGGCCGGGTTGCGCTTCCAGCTCGAGCTCAGGGTCTGGTACGAGACGCCGCGCGTGGCACTCGGCAGGTATTCGGCCTTGACCCAGAGATCCACGCTGCCGAATGGCGAGCTCGAGCTGCTCGCGATGCCGTCGTTGTTGTTGTAGTCGGCGACGAGCGACAGACCGAGCCCCGAGCGCCAGCGGCGCGCGAACAAGCCGCGGTAGTTCGCCGTGCTCACCTGGCCGGTGGCGATCCGGAGCTGCGTGGCGGTGGCGGTCGACCGGTGCCGCACGGTGACGAGATACACGCGGAGCATGCCCGGGAGGACGACGACGTCGACCTGCTCGAGCGGCGCGAGGGAGATGCGGGCCGGATCGAGGAAGACGGAGTCGCGGCCGAGCGGCAGGTACGGCACCCCGTCCCAGTAGAGCTCGAGCCCCGCGGCGCCGCGCCCCCCGTAGAACGCGATCTCCGCCTGGCCGTAGATGCCGCCGCGCGCGACGTACACCCCGGGGATGTGAGCGAGCAGGTCGGAGAGCGTCTGGATGTTCGAGAACGCGAACGAGTCGGCGGTGAACGAGTAGCGCGTGCCGCGGGGGAGCGGGCCGGCGGGCCGCTGCGCGGGCGGGACCGGCATTTGGAGGGGCAGCGTGTCACGCGCGACGGTGTCGCGGCGCGCGGTCGTGTCCTGGCGTGCGGTGGTGTCCCGGCGCGCCGTGGTATCCACCTGGGCGGCGGCGGGCCCGACGGCTCCTGCTCCTCCCGCGAACGCCAGCAACGCGCCCCCGCAGAGCAGGCGGCGGGTCACGCTCCCGCGCGCTTCAGGATGAATTCGGTGAAGAGCCGGACGCCGACCGCCGTGGGCCCCTTGGCCTGATGCGGGCCCTCGCCGTCGGTGTAGGCGGTCCCGGCGATGTCCAAGTGCACCCAGGGGAAGCCGTCCACGAACTCGCGCAGGAACCAGCCGCCGGCGATCGTTCCGGCTCCCCGCCCGCCGGAGTTCTTGAGGTCGGCAATGTCGGACTTGAGCAGCTCGCGGTAGTCGTCCCACAGCGGGAGCGGCCAGCAGCGCTCGCCCGCGCGCTCGCCGGCATCGCGCACTTCGGCGAGCAGCGCCTCGTCGTTCCCCAGCGCGCCGATGGCGACGTGCCCCAGCGCCACCACGACGGCGCCCGTCAGCGTGGCGGCGTCGAGCACCGCGGCGGGCTTGAAGCGCCGGACGTACGACAGCGCGTCGCACAGGATGAGCCGCCCCTCGGCATCGGTGTTGATGATCTCGATCGTCTTGCCGAAGTGGCTCTTGATCACGTCGCCGGGCTTGATCGCCGTCCCGGACGGCAGGTTCTCGGTGGACGGGATCAGGCCGGTCACGTTGATCTTCGGCTTCAGCCGGCCCAGTACCTCGAACGTGCCGAGTACGGCCGCGGCGCCGGACATATCGAACTTCATGTCCTCCATGTTCTGCGCCGGCTTGATCGAGATGCCCCCTGAGTCGAACGTGACGCCCTTGCCGACGAGCGCCACCGGCGCTGCGTCCCCGGCGCCCCGGTACTCGAGCACGATGAAGCGCGGCTCCTGGTGCGAGCCCTGAGCCACGGCGAGCAGCGCGCCCATGCCTTCCTTGGACAGCGCGGCGCGGTCGAGCACCGTGAGGCCGAACCCGTGCGCCGCGGCGAGTGCGGCCGCCCGGTCGGCGAGGTAGCTCGGCGTGCACACGTTGCCGGGCTGCATCTGGAGGTAGCGCGCGAGCCGGTGCCCGGCCGCGACCGCTTCGCCGATCTTCCGGCCGATGGCGACGTCCGCCGCCTCCTTGGGGTCGCACACGATCGCGACCGACTCGACCTCGGGCTTCGGATCCTCGGGCGCCGCCTTGAGCTCGGTGAATGCCCAGGCGCCCTGCGCCGCGCCTTCGAGGACGACCTGCCCCAGGTCCTGCGCGGCGACGCCGGCGCGCGCCTCCGGGGCCACGGCGAAGGCGAGCTGCCTGCTGCCGAGCGCGCGCGCGCGCTTCCCGGCCACGGCGGCCGCGCGCCGGATGCTCGAGCGCGTGACGGCGCCGGCCTTGCCCATGCCCACGAGCAGGATGCGCTGCGCCGTGCCGCCGCTCGGATACAGCAGAATCGTCTCGTCCCGCTTGCCCTTGAAGTCGCCGCTCGTGACGGCGCGAGTCAGGAAGCCGCCGGCAGTGCGATCCAGCTCCACGAGCGACGCGGGGACGGCGGCGCCCTCGGCCAGCGCCACGGCCAACAGCGGCGTCTCCACCTCTGCGGGTGGCGACGGCGCGACGCTGCCGGTCAGCTCAGACATGCTCGACGATGCCGCGGGCGAAATTGGAGGTCGAGACCAGGGTGGCGTCCGGCAGCTGGCGCGCCAAGTCGTACGTCACGCGGCGCGACTTGATGGCGCCCGCCAGCCCGCGCACGATGGCCGCCGCCACGTCGGTCCACCCCAGCTCCTCGAACATCATCGCGCCCGACAGGATCAGGCTGCCGGGATTCACCTTGTCCTGCCCCGCGTACTTGGGGGCCGTGCCGTGCGTCGCCTCGAACACGGCGTACCCGTCGCCGACGTTCGCTCCAGGCGCCATGCCGAGCCCGCCGACCTGGGCGGCGCAGGCGTCGGACAGATAGTCGCCGTTCAGGTTGGGCGTGGCCAGCACCGCGTAGTCCTCCGGTCGCAGCAGCACCTGCTGGAACATCGAGTCCGCGATGCGGTCCTGGATGACCACCCGACCCTCTTCCCCCTTCCCCTTGCCTAGCTCCGATTCCGGAATCGTCTCGTTCCCGAACCGCTCCCTGGCGACCTCGTAGCCCCATTCGCGGAACGCGCCTTCGGTGAACTTCATGATGTTGCCCTTGTGGACGAGCGTCACCGACCGGCGGCCCGACTTGATCGCATACGCGACCGCTTTCACGACCAGCCGCTGCGACCCGAACCGCGACATCGGCTTGATGCCGATCGCGCTGTGCTCGCGGAGCTTCGCGCCCAGCTGGTCGCACAAGAACGCCCGCAGCTGCTCGGCTTCCTTCGTCCCGGCCGCGTACTCGATGCCGGCGTAGACGTCCTCGGTGTTCTCGCGAAAGATCACCACGTCGAGCTTGTGGGGCTCCCGCACCGGGCTGGGGACGCCCTCGAAGTAGCGCACCGGACGGATGCAGGCGTACAGGTCGAGCGCCTGCCGCAGGGCGACGTTGAGCGAGCGGATCCCGCCCCCCACCGGCGTCGTGAGGGGTCCCTTGATCGCCACCCGGTAGCGGCGGATGGTGGCGAGCGTCTCCTCGGGGAGCCAGTTCCCGGTCTCACGGAACGCCGTTTCGCCCGCCGCCAGCTCCAGCCACTCGACGCGGCGCTTCCCGCCCGAGACCCGCTCGACCACGGCGTCGAACACGAGCCGCGCGGCGCGCCAGATATCGGGCCCGGTGCCGTCCCCCTCGATGAACGGGATGGTGGGGCGATCAGGCACCGTCCAGCGGCCGTCCCGGAAGTCGATGCGCTCACCCATGGGGCGCTGCTCCGTGCGAAGTAGCGGTGCAGAATACACGCCCCGGCCGGGGTTGCGCCAGCCGAACGAACGGCCGTACAATACCTCTTGATGCGACGTCCCGTGGCGCGCACGCTCTGGCTCGTGGCCGCCGCCTGCTGGCTCACCGCCGGGCCGGGCGGCGTGACCGTCCAGGCGGTCATGGCCTGCCAGCACCGCCAGGCTCATCAGCCGCATGCGGGGCACGCGGGCGGGCCAGGTGATGCCCCCTGCTTCTGCGACGAGATGACCGGCGGATCGACCCTGGCGATATCCCCCGCGGTGCCGGCCGTCCTCCCTGGGGCGCCGGAGATCCCGCGGCCGGTACGGGCCCGGTCGTACCCTTCCCGCTCCCCGCTTCCCCCTTCCCCGTCCCTCGCTCCTGAGTCGCCCCCTCCGAACGGGCTCGTCTGACCTGACTTGTTGGCCGTACCACAACTCGGAGGATTCACATGCGCAGTGCGCCGTGGTGCGCGCTGCTCTGCGGCCTGGCCGTCCGAGCCGGAGCCCAGGAGCGCGAAGTCACATTCGAGGAGCCGCAGCCGGTCACCATCACCGGCTTCGCGGTGGGGCGGGGGGACTACGACCGCGCCGCGCGGGCGAACGGGTTCACGGCAGGCAAGGTCGCGCTGAGTCTCTTCAAGTCGGCGGGCGACGCCTATGTCTTCGCGCAGCTGACGACGGCGCTCGAGGACGGCGAGGCGTCGACCGAGATCGAGAACCTGATCGTCAGTTGGACGCCGCGCGCGGCCAGCCGGTGGACGCTGGCGCTGGGTCGCTTCGACGCGCCGATCGGGTTTGAGCGGGACGACGAGCCGCTGAACTTCGTCCCCACGAGCTCGTTCAACGTCGAGCTCGCGCGACCGGCGAAGCTGAGCGGCGGGTTGGTCCGCTTCACGGCTTCGCCCCGGTTCGAGCTCGTCCTTGGAGCGGTGAACGGCTGGAACGTCGCCGTGGACAACAACCGGGGCAAGACCGCCCTGGTGCGCGCGCAATGGCTTCCGGTCGAGCGGCTGGCCATCGCCGTGACGGGAGTGTACGGCCCCGAGCGG
>DASPXO010000033.1:0-3248 GCA_035637235.1 Gemmatimonadales bacterium | reverse complement strand
GCTGGACCTGGCTGATCCTCACCGCCCACACCCAGCTCCGGCTGGCCCGCCACCTGACCGAGGACCTACGCCGGCCCTGGGAGAAACCGGTCACCCGACCCGGCCGGCTCACCCCCGCCCGGGTCCGCCGCGGGTTTCGCCGCCCCGGCCGGCCACCAGGCTCCACGAACGCCCACCGCGCCCCACGCCACGACCCAGGCAAGAACACCAAAACCGACACAACGGTCAAAGGCTAGAACCTACAGCCAGGTTAAAAAGCAAGCTCAGGCTAGTGTAGGCAGATACATTGGGCTTTAAGCTACCTCCGTGATCACGTCGCCGATCTCGGTGGCACCCAGCAGCCTGTCCAGTTGTGCCGTTACAAGCCGCACCTTCTCGATGATCTTGTCTGCGGTTACCTTCCAGGAGACCGGCTTGCAGTAGCTGTTCCAGTTCGCCACGAACTGCCTGATGTCGGCGTTGAGCACCTTCACCGAAGCATGCGTGCCGCGCCGGATCAGTTGCCGGGTGATGATGCCGTTCCAGATCTCGATCATGTTCAACCAGGACGCCCCGGTTGGCGTGAAGTGAAAGACGATCCGGCCATTGTGCTTGGCCAGCCACTTCTTGGTCTCCTCGGACTTGTGTGCCGACGCATTATCCAGGACCACGTGAATCTTTTCCTCGCGACGTTCTTTCACCACGGCGTCCATGAGTCTCAGGAAGTCCGCAGTCGTGTGGGTAGCCGACAGATTGGCGGTCACCTTCCCGGTCCGCACGTCCTGACATGCGTACAGATCGGTGGTGCCGTTCCGCACGTAGTCGTGCGTGCGTTTGGCGGTCATGCCGAAGTCGACCGGGAGCATCGGTTGGGTGCGGTCCAGCGCCTGGACCTGCGACTTGACATCGACGGACAGGACCGCCTCCCCCTCTGGCGGCTCACGGTAGAGGCCGACGATGTCCCGGACCTTCGCCTCGAAGTCGGGATCTTTGGAGATCTTGAACGTCCCCTGTCGCCATGGTTGTAGTCCGTTATCCCGCCACAGTCGCGAGACCCAGGTCTGTGAAACGTATACGCCCTCGGTCAGTTTGATGTAGCGGGCCATCTGCGGTGACGTCCAATGCGATATCCCAAGGTGCTCCGGCGGCGTTTCACGCGTCAACGCCAGCACACGGGCGCGGATCCGAGAGGGAATTTGCAGCGGGCTGCCAGGAGAGGTCCTGTTGATGAGTCCTTCGATGCCGAAGTCCTCATACCTCGTCAACCACTTGGCCACAGTCGGAGGTGTCGTGCCAGCCATTCTGGCGATCTGCGCATTATTGTAGCTCTCGTCGTGCCAGAGCACGATTTTAGCCCGAGCCTCGACCGATCCGTCGTATGCGCCGGTGCTGATGTGCGATTGCAACTCCGCGCGCTGATGCTCCGATAGATTCATATGCCTATTCTGGCACGACTTCCTCTATGGCGGAAGGGTTCTGACAATAAAGTCCAATGTATCTGTCTACACTAGTCTCCCTGTCCCTTCCGGTGACGCCTCGTAGGCGTGAAAATGGGGTCTGGGTTGCGGTCTGGGACCCGTGTGGTGCGGGGAGCCGGCGTGGTGGTCTGTTTCTGGTTGGTCCGCGTGTCTGTTCCGGTGACGCTTTGGTGGCGTGGGAGGGTGGTGTGGGTTGCCCGCCGACGTCGGTGTCTTCTCTGGGACGTGTGAGCCCGTGGGCTAGTCTGACGCTGGGGCCCCGACCTTGGAGGGTCACGCACTGTTGCTTCGAGCACGCCGGTCAGAATTTCGGTTCCCGACCGAGGCCCCCGGGCATCCCGCCTCTGTTGTGTGTGGACGGGTGATGGAGGATGGCCCCGCAGTGATGAAGGAACCCGAGGAGATCACCGACGGTGAGTATGAGCAGATCGTGGAGCGGGTCTGCGCGATCGATGTAGCCAAGCAGTCGGGGAAGGTATGCGTGCGGGTGCCGCACGAGAAGGCCCCGGGTCGGCGTATCAGCAAGGTATGGGATGTGGCCGCGACCACTAACGCGGTCGTCGAACTCGGCGAGACGTTGGTGGCTCAGGGGGTGGAGAGGGTCACCGTTGAGAGCACGTCGGACTACTGGCGGATCTGGTTCTACGTGCTCGAGGCCGCTGGCTTGGAGGTGTAGTTGGTCAACGCCCGTGATGTCAAGAACGTCCCGGGTAGGCCCAAAACGGACAAGCTCGATGCGGTGTGGTTGGCGAAACTCACCGAGAAGGGCCTGTTGCGGCCCTCGTTCGTGCCGCCCCCTGCTATCCGTGTGCTGCGTGACTACACGCGGCTGCGGGTGGATCTGACCCAGGAACGTACCCGGTACTGGCACCCGACGCCGTCGCCGAACTGGACGCGATCTGAACAGTGGACGCCCACGGAAAGGTGTCGCAGCCGGCCGGTTTGCCCGTCCCCACCCAGTGCCCAGGGCGGGGACCGGAACGGCAACCGAGCGACCGACGCCGTGCACAACCGCGCAAGCCGTCATAGCCAGCCGGCTTGCTCGCCCCATCCAGGGGCGACGGCAGAGGCTGGCCGGAACCAGCACATGCACGGCTGTCCGCGGGAGATCGGTTCTGCGGTGCTCCGGTCGCGCGAATCACCATGATCCGGTGACGCCTCCTCACCTGCCTGGCGGCCAGCCTGGTAGCTGCCCGCCTGCCGGCAGGAAATTTCAGCAGCGGATTGACATGGGTGAGCCCGCCTGGGGTGCTGCCCGGTGAATCCCAACCGAAGGGAGATCCTCGGTGAGCAGCGAACAGCGAGAGAACCTCGATGCAATCCTGCGGCAGTCAGCCTTCCCCGCCGACGCCGATGTCGACGAGCAGCGGCGACAGCTCCGGGAGTTGATATCGGCGCAGCCGCTGCCCGCCGACGTGACCGTGACCGCAGCCGCGCTGGGCGGCGTCCCGACGGCCGAGATCACAGTCGACGGAGTCGAACCTCGCCATATTGTCCTGTACTTCCACGGCGGCGTGTACGTGCTGGGGGACGCCTTCCTCGCCGCTGACCTGGCCTCGCAGGTCGGCCGGAGGACCCGCGCCAAGGTCATCTCCGTCGACTACCGGCTCGCCCCCGAGCACCCGTACCCGGCAGCGGTCGACGACGCACTGGCAGCCTACGAAGCCCTCCTGCACAACGGCACAGCCCCATCGGACATCGCCTTCGCGGGAGAGTCCGCCGGCGGCGGGCTCGCCATCGCCACCCTGGTCAACGCGCGCGATCACGGGCTGCCCCTGCCCGCCGCGGCCT
>DASPXO010000032.1:0-10170 GCA_035637235.1 Gemmatimonadales bacterium | reverse complement strand
GCCGTGTGCCAGGAAGGAGGGTGAGTCGAATCTAGCCCAGCGGCGGGAATTGGGCTTTTCATCCGCGCGCCGCAGCGCATGGGCGCTGCGGCGCGCTACCGAGACGGTGGCTGTCTACTGGCGAGCCCGTGGTGCAGCCGCGCGTGGGTCGTCCGCGGCACGCACATACGTGATCGCGAAGGGACCCTCGCCGTGCACCTGGACCACGGTCTTCGCGCGAGCGACGGCGTAGTGATGCGCCTGCGCGGTGGCCGTGATGAAGCCGCCCACGGTGATGTGCTCGTCGGTGGGGTGGAAATGGGGCCGGATCACGTAGCCGGCGGGCAATTCGAGCCGGATGGTGTAGATGCCGGCCTGCCCGGGGTCGCCCTGGAGCACCGCGAACCGCGCGCCGGGGGGAAGGAACGGTGGAGCAGGAGCCCAGGTCACCACGTACCACGCGGTTGATTTTTCAGGGGTGTCCCGCAGCTTAAACCCTGTGCCAGTCAGCGCGAGCTTCCGGACCTTCATCGTGGACCAGCTGAGCCGCGTGGCTCCGCGGGTCCACGCCCGCAGCATGTTCGGCGGCGTCGGGATCTACTCGGGCGACCTCTTCTTCGCACTGATCGCGGATGACACCCTCTATTTGAAGGTGGACGATTCCAATCGGGCCGATTTCGAAGCGCTCGGGATGGGCCCGTTCCGTCCGTACGGCGAGGGTGGTGAGGTCATGCAGTACTATCAGGCAGCCGCCGATCTCCTCGAGGACCCGGAGGCGCTGCGCCCGTGGGCGGAGAAGGCCATCGCCGTGGCGGGGCGAAAGAAGGGCAGGCGTTCGCGGCGCGGCCGTGTGCAGGTGGTGGCTGCGCTGTTGGCGACCGCAGCGAGCGCCGCGGCACCCGCCGCCGGCCAATCGGTGCAGTACCGCTCGCCCGCAGGCGTCGAGTATCGCGCGCAGCACGACAGCGGCCCGATCGCCCGCGCCGAGAGCGCCCTCGCCGCCGATCCGCGCAACGTGGAGCGGATCATCCAGCTCGGCCTGGCCCAATCCGGCGCGCGCCAGTTCCGCGAAGCCATCCAGACGTTCACGCGCGGCTTGGCGATCGCGCCGAACAATCCGGTGCTGTATCGCTGGCGCGGCCACCGCTACCTCTCGGTGCGCGAGCTGGACCGGGCGATGGACGATCTCACACGCGGCAGCCGCCTGGACAGCGCCAATTACGGCATCTGGTACCACCTCGGCATCGTGCGTTACGCGCGCGGCGACTTCGCCGGCGCGGCGGACGCCTTCGCCCGCGCGCAGCCGCGCGCACCCGACGCCGCCGAGCGGGCGGGCGCGACCGATTGGCTATGGATGTCGCTGTCGCGCGCCGGCCGGGCGGCCGAGGCGCAGGCCATGCTGGATCGGCGTCCCGATTCGGTGCCGGCGGCGAACGCGTACGCCCAACGCCTGCGCCTGTATCGCGGGCAGACCGGCCCCGACGACGTGATCACGACGGCCGACACCGGGGACGTCGCGGTTGCGACCCTGAGCTACGGGATCGGCAACTGGTACCTGGTGCGGGGCGACACGGCGCGGGCGCGGGGCTGGTTCGAGCGATCGATCCGCTCCGGCGGCTGGCCCGCATTCGGGTTCATCATGTCCGAAATCGAACTGCGGCGGCTGCGGTAAAGACCAGCCATTGCGCCCGCAGCTACGCACTATCGGGCGAACCGAGGCTCTTCTTGCCGCGCCGCCCGCGCAGTGCCGGATACCCCACGGCCCCGCACGACGGGCACCGCTCCGCCATGAGCGCCATCGCGCCCCCGCACGCGGCGCAGTGGGGGTGGTCGGGGTCGGATCGGAGATCGCGCGCTTCGGGCAGCTCGGCGCCGCAGGCGCACCGGACGGCGAGGGCCGGCAGCGCTCGACCGCACTGCGGGCAGTGGCGCGTCACGGTGGGAGCACCGGCAACGGGGTCGCAAGCGCACGACGGGAGGCGGCGGTCGGGCGACGACGTCCCCAGTTCCACGGCAGCATCAATCGTAACGTGTCCACGTTGTCGGCCAGTGATTCCTGCAGGGTCTTCTCGGCGTGGGCGCGCGTGCTGATGAAGCACGCTTCGCACGTGTTCTTGCTGGAGAACTCCCGCTGCATCGTGCGGTGATCGTCGAAGTACGCCATGACCATCGCGCAGGGCGTGAGACGGCCATCCGGGTTGATCACGAGAAAGCGATACCCCGCCTGGCACCCGGCCGCCCGGCCCTCGAGGAGGAAGCGATAGAACCTCCAGAGCACCCGCTCCGAGGTGTACACCGGATACCCCGCCCGCTTGAGCTCGACGACTTCCGCGATCTTCTCCTTCAGCTCGGCGGCGGATCCGTTGTGCCTCACGAGACCCTTGGGGTCGTCCATGCGCAGCGGCGTATAGACGGAGAAGTTGATGCTCACACCCCAGCCGGCCGCGAGCCGTACGATGGCCGGGACATCGCGAAAGTTCCAAGCGGTGATACAGCAGTTGAGCGAAATGTCGTCCTCGTCTCCGATCGCCACACACGCGGGCACCATGTCGGCCATGTGCGCGAACAAACCCGGAATACGGCGGAACTCGCTGTGCCGGTCGTCGGGGAAGTCGATGGACAAGGAGAGCTGGTGCATGCCGGCGCGTTTGAGCCGCAGGAACCGCTCCGGGCTGAGCTGGGAGGCGTTGCTGACCACCACGACCCAAGGCAGACGGCCCGGTCGGGCGAGCGCGCGCACGATATCGTCCAGATCCCCCCGCGCCATCGGCTCGCCGCCGGACACGTTCACCACGACGGGATCCAACCCCCGGCAGATCGCGGCGTACTCTTCAGGCGTCCGGCGCGTCTCTTTGATCGGCCCGCCCCAGTTGCAGTGCCAGCAGTTCGCGGTGCACGCGTGCGTGACCTCGAACGAGATGGTCAGCGGACGCTTGCGTACGGCGTTCCACGCGCCCTTGGCAAACATCCGCAGCGCCATGCGACCGGTGACGTTCATGGGCCTCCGATGCCGGGGCAGGTGTGGCGACCGATCACGAAGCTACCCCCCGCCTTCGCCGTCGCAACAGTCAGGCTCCGTGCGGCGGCTCCTCCTGCGCCGGGGCCGTTTCCGCGAGGAGCGGCACACCGCGCAGCAACCGGCTCCCGATCACGATCCCCGCCGGTACGACGATCACCGCCACGAGCAGCCACGTCGGCACCCGCACCAGGCCGCCCAACAGTGCGTAGCAGTACCATCGCGGCACCCGCCCGACGAACGTCGCCACCATGAACGGCCGCAGCGGATACTTGTAGAGAATCGCGAGAATCCGCGCCGCCCAGAACGGCAGCGGCGTGAACGCGAAGACCACCACTACCCAGAAGGGGGAACGGCCGAAGTTCGCGACACCCCATCGGAGGGACGGACGGGACCGCAACCCGGCAAGGCCGTCCCAATGCAGCACCCAGGCGTAGACGTGCCAGTTGACGTATTCCATGTACAGATAGCCCGCGGTCGCCACGAGCGTGACCGCCCAGGCCGGCTCCCATCTAGCCGCTTCCACGATGATCGGCTCGAAGAAGGTGGGAAGCAGCGGGCTGAGCGGGCTGTTGGCCGGGATAGAGAGTACGCCAAGCCAGACCAGCGTCACCGAGCGCGGCACGAGCAGCACGATGGGGATGCCGAGCAGCCCGACGACGCCCGTCGCGCGCAGGAAGACGTCCCAGCGCCGGTCGCCCCGCCGCCTGACGATGGACTGCTGCCATGTCGGTGAGGTTGACCCAGCCGCGACTGCCGTCGTCGCTCCCATCGCCTCGCTCCGCGGAAGTGTGCCGCTCGAGACTACCACCGATTCATCAAGCCAGTCTCAAGTCGCCGCCTGGCGGTAGCGGAGGACTCTGTTCGCGAGGCGCTGTGCTTCGGATGGATCGACAGCCTCATCAAACGTCTCGATGACGACCGGTACGCCCGCAAGTTCAGGCCGCGACAGCCCACCAGCAAGTGGTCGGAAACCAATCGCAAGCGGCGGGGCGCTTGTCTCGCTGAGGCGCCTCCTTGCGTCGCCACCTTTGCGCTCGCAGCTTGAGCGCAGATCCGTAAGGCCGACAGCCAATCACCACATTCTCTCCGACCGGAGGCGATCCGATGAAGGCGTACCTCATTACCACCGGTAGCCTTTTTGCGCTCCTCGCCTCCGTCCACGTTTGGCAGCTCATCGCGGAATGGCCGCGCCTGGCGACTGACCGTGGGTTTGCCTTCGAGGCCGGGATCGGCGTCGCTGCCGCCGCTCTATCCCTCTGGGCTTGGCGGCTGCTTCAGCTCGCTGCACGGCATTGACCAGGGCTCCCCTGGTTTCCGAAGCGACCGAGCCGACACGCAGGCCAGGCTGCAACTCCATGGACGGACAGCGTCCTGGCGGCATCGTCCTGGTGACGGGGGCGAGTGGCCAAATCGGATCGAGCCTGTGCTCATTGCTCCGGGCATCCGGGCGAGACGCTCGGGCAGTGGACGTCCACGCTGAGCCCGGCGTGGGCATTGAAGCATGCGATCTCAGGATGGACCATCAGGTCGGCCGGTTGTTTGAGGCCACGTCGATAGGGACCGTGATTCACCTCGCCGCCGTTCTGCCGACGGCCTTTCGTGCGGATCCGCTGGCAGCGGCCGAAGTGAACCTCACCGGCACCTTCGGCTTGCTCGGCCACGCGGTGAAGCATCGCATCAAGCGCTTCGTCTTTGGGAGCTCATTGAGTGTGTACGGATCCTCGCCCACATCCCGTGCGCTCGGTGAAGGCGATCCTGCCGCTCCCGACGAGCCGTACGGAGCCGCGAAGCGCGCCGTCGAGCTCGTAGGCGAGAGCCTCACCGCCACGACCAGTCTCGAGTTCGTGTCCTTGCGCATCGCGCGGGTGGTGGGTCCGGGCGCCAGGAGTACGGCCTCGAGTTGGCGCTCCCGAATCCTTGAACGCTTGCCGTCACCACCCGATCTTCCCGTTTCAATCCCCTTTGCCCCGACCGCCCGGTTATCGCTGGTGCATGTGGATGAGGTAGCGCGCATGTTGATGCTGTTGGCGGACGCAGCGGAGCTTCCCCACGGGATCTACAACACTCCCGTGGAGGTGTGGGAAACCAGGCGGCTCGCGGAACTCGTGGAAGGGGTCGGCAACGTTCGCATTCAAGTGGGAGGGACCCACGGAGGTCCGATCTGCGATGGTACCCGCTTTGCCCAGGACTTCGGATTCCGGCTGAAGGGTCTCGCAGATTATCTGTCGAACAGGCCGTCACCCTAGCGTACGGACCGGCCCGCGCGGCTTCGCCAGCGAGTCGAGCCACCTGATCGCCGGTGTGCGTTTCCGGATCAAGGCGCTACTGGGGTCGTCCGACTCCGCACGAGGGTTCGAATCTTCTCCACGACCGGCTGGCCCGCCCCACCGTAATTGGACAGCACGACCGCGAGGTAGCCGGTGCCTTTGAAGATGTCCAGGTTGGAGCTGATGCCGGGAAATCCACCGCTGTGGCCGACCACGCCCGTCTGGGCATCCACCCCAAAGCCGTACCCGTACTGAGGGGAATTCAGCTCGGGCTTCGGCGTCGTCATCAGCTCGAAGGTGTTCGGTGAGACCAGCTTTCCGGACTTGAGCGCCTCGGCGAACCGTACGAGGTCCTCGGCAGTGGAGTAGCCGCCGCCGGCGGGGCCGCCGCGGATCACGTGCAGAAACAGGTTGTTGCGGAACCGCTTCGTGCCGTCCTCCTGGAATTCCTTTTGGTAGCCCACCGCCAGATTTGGATTGACCTGATCCAGCTCGTAGGCATCCGTGTTCATCATGCCCGCGGGCTTGTAGAGATGCTCTCGGACATAGTCGAAATAGTCTTGCCTGGTGACGACCTCGATAACCTTTCCGAGCACCAGACCCAATCGAGTCCCCGTGATTGCTCGCGCTGACCCAACACGAAATCGATGTGCGCCTGCATCGGCAACCTCCGCATCCCTACGGCCATCGCCGTATCGACGTAGGCCCGAATGGCGGCTGGAGTCGCCGAATTGATGAGCGTGACGATTTCATGAGCGCGCCGGGTGGCCGGGGGCTGCGATTGGGCCCATCGCATCACGGGAGCAGCTGAGGCTAGGGTCCCGGAAACCAGCATCAGATAACGATTCATGGCCGTGAAATTCCGGTGAACGGCGATTGGTTGCTGGCACCCCAAGGTAACCAGCCGTCAGGAATATGCCCCCGTCGCTCAATATCGCCCAGGGCGCCCTCGGTCCAAGCGTGTCCTGAAGGACGCTGCTGCGCCGTCGTCCTTCAGGACGGACCCCGCAGCCCTAGGCCGGGCTTCAGCCTTGCGATTACCGGCCCCGACCAACAGGCCTTGAGGCTGACGGGCGCGGCCAGGAGCGGTACTTTCGGTGTCGGTGTGCGGGCGGCCGGGTGTTCACGGAGGCTATCGCCGAGGGGAAAAATATGAAGAGTGCCAACGCGCAGTTCGCCATCAAGACCTGGGACGAGAAGCCGTTCAGTGAAGGCGAAGGCCTGCCGAAGCTGACTCGAGCCACTGTCACCAAGAGCTTCACCGGCGATATCGAGGGGGAGGGCAAGCTGGAATATCTGATGGTGTATCGCGGCGACGGCTCGGCCACGTTCGTCGGGCTCGAACGCGTCGTCGGGCGGCTCGCCGGCAAAGCGGGCAGCTTCGTGCTCCAACGCACCGGCGTGTTCGAGGGCGGTGTGGCGAAGGAGTCTTATTCGGTCGTTCCCGGCTCCGGCACCGGAGATCTTCGCGACCTGCGCGGTGAGGGCACGTCGGCGGTGGGGCACGGTATGGAACATCCGATGAGGCTGAACTATGATCTGGCTGAGACCGAATGACGATCCGATGGCTCCTGGCAGCCCTCCATTTGCTCGCGCTCGGCGTCGGCCTCGGCGCGGTGTGGGCTCGCGGCCGCGCGCTACGCGACGCCCTCGATGCATCGGGATTGCGCCGGGCTTTCCATGCGGACGCCTGGTGGGGCATCGCGGCGGTCCTCTGGATCGGCACCGGCCTGGCGCGGGCGTTCGGTGGATTCGAAAAGGGCAGCTTCTACTATCTCCACAACCACGTCTTCTGGGCGAAGATGGGCTTCCTCGCCGCGATCCTCATCCTCGAGCTTCGCCCGATGATGGGACTGATTCGGTGGCGCCGCCTGGTCGCTCGAGGCGAGGTTCCCGACACGCGAGCCGCGAACGCGTTCGCGCGGATCAGTTTCATACAGACCGCACTCGTCGTGCTCATGGTGTTGGCTGCCACCGCCATGGCCCGTGGTTACGGGGTGCCGGCGCCGTGAAGGGGCCGCGGCCCGGCCAAAGGCGATGCCCACTGACGGGCGCGCCCAAGTAAGGTAGAATATCTCCTGTGCTCCCGATGAGTCTCCGGAACCGAACCATGCGCGCGGCGATGGGGGCGCTGGCGGTCGTCGCCACAGCGGCGTGCAGCGCCGCCAGCCAGCGGGCGTCAGCGGGCAACGTGCGGCCTCCTTCCGCCACCGCCGGTCCGGCCATCCCCTCACCCGCCGCCCAGGCCCGCGCCGACAGCGGCCGGCCGCCCTACACCGCGGCGGACGTGCACTTCCTTGCCGGGATGATCGGGCACCACGCCCAAGCCGTCCAGATGGCCGGCTGGGCGCCCTCGCACGGCGCGAGCTCGGCGCTGCGCGCCCTGTGCGAGCGCATCGTCGTCGCCCAAAACGACGAGATCGCCTTCGCGCAGCGCTGGCTGCGGGAGCACCACGAGTTCGTGCCCCCCGCCGACCCGCGCGGCCACATGATGCCCGGCATGGACCACCCGATGCTCATGCCCGGCATGCTGACCCCCGAGCAGATGACGCAGCTGGACGCCGCGCGCGGCGCCGACTTCGACCGGCTGTTCCTCACGTTCATGATTCAGCACCACCAGGGCGCGCTCACGATGGTCCAGCAGCTGCTCAGCACGCCCGGCGCGGCGCAGGACGGCCCAATCTTCCGGTTCGCCGCCGATGTGAACGCCGACCAGACCACCGAAATCGACCGCATGACCCGTATGCTCGATGCCCTCACCCGGAGCCCTCAGTGAAATCCGAATCTCTGTTCGCCATCGTGGCGCTGTCCGTTGCGGCGTGCGCCACCTCGAAGGTCAATATGTCCCCGCCGGCCCCGCGCTCCGATCCGCGCATCGGACTCCGCGCCGGGTGGATGGACGCGGCCGAGGCCGCCTGGAACCTTCGTTTGGTCTCGACGACGCCGCCCTCACCGGACTTCATCAATCGGAGCAACCCGGGGGACTTCCAGTTCATCAACTCCGACATCTCGTTCGTCGGGAACTACGTCATTCAGGGCAACTTCTCGGGCGTCCAGGTATGGGACGTTTCCAATCCCAAGAGCCCCCGGTTGCATAAGGCGTTCGTCTGCCCCGGGTCGCAGAGCGACGTCTCGGTGTACCGCAAGCTGCTGTTCGTGTCCGGAGAAGCGCTGAACGGCCGCACCGACTGCGGCACCCAGGGTGTCGCCGACACGGTGAGCCACGACCGCTTGCGCGGGATCCGCATCTTCGACATCACCGATATCGCGAATCCCCGCCACATCACCGACGTGCAGACCTGCCGGGGCTCGCACACGCACACCGTCGTGACGTCTCCCACGGACACCGCCAACGTGTACATCTACGTGTCCGGCTCGGCGCCAATCCGGTCTCCGAACGAGCTTGCCGGATGCTCGGCCGCGCCGCCGGAGGAGGACCCGAACTCGGCGCAGTTCCGCATCGAGGTGATCCAGGTGCCGCTGGCCGCGCCCGAGCAGGCGCGGATCATCAGCTCGCCGCGCATCTTCCAGGACCTCGTGAAGCCCGCCCGTCACGGCGAGGCACCGGAAGACATCGCCGCCGCGGCCAAGGCGGCCGCGGAGGCGCGCGCTAAGGGCGGGTTCACGGCGACGGTGAACGGCGTGGAAATCGTTCTGGGACCGGGATTCGTCCATTCGAGGCTCGACAGCATCGTCAAGGCTCGAGGCGGGACCGGCGCGCCGACGGAGGCGGACAGCGCCACGCTGCGGGCGGCCGCCCAAGCCATCGTCGATCGGATCGTCAACCCTCCCGCTCGTGGTGGCGGTCCCCCTCCCGGCCCGACCCAGTGCCACGACATCACCGTCTATCCGGCGATCGGCCTCGCGGGCGGCGCCTGCGGGGGCTACGGGCTCTTGCTCGACATCACGGACGTCGCCAATCCGAAGCGGATCGGCGCGGTCGCCGACTCCAACTTCTCCTTCTGGCACTCGGCCACGTTCAACAACGACGGCACGAAGATCCTGTTCACCGACGAATGGGGCGGCGGCCTGCAGCCCCGCTGCCGGCCGACGGACAAGCCCGAGTGGGGGGCGGACGCGATCTTCACGCGGTCGGGCGACACGATGACGTTCAAGAGCTACTACAAGCTGCCGGTGCCCCAGACCGCGAACGAAAACTGCGTCGCCCATAACGGCACGCTGATCCCGATTCCCGGCCGCGACATCATGGCCCAGGGGTGGTATCAGGGGGGCATCTCCGTGTTCGACTGGACCGATCCGGCGCACCCCCGGGAGATCGCCTACTTCGACCGCGGCCCGATGGACTCGACTAAGCTCGTCGGCGCCGGGTCGTGGTCCGCCTACTGGTACAACGGCTACATCGTGAGCTCAGAAATCGCCCGCGGGCTGGACATCTTCGAGCTCGTGCCGAGCGCGTTCATCTCCCAGAACGAGATCGACGCCGCCAAGCTGGTCCATTTCGACTACCTGAACGCCCAGGACCAGCAGAAGCTGGTGTGGCCCGCGAGCTTCGTGGTGGCGCGCGTATACCTGGACCAGCTCGCGCGCTCGAACGGCCTGGCGCCCGATAGGGTCGGGGCCGTGCGGGCTGCGCTGGCCCGCGCCGAACGGCTCTCCGGTCAGCAGCGCCGGGACGCGCTGACGCAGCTCGCGACGCAGCTGAACAACGACGCGCCGGGAGCTACCGCGGTGCTGGTCGTGGGCGGTGCCCGCGTCGATGCGCCGGGAGCTGGCGATCATGCGAAAGTGCGGACGCTCGCCGCGGTGGTCACAGACTTGGCCAACGCGGAGCGCTGATGCGGGCCGCGGGCAAGGACGATGAGGTCGCTGGCCTATTTCACGGGCGAGCGGCACGGGCACGTCAGCATCATTGCCGTTAGTGAGGCCGGTGAAGGGAAGGGAGTC
>DASPXO010000031.1:0-15654 GCA_035637235.1 Gemmatimonadales bacterium | reverse complement strand
TTGTCGAGGCTGAGCGTGGAGAAAGTCGCGACCCCCGCAACCGCCGCGACCGTGGTGGCGCCGGTGAGCGTGCCGCCCGCCGGATTCGTCACGATGGCCACCGTCACGGTTCCCGTGAAGCCCGGGACGGCGTTGTCTCCGCCATCCAACGCGGCCACCCGGATCGCCGGCGCGAACGTCGCCCCCGCCGTCGCCGCGCCGGGCTGGACGGTGAAGGCAAGCCGGGTCGCCGCCCCGGCAAGGACGGTAAAGGGCGCGCTCGTGGCCGCCGTCAGACCGCTGGCCATCGCCGACAGCGTGTAGCCGCTCGCGCTCCGGTCGAGGCTGAGATTGGAAAAGCTGGCCACCCCGCCCACCGCCGCCAGCGTCGTCGTGCCGGAGAGCGTGCCGCCCGCCGGGTTCGTCCCAATCGCCACTGTCACGCTGCCCGTGAAGCCGGGCACGGCGTTCCCCCGCGCGTCCCGGGCCGTGACCCGCACCGCCGGCGTGATGGTCGCCCCGGCCGTGGCGTCACTCGGCTGCGCGGTGAAGACGAGCTGGGTGGCCAGGCCTGCGGTGATGGTGAACGGAGAACTGGTCGTCCCCGCGAGGCCCGTACCGGTGGCCGAGAGCGTGTACCCACTGGCGCTCTGCGCGATGCTGAGGGCGGAGAATGTCGCCACCCCGCCGACCGCCGCCACGGTCGTCGCGCCCAAGAGCCTGGCCCCGCTCGCGCCCGTGCCGGCCGTGATGGTCAGCGTCACGTTGCCGGTAAAGCCCGTCACGGTGTTGCCGAGCGCATCCTTCGCCGTGAGCTGCACCGGCCTCATGGTCGCCCCTGCCGTCGTGTCGGTCGGCGGCGTCGTGAAGACCAGCCGGGCCGCCGGCGCGGCGGTGATATCGAACGGCGCGCTCGTGGCCCCCGTGGGGCCCGTCGCCGTGGCCAGCAGCGTGTAGCCGCTGTCCGGCTTGTCGATGCTGAGCGTGAGGAAGGCCGCGACGCCGGCGACCGTCGGCACCGTCGTCGTGCCTGACAGGACGCCGCCCGCCGGATTTGTGCCGATCGCCACGGTCACGTTGCCCGTGAAGCCCGTCGCCGTGTTGCCGAAGCCATCCAGAGCGGTCACTTCGACCTCGGGCGTGATGATCGCTCGCGCCGTCGCCGTGCTGGGCTGCACGGCGAATACGAGCCGCGCCGCCGCTCCGGGGACGACGGCAAAGGGCGCGCTCGTGGCCCCCGTCAGTCCGGTAGCCGCCGCCGTCAAGGTGTACCCGCTCCCGCTCCTGTCGACGCTGAGATCCGAGAAGGTGGCGACTCCGCCGACCGCCGCCAGCGTCGTCGCGCCGAACAGAGAGCCGCCCGCCGGATTCGCCCCGATCGCCACCGTCACGTCGCCAGTGAAGGCCGGCACGGCGTTTCCCGAGGCATCCTGCGCGGTCACCTGGATTGCAGGCGTAACCGTCCCCCCGGCCGTCGCGGTGGAGGGCTGCGCGGTGAACACGAGCCGGATCGGTATGGACGGGACGATGTCGAACGGCGCGCTCGCGGCTTCCGCGAGGCCGGCCGCCGTAGCCGACAGCGTGTAACCACTTCCCGCGTGGTCAATGCTAAGAGAGTAGAAGGTGGCGACCCCGGCGATCGCCGCCAGCATGGTCGTCCCGGACAGCGTTGCGCCCGCGGGGTTCGTCCCGATCGCCACGGTCACGTTGCCTTGAAAGCCCGTCGCCGAATTTCCCAGCGCGTCCCGCGCCGTGACCCGTACGGCCGGTTGGATGGTCCCCTGCACCGTCGTCATGCCGGGCTGCACCGTGAACTCCAGCTGAGTGGCCGGTCCGGGCGTGATGGCAAACGCCGCGCTGGTGGCTCCGGACAGACCGGTGGCCGATGCCGAGAGCGCGTAGCCCGTCCCGCTCTTGTCGAGGCTGAGCGTGGAGAAGGTCGCGACCCCGCCAACCGCCGCGACGGTCGTGGAACCGAAGAGGGTACCGCCAGCCGGATTCGTCCCGATCGCCACGGTCACGTTGCCGGAGAAGGCCGGCACGGCGTTGCCCACCGCATCCAAAGCGGCGACCTGGACCGGCGGCGCGACGTGAGCCCCCGCCGTCTTGGTCGTCGGCTGCACGGTGAACACGAGCTGCGTCGCGTGTCCGGCCTTGATGTCGAACGGGTCGCTGATGGCCCCCGCGAAGCCCGTGGCCGTAGCTGACAGGGTGTAGCCGGTCCCCTTCTCCACGGTCCCGGTCTTGTCGACGCTGAGGTTCGGGAAGGTGGCGAACCCACCGACCGCCGCGACCGTCGTCACGCCGGCGAGCGTCGCCCCATCCGGTCCCGTCCCGGCCGTGATCCCCACCGTCACGCTGCCCGTGAAGCCCGTCACGACGTTGCCCAGCGCATCCTGCGCGGCGACCTGCACCACCGGCGTGATGGTCACGCCACCCGTCGCGGCGCTGGGCTGGGTGGTGAAGGCGAGCTGCGTCGCCGATCCGGCGGTGATCGCGAAGGCAGCGCTCGGGGCCCCTGTTAAGCCGGACGCCGTGGCGGAGAGCGTGTAGCCCGTGCCGCTCTTGTCGAGGCTCAGGGTCGAAAAGGTGGCGACCCCGTTGACCGCCGCCACCGTCGTCGTCCCCGACAGGGCGGCTCCACCCGTGCCCGTGCCTGCCGTGATCGCCACAGTCACAGTGCCCGCAAAAGCCGGTACGGGATGGCCCAAGGCATCCTGCGCCGTCACCACCGCCGGGGCGATCTGGTGGCCGGCTGCTGTGGTCGCCGGTTGCACGGTGAACGCCAGCTGCGTGGGCAGGCTGGGGGCAGTCACGTCGCGGCTACAGGTCGACAAACACAGCGAGCATGCGAGGAGGGCGGCGCTCGGACGCGCCCAGACACTGAGCGCCCGGGAACGGGCGCGGATGATGGCCATGGCTCGCTACTCCTGGCCCTCCGGCTCAGGTTGGAGGGCGGTTCGATGACCGCCTCGGGTTGGCAACTTCTATGCCCTTAGTGTGTTAGCGATAGCGCCCGATCCCTGGCGAGTTGTTGCAGATGTGTCACACAATCGCCGGACGAAACCAAGCCTGTGCCCAGCTTCGAACCTCTTAGATTGGTGACAGATGGAGACCAAGCGCAGATACGACAGCGCCGCCGAGCCCGGGGCAGCCGCCGTTCCCGCCGAATCCTCCGAGCGAGCCCTCCGGATCTTCATCCGCCCCGAGCGCAACCCCGGCATGCCGCTCGACCTCGAGCTGGTGCGCGCGCTGCGGGCAAACCGGAGCGCCGTGGAGCGTCGCGCGGCCACGATCCCCACTCGCAGGACCGTCAAGCAGGAGTGGCAGGCCGCCTGGCTGCTGCGCGCCATCACCTGCATGGACCTCACCACGCTGCAAGGCGACGACACCCCGAGCAACGTGCTGCGGCTGTGCGCCAAGGCGAAGCACCCGGTGCGACGCGACCTGCTCGACGCGATGGGCGCGACCCAGCTCGGCATCAGGGTCGGCGCGGTGTGCGTCTATCACGCGTTCGTCCCGATCGCGGTCGAGGCGCTCGGCGGCTCGGGCATCCCGGTCGCGGCGGTCTCGACCGGGTTCCCGGCGGGGCTCAGTCCCCTGCCCCAACGGATCGACGAGATCAGAGCCTCGGTCGCCGCCGGAGCGAGCGAGATCGACGTGGTGATCACGCGCGCGCACGCGCTCGCGGGCGACTGGCAAGCGCTGTACGACGAGGTGCGCGCCTTCCGCGAGGCGTGCGGCACGGCGCACATGAAGGTGATCCTGGGCACCGGCGACCTTGCGACCCTGGTCAACGTCGCTCGCGCGAGCCTGGTGGCGATGATGGCCGGCGCGGACTTCGTCAAGACGTCTACGGGCAAGGAGACGGTGAACGCGACGCTCCCGGTCGGCGTCGTGATGACCCGGATGATCCGCGACTACTATGAGCGGACGGGCCACGCGGTCGGCTTCAAGCCCGCGGGAGGGATCCGCACCGCCAAGGCGGCGCTGCAGTGGCTGATTCTGATGAAGGAGGAGCTGGGCGACCGTTGGCTCCGTGCGGAGCTGCTCCGGCTCGGCGCCTCGAGCCTGCTCACCGACATCGAGCGGCAGCTCGAGCACTTTGTGACCGGGCGCTACTCGGCGGCCCACCGGCACCCGATGATATGACCACCGTATCTGAAGTCTTCGAGACGATGGAGTACGGACCCGCGCCCGAGAGCGACAAGCAGGCGCTCGAGTGGCTCGCGCAGCACGGGGGCACGTTCACGCTGTTCGTCGGCGGGCGGTGGGTGAAGGGGGAGAGCGGCGAGCTGTTCGACGTGATCAATCCCGCCACGACCCAGCTCCTCGCGCGCGTGACCCAGGCGGGCCAGGCGGACGTGGCAGCGGCGGTCGCGGCGGCGCGCGGGGCCTTCCCCGCGTGGTCGACGCTCCCCGGGCACGCCCGGGCGCGCCACCTGTACGCGCTGGCGCGCGCGGTGCAGAAGCACTCGCGGCTCCTCGCGGTGCTCGAGAGTCTGGACAACGGCAAGTCGATCCGCGAGACGCGCGACCTCGATATCCCGCTCGTCGCCCGGCACTTCTCCCATCACGCGGGCTGGGCGCAGCTGGTCGAGGCCGAGTTCGCGGGCTATCGCCCGGTGGGCGTGGTGGGGCAGATCATCCCGTGGAACTTCCCGCTCCTCATGGTGGCGTGGAAGGTCGCACCGGCGCTCGCCGCGGGAAACACGATCGTCCTGAAGCCCGCGGAGTTCACCCCGCTCACGGCGCTGTGTCTCGCCCAAATCGCGCACGAGTCCGGGCTGCCGCCCGGCGTGCTGAACGTGGTGACCGGCGACGGCCGGACGGGCGAGCTGATCGTCCAGCACTCAGACGTCGACAAGATCGCGTTCACCGGCTCGACCGAGGTCGGGCGGATCATCCGGCGCCGGACGGCGGGCTCCGGGAAAAAGCTGTCGCTCGAGCTCGGGGGGAAGAGCCCGTTCATCGTGTTCGACGACGCCGATCTCGACAGCGTCGTCGAGGGTGTGGTGGACGCCATCTGGTTCAACCAGGGGCAGGTCTGCTGCGCCGGATCCCGCCTGCTCATACACGAAGGAATCGCCGAGCGGCTGACGACGAAGCTCCGGGCGCGCATGGAGAAGCTCCGGGTCGGGCCGCCGCTCGACAAGGCGATCGACATGGGCGCCATCGTGGCCCCGGTTCAGCTCGAGCGGATCCGCAGGCTCGTGACCACGGGCGTGGAAGAAGGCGCCACGATGTGGCAGCCGTCGTGGGCCTGTCCCACGGAAGGCTACTTCTATCCGCCGACGCTCTTCACCAACGTCTCTCCCGCGGCGACGATCGCGCAAGTCGAGATCTTCGGGCCGGTGCTCGTGTCGATGGCGTTTCGCACCCCTGCCGAAGCGGTCGAGCTCGCCAACAATACGCCGTATGGGCTCGCCGCGAGCGTGTGGACCGAGAACGTCAACCTGGCGCTCGACGTCGCGCCGAAGATCAAGGCCGGCGTGGTGTGGATCAATTGCACCAACCTGTTCGACGCCGCGTCGGGGTTCGGGGGGTACCGCGAATCCGGGTTCGGGCGCGAAGGGGGGCGGGAGGGGATGTGGGAGTACCTGGAGCCGAACCGGCAGGTGTCGCGTGCCAGGGGTCAGGTGTCGGGGACGACCGAGGCGGTCTCGCGCACCCACCCGATCCCCGACACCCGACACCCGACACCTATCAGAGATGCCCTCCCACCAATCGACCGGACCTACAAGTTGTTCATCGGCGGCAAGCAGGTCCGCCCCGATCAGGGCTACGCACGCCAGATCTTCGGGCCCGACGGCAAGCCGCTCGGGGAAGTCGGCGAGGGAAACCGAAAGGACATCCGGGACGCCGTCGAAGCGGCGCACGCCGCGCAGGCGTGGGCCCGCACGAGCGGCCACAGCCGCGGGCAGATCCTCTACTACGTGGCCGAGAACCTGGCGCCGCGCCGGAACGAGTTCGCGGCATGCATCGACGCGATGACCGGACGGGGCCAGGACGACGCGACCCGGGAGCTGGACGCCTGCGTGGCGCGGCTCTTCACCTACGCCGCGTGGGCCGACAAGTACGACGGCGCGGTGCACGACACCCCGATCCGCGGCGTGACGCTCGCCATGAACGAGCCGATCGGCGTGATCGGGATCGGCTGCCCCGACGAGTACCCGTTGCTCGGCCTCGTCTCGCTCGTTGCGCCCGCGATCGCCACCGGGGACACCGTCATCGTGATCCCGTCGGAACCCCACCCCCGCGCGGCGACAGAGCTCTACACGGTGCTGGAAGCCTCCGACGTTCCGGAGGGCGTGGTGAACATCGTCACCGGCGGGAAGGATGCGCTGGTCAAGGTGCTGGCCGAGCACGACGACGTGGACGCCGTGTGGTATTTCGGGAATCGCGCGGCGGGGGCGGAGATCGAGCGGGCGTCCGCCGGCAACATGAAGCGGACATGGGTGGAGTGGCACAGCAGGGACTGGATGGATACGCGACAGGCGGAAGGGCGGGAGTTCCTGCGGGAAGCGACCCAGGTGAAGAACATCTGGATACCGTACGGGGAATAGTCCTCACCCCCTGACCCCCCTCCACGATGTGGAGAGGGGACCTCACCCCCTGACCCCCTCTCCACGATGTGGAGAGGGGGGACGATGGGCGAGATGGGCTCAGGCCGCCAATCGCCTCGGGTCGGGCGGCGCGGGCGTCGTTTTGAGCAGCTTCCAGCAACCGCACACGGAGCACCCGACGTAGGTCCGGCCCATCCAATCCGTCTCGTACTGCGGCTGATGGCGGCACGGCCGGCGGCGCTTGCTGGGACGAGACTTCGTGCGCATGGTTCACCCCTGTCACTCCAGGGCATGAGGAACCACGGACGCCGGGCGCGAGTTCCCGGGTGGCGCAAGGTGAACAGGTCAGTACGATATGGGCGGAACAGCCTCGGGAGTGAGGACATGCGCGTCATGCTTCTGATCGTGACCCTGGCGTTGAGCGGGGCCGCGGTAGGCGAGGGCCAGGCGGCCCCGTTCGCTTGCTGGATCCGCGGTTCGGCGGCTCAGCTGGCACAGCGGCCCAGTCCGCTGGACTCGGCCGCGGTGGAGGTCGGCGGCGCGACCGTGAAGCTATGCTACAGTCGCCCGTCGGCGCGCGGCCGCAGGATCATGGGCGGGTTGGTGCCGTTCGACCAGCCGTGGCGGCTGGGCGCCAACGAAGCCACGAGCATCCACGTGCCGTTCCCGGCCGAGGTTGCGGGGGTGCGGGTGGAACCGGGGACGTACACGCTGTACGCGATCCCCGGCGCAGCGAGCTGGCAGATCGTCGTCAACCGCGGCGTCGAGCGCTGGGGCGTTCCGATCGACGTCGAGGTGCGCGCGCGGGATGTGAGCGCCGGCACGGTGCCTACGGAGTCGCTCGGCGAGCACGTCGAGACGCTCACGCTCAAGTTCGCGCCGGCCACAGGGACCGGGACGGAGCTGGTCGTGGAGTGGGAGAAGACGCGCGTACGGGTTCCGATTCGGCGCGCGGGCAGCTAGGAAGGTTTGCCGACCAGTTTGCGTGGCCGGCACGCCACGGTCGCTACGTTGCGCCGGCGCCTCACCTGCGCCCGGTGGAGAGCCCCGCCGCCTGGCACAAAACTCGCCCCCAGTGCCACCGCAGGCCGTTCCAGGGGGAGTCGTGACCTCACCCAGCGTCGCAGCACCCAGCCGTCCACCGGCCGGCGCCCGGCAGGGCACGGACCGCAAGCAGGAGTCGGCGAACCTCGATTTGCTGCGATCGCTCGCCCTGCTGTGGGTGCTGGCCGTGCACCTGTTCGGCTTCCTCGGCGTCATTCCCCAGGGAAGCTCGCTCATGCGGGTCGGCCAGTTTGGACTGCGCTTGTTTTTCGTTCATACGACTCTGGTGCTGATGCGCTCCCTCGAGCGGCGCTACCGGGGAGAGGGCTGGCGGGACCTGTTCGGCAATTTCCTGCTGCGGCGCTGCTTCAGAATCTATCCCCTCAGCGTGCTCATCGTCCTCGTCACGTTCGCCTTCCGGATTCCCGCCGCGAACGTGGGCGTCTGGAGCATCCATCACATCGCGGTCGGGCCGGGCGGGTTGCTCGCGAACCTGCTCCTGGTGCAGAACCTCACCTACACGCCGTCGATCGTCGGACAGATGTGGAGCCTGCCGCTGGAAATGCAGATGTACGTGCTCCTCCCCGCCCTGTTTCTGCTCGCCCGGCGCGCGACATCGGTGCGACCGTTGCTCGTGCTGTGGGTGGCGGCCGTCGGTCTCGCCTTCGTCCAGCCGATGATTTCCGGGCGGCTCTCGCTCGGTCAGTTCGTCCCTTCGTTCCTGCCCGGCATCGTCGCCTACCGCCTGGCGGGCACCATCCGGCCGCGCTGGCCGTTTGTCGCGTGGCCGCTCACGCTGTGCGCGCTGGCGGCGGGGTTCAGCTTGTCCCTGCCCGAGGAGCACGGATGGGTCCTCTGCCTCGTCACGGGTCTCGCCATTCCGCGCTTCAAGGAGCCCGAGCGGGAGTGGCTGCGCCGGGGCGCGCAGCTCGTGGCCAGGTATTCGTACGGGATCTACCTGACGCACCTGTTCGCGCTCTGGCTCGCGTTCGTCCGGCTGGCGGCGTTCCCGATGGCCGGGCGGTGGGTCGTGTTTCTCGGGATGCTGATCGCCCTGCCGGTGCTGCTCTACCACACCCTGGAGGCGCCCATGATCGCCTCCGGGGCACGACTGGCCGACCGCTGGTTCGCGCGGCGGGCGAGCCCAGCGGTGGCGGTGTGATGGCGAGAGTCGGGGCGCTCCTGCGAGCTCGCCTGGCTCAGCGATTCGCGAGCAGTTTGCAGGGTTTCGCGCCGAGCAACCGCGCATCGGCCGTGACCAGTGCAAGGTCCAGCAGCCGGGCCGTGGCCGCCAGGAACCGGTCCGCGGGGTCTGGGTGTGGCAGGGTCACACGCCGGCTCTCCAGCGCGACAGCATGCGTGAGCGGTGCCTCCCGGAGCGGGCTGACGCGGAGCGCGTCCTCCACCCAAGTCTTGGGCTCTCCCGTCATCGTCACGCGACCCCGCTCGATCAAGAGGAGCAGCTCCCACACCGAGATGGGTGAGAGCCACAGTTCGGCTTCGGGATCTTCGAGGGCGGTGCGCACCCTGCGAGAGAGTCGGTCGGGCTCGAGCTGGCTCCAGACCCAGATGTGAGTGTCGAGCAGGAGCCTCACGCCCCTATCGCTTCCCAGTCGGCTGGGTCGGCGACGGGTGCCACGATGTCGCCGGTGATCTTTGCTCGGTCTTTGAGCTTGCCGAGCCACGGCTCCGCGGGCCGGGCCGGTGTCGGCGGCACGATCTCCGCGACGGGTTCGCCGAACTTCGTGACGACGATGGAGCGGCCGGTCGCTTTCACCCGCTTGAGCACGGCGAGGCAGCGGGCCTTGAACGCCGAGATGGGGATCGTATCCTTGGGCATGATTCAAAATGTACCATGGTCATGGACCATGGTCAACCACGCAGCGCCCAGCCGACCGGTGTGATCCGTGGGCTGAAGCCCCGGCTCGGCCCAAGTGAGCCTCCTGAAGGGCTTCATGACCTCGCTCCGAGCGGCCGGAGCCGGGGTGGGCGGCCTGAAGGACGAAGGCACGAAATCGGGGCGCCGGGATTTGAACCCGGGACCTTCTGGTCCCAAACCAGACGCGCTACCGGACTGCGCTACGCCCCGAAAGGCTAGAGGCACGGACGCACAGAGGCACAGACACGACGGCGCACCACAGACGCCCAAACGCGTGCAGACCCAGCCCCCCACAACCTAGTCGGCGACGCTCAAAGCGCCACTCCGGGGGAACGCAGCCCTCCCGCACCACGATTGTGACGCAGCCCACGTCCTGGCGCTTACAGTTGTGTCACCAGGCACGCGGCGCAGCCCGCGCGCGCGCCGTAGTGGATCCGCGCTGCACTCTATCCGACAACGACTTGTATGACGGTACGGTTGTTGCCTCTTCCTCGGCTCGGCAATGCAAGTATCGAGACGCTGGCGGCAGCCGAGTAACTGGACGGTCAAGACATGATAGCGCGGTGGGAACGTGGGTTCACGATGATCGAGCTGGCGATCGTGCTCGTCATCGCCGGTTTGATCGCGGGGGTGGCGGGTCCGAAGCTCGCGGACGGCCTCCGGCAGCAGTCCGTGCGCGCCGCAGCCGATCAGTTCGTCCTGGCCCACTCGCTCGCCCGTTCGACGGCGCTGCGGTACGGGCGCGTCGCCGAGCTTCGCATCGACGCCGCCGGGACGCGCTTCTGGGTAGAGGTGGACACGAGCGGTACGGGCGTGCGCGATACCGTCGGGTTCGTGCGCAACCCGGCTGACGCGGGCGTGAAGATGACCAGCACGCGGACGCTCCTGTGCTTCGACGCCCGGGGGCTCGCGACGACGGGCGGCGCGTGCCAACCAGGCGACGCGACCGTCGTGTTCGCCTCCTCGAGCCGGGCGGCCACAGTACGGGTCACGACCCTCGGGAAGGTGCTCAGATGAAGGAGCGCGGCTTCTCCCTGGTGGAAGTGCTGGTGGGAATCATGATCCTCGCCATAGGGCTGCTCGGCCTGGCGGCCGCCGCCACGCACGGGCTCACCCAGACGGTCAGAGCTCGGCAGGACATGGAGTACTTCGCGGACGTTCAGCAAGAGATCGACAGTCTCTTGAACCGGGGGTGGGGGAGGGTCCAGAACGGCTCCGCCACGATCCGCGGCCGGGCGATCAGGTGGACCGTCACGACCCAGAGCGCGAACTCCCAACTGCTCAAGGTCGGCGTGCAGCGCCGCGGCTACCAGAACCCCAACAGGTGGACGTCGGACACGCTCGTCCTGTACCTGGCGAAGCCGACACCCGGATCATGACCGCAACGCGCACGGCATCACGACGGCACCGCGCCGCCGGCTTCACGCTGGCGGAGCTCCTCGTGTACATGGTGGTGGGTGGGATCGTCCTGGGAAGCGTCGGCCGGCTCATCATGGCCCAGGGGCGCGGGTACGGCAAGCAGCGCGAGCTGATGGACGTCCGGGAGACGGCGCGCAGTGCGGCCGCCCTGCTCGCGTGGAACCTGCGACACGCGGCGAGCGGGGGCAGCCGGCTCGTGGCGATGAGCCCCAACTCCATCATCCTCCGCTCGGTGCAAGGAAGCGGCATCGTCTGCGGCCGGCATCCCACCCTGCCCCGGTACGCGCTGTGGCGCACGGGGGGGAGCATCGAGGCGACGGCCGACGACAGCGCGTTGGTCTATCTCAGCGGGCGTGACCAGTGGCGGGCGGTCAGGATCAATCGGGTCGGCACGCCCGCCGTCATGGGAGTGCCCGGCTGTGCATGGCCCGGCGCGCGCCCGCCCGACCTCGTGGTGCAGCTCGTCGTCAACGCGCAGCAGGATACCGCGGGTATCCGGGTCGGGGCGCCGCTGCGCACGTTCCGCCGCGAGCAGTACGCCGAGTATCAGGCCAACGGGCGCTGGTGGCTGGGACGCAGGGTCGGCCGAGCGGCGACCTACGAGCAGCTCACCGGGCCGTTGCTGGCGCCGGGCGCGGGCGGGTTGACGTTCGCCTACTACGACACCCTCGGGGCGCCGACCGCCACGCCCACCGCGGTCGGGGCGGTGGGATTCACGTTGCGCACCGAGAGCTTCAAGCAGGCGCGCGCCGCGACCGGCCCGCTCACCTATCAGCGGGATTCCCTGACGACGAAGGTCGCCCTGCGGCGCTGAGCCATGAGTATGAGAAAGAGGTGTACAGTGCACGGATACGTATGGGTCGGAGGGTCGCGGCCGGCGGACCGACGGGGATTTGTGCTCCCCGCGGTGATCTTCGCGCTCGCGATCATGGGAGTACTGGCCGTCGCAGCGCTGCGGACAGCGGACGACGAACGCCGCGCGACGCGGGCGTTGCGCGAGTCCGGCGGCGCGCTGTACGCCGCCGAGGCGGGCCTGCGGCGCACGCTGGGCGCCTGGCCGACGAGCGCCGTGCAAGCCCTCAAGCCGGGCGACAGCTTGGGCCTCGGCTGGCAGGTCCTGTCCAACAAGGCGAGCTACCGGACCGTGATCCACCGCGCGGACAACGGCGGTCTCCAGATGTACGGCGTCGTCGTGCAGGCAACGGGTGCGGGCCCCCTGGGCGGCCGGAGCACGCTCGTCCAGATGGTGAGCGGTGTGTCCACCTTCAGGTGGGGCATCTTCACGGAAACGGGCATCACCCTGTCAGGCGGTGCGCTCACCGACGGCTACAACTCTCAGAGCGGCCGCTACAACGCGGCGACCGCCGACAGCACGGGCAGCCTGGCAACGAACGGCAGCATCAGCATGAGCGGCTCACCCACGGTGGTGAAGGGAGACGCGGCCGCTCAGGGCACGGTCACGGGCGGTGAGGTCACGGGCACCAGGACGGGCGGCGCGCCACCGTTCCCGTCGATGCCCGACCTTCCCTGCCCCGCGAGTGGCTACACCCCGAGCGTGCCGCGCGTTCCTGGAATATCGTATGACCCCGCGACGGGCGTGCTCCGGGTGAGCGGCGGGAAAAATCTGACGCTCCCCGCCCCACCCACGGAGTACTACTTCAGTCAAGTCGTCCTCACCGGCGGCTCGACGCTCACGATCGACGGCGGCGGGCAGCACGTAGACATCTTCATCGACACCAAGCTGGACCTGAGCGGCGGAGGCGTCATCAATCCCTCGGCCCAGCCGCCGCAGCTCGCCATCGCGGCGTGCGGGAGCCCGGGGAGCCGGGAGCCGTGGACCCTGAGCGGTGGGAGCGGCGCGTACTTCAGCGTGTACGCTCCGACCCACCCGATCACGCAGACGGGCGGCAGCGACTTGTGGGGTGCGGTCGTGGCATCTTCCTTCACTATGTCGGGCGGCTCCAGGATGCATTACGACGAGGCGTTGGCGCAGCAGCCCAGCAAGCTGCTCAACGTCGTCTCGGGGTCTTGGGCACAAGTCGGGGGAAACTAAGGCCCCGGGCGTGTGCGCGGGCGCACGAGTGGCAGAACGCTGGACGGTGTTGACATCGGCAACACATCGGCCGGATCACGGTGGCCATCTTCCGCGACCTAATCGCCTAACTATCGGATTTCTCGAAGGATAGCGTGCCGGCCGGGCGTGGCACGAAGCCTGCCTCATGCGGCAGCATGGATCTGCGCGTGTGCCTCCTCCCGAGTGGCTGTGCGAGCAAGCGCGTCGCGCTCTCGCGCCCGGCCGGTCGGGTCCGGGGCGAGGCGGGTTTCACGCTCGTAGAGGTCCTAATCGTCGCGGTGATGATCGTCCTGATCCTGGGGATGGCATTCCCGCGCGTCCACCAGGCGTTCACGGCGGAGACGGTCCGCAACGCTCAGTACGCGGCCCAGGCTTACGTGACCACCGCGCGGGCGGTGTCGCTCCAGAAGGGCAGGACCACGGTGTTCCACAGCGCCGGCCAGAGGATCTGGGTGACGACGGACTCGAACGGCGTGCAGGTCCAGTACCGCCCCGCCGTGCGGCTGGATTCCGCCTACGGCGTGACGCTGACCGCGACCCGCGACTCCATCCTCTTCAACGGCCGCGGCATCGCGGTCGGGCTGTCCGCGTCGCAGACGGTCACGCTGTCGAAGGACGGGATCACCAAGTCGATCTGCGTTTCGGCGCTCGGCGCTGTTCTCAAAGGCGGATGTGTATCATGAACGGCGGCCGTCCACGTGACGAACAGGGTTTCACGCTCATCGAGCTGATGGTCAGCCTGATGCTGTTCACCGTGGGCATCCTGAGCCTCACCGCCACGTCGGCGGTGGTCGTACGCGTGATGGGCGGCGCCCGGGAGCAGACGGTGGCAGCGACGCTGGCGCAGTCCCGGTTCGAGCGGCTGCGGAGCGTCGGGTGCGCGACGGCCACGTTCGCGGGAGGGAGCGCCACGACGCGCGGGATCGCGGAGCGGTGGACGGTGTCCACCTCGACCGGCGCGAACGCGGCCGTGCAGGTCCGGCTTTTGACGGACACCGTGACATACCAGACGTCCCGGGCCGTGCGGCGCAATGTCTACGTCAGCCAGCGCACATGCTGAAGCCCGGCCCGCTCCGTCCGCACCGTTCCTCCCCGGCCAGCGGCTTCACGCTCGCCGAGCTGACGATCGCGCTCGTGCTCCTGGGCCTCGTGCTCGGCGCGACCATGACCGTGCTCGTGCGCCAGCAGAAGTTCTACCGCAGCGCGGGTCAGATCTCGGAGGTGCGCGACCAGCTCCGCCAGGCGATCGGCGCGATCCCCGCGGACCTGCGCGGCGTCTCGCCTGGAGGCAACGACTTCTACGCGCTTTCCGACAGGTCGATCGAGTTCCGGGCGGTGATGGGCAGCGCGATCATCTGCCAAATCACGTCGCCTACCGACTTCCTCATCCCGCCGCTGCAGCTCGCCAATGGGAACACGCTGACGGTCTGGTCGAGCGCGCCCGAAGTTGGTGACTCGCTGTTCGTCTACGACAACGGCCCCCCCGCCCGCTGGGACTCGCTCAGCATCAGCTCCATCACGGCGGTGACGGGCGCGAACGGCTGCCCAGTCGCGAGCGGCTTCGTGCAGGCCGCAGACCAGGCGAATGCGAGCTACCGCATCACGGTCCCCGCGGGTGGGCCGCTGGCGGCCACGGTGCTCAACGGGGCGCCGATCCGCTTCTTCCGGCGCGCGCATTACGAGCTGTACCAGGCGACGGGCGGCGACTGGTACCTCGGCTACTACGACTGCCGCGCCGGCCGGTCGCCCGTGTGCAACCCGCTGCAACCGCTCGCCGGGCCGTACCGGGCCTATTCGAGCGCGGCACCGGGGACGAGCGGGCTGTTGTTCTCGTACTTCGACGACAACGGCGCCGCGCTCGCGGCGTCGTCGGCCAGCCGTCCCAACGTGAGGCGGGTTCAACTCAGCGTGCGGGGCCAGGCGGAGCAGGTCGAGATCAGCGGCATGCCCAAGGGGACCTACAACGACTCCCTCGTCGTGAGCGTCGGAGTGCGGAACCGCCAATGAGTGTTTCGGGAGGACAAATCGTGCGCGTGACACACATCTCCGGGGAGCGCGGCGTCGCGCTGGTGACGGCGCTGCTCGTCGTCGTGCTGGTGGGCGCCCTCATCCTGGGCGTATTCGCGACCTCGATGTCGGACTACCGCATCGGTCGCAACATGCTGTTGCAGGAACGGGCTCTCGCCGCCGCCGAATACGGGCAGAACGACGTGCTGCTCGGCTGGGATTCGAGCTTGACGAACCTGCAGGCGGGCAACCTGGCCGTCCGGACCCGTGACGTCCCGGGCGGCGGGCGGGACACGGTGCGAGTCACGAGACTCAATAACACCACCTTCTGGCTGATCTCGTCGGGCTTCGTCGGCTCCGGCCAAACGCAAGCGAGCCGGCGTACCGGCCTCATCGTCCGTCTGGCGACCGCGAACCTCAACGTCCCGGCGGCGGTCACGTCGCGCCTCACGACGAAATTCACCGAGTCCGGCAGCGCGTACGTGAACGGCAACGACGGGAGCCCCCCGGGGTGGTCGTCGTGCGGCCCGCTCAGCGCGCCGGTGGCCGGATTGGCCGTGCCCGACAGCACCGCGCAGAACTACGTGAACCAGTCGTCGATCCCGAACGAGGGAACCCCCCCGGTGCTCGAGACCCCGATCGCCAACGACACGTCGACCTACACGATGTTCGGCGGAATCAGCTAC
>DASPXO010000030.1:0-13422 GCA_035637235.1 Gemmatimonadales bacterium | reverse complement strand
TCCCGGTCGCCACGCCGCTCGCATTGGTCGTCCCGCTCGGCTGGGTGAGCGTGTTGCCGCTCCCCGTCGCCGCGAGCACCACCGTCGCCCCGCCGATCGGATTGCCGCTCGGGTCCTTCACCGTGACCGTAACCGTCGCCGTGCTGGACCCGGCGGGGATCGATGTCGGCGAGGCGGTCACTGTGGACAGCGAGGCCGACACCACCACATCGGTCACCGTGACCGTCGCGGTCTGGCTGACCGCCGTCCCGTTGATCGTGGCGGAGACGGTCTTGGTCTCCTTCACGGTCGAGCCGAGCGTGCCGGTCGCGACGCCGCTCGCATTGGTCGTCCCGCTCGGCTGGGTGAGCGTGTTGCCGCTCCCCGTAGCCGCGAGCACCACGGTCGCCCCGCTGATCGGGTTCCCGCTCGCGTCCTTCGCGGTCACGGTGATCGTCGACGTCCCGGTCCCCACGGCGATGGTACCGGGCGAAGCGCTCACCGTGGACTGAGAGCTCGACACCGGGCCCGCGGTCACCGTGACCGCCGCCGTCTGCGTGATCGCCGTCCCGTTGGCGGTTGCCGAGACGGTCTTGATCCCGGCGACCGTCGAGCTCAGCGTCCCCGTCGCCACGCCGCTCGCGTTCGTCGTCCCGCTCGGCTGGGTGAGCGTGTTGCCCGTTCCCGTGGCCGCGAGCACCACCGTCGCCCCGCTGATCGGGTTGCCGTTGCCATCCTTCACCGTCACCGTGACCGTCGCGCTCCCGCTCCCGGCGGTGAGCGACGGGGGCGCGGCGGCAACCGTGGATTGCGAGCCGGAGACCGGACCGACCGTGACCACGACTGTGGCCGTCTGCGTGATGGCGGTGCCGGTGATCGTGGCGGAGACGGTCTTCGTCTCGGGAACGATCGAGCTCAGCGTCCCGGTCGCCACGCCGCTCGCATTGGTCGTCCCGCTCGGCTGGGTGAGCGTGTTGCCGCTCCCCGTCGCCGCGAGCGCCACCGTGGCCCCGCTGATCGGATTGCCGTTGGCATCCTTCGCGGTCACGGAGATCGTCGACGTCCCGGTCCCCACCGGAATCGAGCTGGGCGAGGCGACGACCGTGGACTGCGAGGCCGAGACCGGCCCGGGGCTCACCGTCACGGACGCGGCCTGCGTGATCGCGGTGCCGTTCGCCGTGGCCGAGACGGTCTTCGTCCCGGCCCCCGTCGAGCTGAGCGTGCCCGTCGCCACGCCGCTCGCGTTCGTCGTCCCGCTCGGCTGGGTGAGGGTGTTGCTGCTCCCCGTGGCCGCGAGCACCACCGTCGCCCCGCTGATCGGGTTGCCGCCCGCATCCTTCACCGTGACCGTGATCGTCGCGCTCCCGCTCCCGGCGGTGATCGAGGTCGGCGAGGCGGCCACCGTGGAGAGCGAGGCGGAGACCGCTCCTGCCGTCACCGTGACCGCCGCCGTCTGGGTGATCGCCGTCCCGTTGGCGGTGGCGGAAACGGTCTTGGTCTCCAGCACGGTCGAGCTCAGGGTTCCGGTCGCCACGCCGCTCGCATTGGTCGTCCCGCTGGGTTGCGTCAGGGTGTTGCCGCTGCCCGTGGCCGCGAGTACGACGGTTGCGCCGCTGATCGGATTCCCGTTCGCGTCCTTCGCGGTCACGGTGATCGTCGACGTCCCGCCCACCGCTATGGACGTGGGCGAGGCGGCGACCGTGGACTGCGAGGCGGAGACCGAGCCCGACGTCACTGTGACCGTCGCCGTCTGCGTGACGGCGCTGCCGTTGATCGTGGCCGAGACGGTCTTCGTCCCCGCCACGGTCGAGCTCAGCGTCCCGGTCGCGACGCCGCTCGCATTGGTCGTCCCGCTCGGCTGTGACAACGTGTTGCCGCTCCCGGTCGCCGCGAGCACCACCGTCGCCCCGCTGATCGGGTTCCCGTTCGCGTCCTTCGCCGTCACGGTGATCGTCGCCGTCCCGCCCACCCCGATGGACGTGGGCGAGGCGGCCACCGTGGACTGCGAGGCGGAGACCGCCCCGGGGTTCACCGTTACGGACGCGGTCTGGGTAATGGCCGTGCCGTTGGCCGTGGCCGAGACGGTCTTCACCTCGGCGACGGTCGAGCTGAGCGTCCCGGCCGCCACCCCGCTGGAGTTGGTCGGGCCGCTCGGCTGGGTCAGGGTGTTGCCGCTACCCGTCACCGAGAGGACCACGGTCGCCCCGCTGATCGGGTTTCCGTTCGCGTCCTTCACGGTGACCGTGATGGTCGAGTTTCCGGTTCCCGCGGTGAGCGTCGTCGGCGAAGCACTCACGGTAGACAGCGAAGCAGAGACGGGAGGCCCCGAGCCCGGTGCGGCGTGGCAGGCGGTGGACCCGGTGTCGCTGAACGTCTGGCCGGCGACCGGCACGAACTTCCAAGCGTAGCTGTCGGAGTACAGCCAGAGCTTCAGGACGCCGTACGTGTCCCCGTTCCGCACCTGGCTGTTCGGGCTGACGTTGGTGGGGTCGATGTGGCTCGACCCGCCCGAGCCGACAATGAACTCCCGAATCCCGTATGCCGGGTCCGCCGTCCGGTCGGGTTTCTGTGGGGCCTGGCGCTCGTAGTCGTGCCAGTGGCCGGCCAGAACCAGGTCAGCGCCGGCGGCATACAAGTCGTCCCACAGAGGTCGGACCGAGCTCCATGTCGTGCCTCCGGAGCCGCTCCCCGACGTCGAGCCGTACAGCGGGTGGTGCCAATAGGCCACCGTGCAGAGGTTCGGGTGTGCGGAGAGGTCGGCCCTGAGCCACAACTCCTGCGTGGAGCCCGCCGACGTCGAGATGTTGCTGTTGAGCACAATGACGTGCCAGTCGCCCAGGTCGTAGCTGTAGTAGCCTTTCCCGGGCTCACCCGCGGCGGCCCCGTAATAGTTGAAATACCCGGTCGCGCCCGAGGTCTGGTAGTCGTGGTTGCCTACGGCCGGCTTTGTCCGCGCCTTGTGGCGGCCCCAGTTCGGCTCGTAGCAGTTCGTGTAGTCCGAGTTCGACCCGTCCTGGTAGGCATTGTCGCCAATGGCGTACACCGTGCCGGGGATGCCGTCCAGCAGATCGGCGGTTGCTTCGTCTCCGCTCGAGGAGCAATTGGCGATGTCACCTGCCCCGACGAACAGGACCGGCTGGCTGGACGTGACCTGTCCGGTGGGCGTAATCCATGTCCTGCCAGGGAAAACGGGGCCATGCTCTTCGGTGCAGGTGGCGAGCAGCAGCAGCGCTGCCAGCGTAGGGATTCTGAGCAGGTTTCCGCTGCGTGGCCGATGACGCATGCCTGGGCCCTTCGCTCTGCGCGTGAGGGTGCTCGGTCGCACTGGCCCGCGGACGCAACGTGGCTCTGGGGCCTGACTTGGGCTGTAAGTACCTGCTCAAGGATTGTGCCGAACTGTCGCCTTCGGTCTACGGCGTGCACGGCAAGGCGAAGTGTCGGGCTGGTGGCCGCTTAGAGCCCTTTGTGGAAAACCACGTGGACAAAACCGAGAATCGTTGATGTCGTTCCCCGTCCACACTTGTGAGTCCCTGCCGCGGCACCGGCGTTAGGCAGCACTTCCCGCGAGCTGCCGCAGCACGTACTCCAGGATGCCTCCATGTCGGTAGTACTGCAGCTCCTGCGGCGTGTCGATTCGCACCGTCGCGCGAAAGGGGAGCGCTGAGGCGTCCGGCCGCGTGGCGTTGACCGTCACCTCCTTGCCGCGCGGGAACCCTTCGGCGAGCACGTCGGCGAGGCCGGTGATGTCGAAGGTCTCCTTCCCCGTGAGCGCCAGCCGTTCCGTGCCCTGGTCGGGGAGGAACTGCAGCGGTAGGATCCCCATCCCCACGAGGTTGGAGCGGTGGATCCGCTCGTAGCTCTGGGCGATCACCGCGCGCACGCCGAGCAGCCGCGGGCCCTTCGCCGCCCAGTCGCGCGACGAGCCCGAGCCGTACTCCTTCCCCGCGAGCACGACGAGCGGCACGCCCTCCCGCTGGTATTTCATGGAGGCGTCGTAGATGGTCATCTGCTCGCCGTCGGGGAGATGCACCGTGACCGGGCCCTCGGTGCCCGCGGCGAGCAGGTTCTTCAGGCGCACGTTGGCGAACGTGCCGCGCACCATCACCTCGTGGTTGCCGCGGCGCGAGCCGTAGGAGTTGAAATCCTTCGGCTCGACGCCGTGCTCCACCAGGTACTGGCCGGCGGGGCTCGTCTTCCGGATCGAGCCGGCGGGCGAGATATGGTCCGTGGTGATGCTGTCCCCGAGGAGACACAGCACCCGCGCGCTCCGGATGTCTCGCACCGGCGCCGGGCGCGCCGGCATCCCGTCGAAATAGGGTGCCCGGCGGATGTAGGTCGAGTCGGGCTCCCAGGCGAACCGATCGCCGGCCGGCACGGGGAGCGTATTCCAGCGCTCGTCCCCTTGGAAGACCGCGCCGTACTGCTGGTGGAACATCGCCGACTTGATCGACGAGCGGACCACGTCGTCCACTTCCTGGGCGGACGGCCACAGGTCACGCAGGTACACCGGCGTCCCGTCTTTCCCCGTGCCGAGCGGGTCCCGGTGGAGGTCCAGATCGATCCGTCCCGCGAGCGCGTAGGCGACGACGAGCGGCGGCGACGCGAGATAATTCGCCCGCACCTCCTGCTGGATCCGGCCTTCGAAGTTGCGGTTGCCGGAGAGCACCGAGCAGGCCACGAGCTCTCCTTCGGCGATGGCTGCCGAGACGGACTCGGGGAGCGGCCCCGAGTTGCCGATGCACGTCGTGCAGCCGTAGCCCACGAGGTGGAAGCGCAGCTCCTCCAGGTAGCGCATCAACCCCGCCTGGGTGAGGTAGTCTGTGACGACCTTGGAGCCAGGCGCCAGGCTCGTCTTCACCCAGGGCTTGGACTCGAGCCCCCGCTCGCGCGCCTTCTTCGCGAGCAGGCCCGCCGCGATCATCACCGAAGCGTTCGACGTGTTGGTGCAGCTCGTGATCGCGGCGATCACCACGGAGCCGTGCCGGAGCTGGTGGGTCGCATCGCCGATTCTCAGGTCGACGTGCGTGCGGCGCCCGGGCGGCGCCTCGACGGCGGTGGCCACGCCACCGCCCTCGGCCTCCCAGCGCTCCATGTTGGGCGGTGGGGCGACGGGCGACGACGGCTTCATCAGGGCCGGCAGCGCCAGGTGGAAGGTGCGCGCGACATCGCGCAGCGGGACCCGGTCCTGCGGGCGCCGGGGCCCCGCGAGGCTCGGCTCGACCGTCCCGAGATCGAGCGACAGGGTGTCCGAGTACATCGCCTCGGACGCTCCGCCCGTGTGGAACAGGCCCTGCTCCTTCATGTAGGCTTCGACGAGCCTCACCTGGTCGGCCGTGCGGCCGGTGAACTCGAGGTAGCGGAGCGTCTCCTGATCCACGGGGAAGATTCCCACGGTGGCTCCGTACTCGGGCGCCATGTTGCCGATGGTGGCGCGATCGGCGAGCGGCAACGTGGCGATCCCCGGGCCGTAGAACTCGACGAACTTCCCCACGACGCCCTTCTTCCGGAGCAGCTCCGTCACGGTAAGCACGAGGTCGGTCGCGGTCGCGCCCTCGGCGAGCTTGCCGGTGAGCCGGAACCCCACGACCTGGGGGATGAGCATCGACACGGGCTGCCCGAGCAGCGCGGCTTCGGCCTCGATCCCGCCCACGCCCCAGCCCAGGACGCCCAGGCCGTTGATCATCGTGGTGTGGGAGTCGGTGCCGACGAGCGTGTCCGGGTACGCCTGGGGCAGCTCGTGGCGTCGTGGCGTCGTGGCGTCGTGTGACGTGAACACGACGCGTGCCAGGTACTCGAGGTTCACCTGATGCACGATACCCGTATCGGGAGGCACCACGCGGAATCCCGCGAAGGCCTGCTGCGCCCAGCGGAGCAGGGCGTAGCGCTCGCGGTTGCGCTGGAACTCGAGCTCCGCGTTCACCTGGAAGGCAGTGGGCGTGCCGAACTCGTCCACGATCACCGAATGGTCGATGACGAGCTCGGCGGGAAGGAGGGGATTCACCTTCTTCGGGTCGCCCCCGCCCCCGCTCCCCATCCCCCGCATCGCGTCGCGCATCGCGGCAAGGTCCACGACGGCGGGGACGCCGGTGAAGTCCTGCATCAGCACCCGCGCCGGCATGAACGCGATCTCGTCGTCCGGCGTCTTGTGCGGATCCCAGCGCGCGAGTTTCTCGATCTCGTCCGCGCGAACGGTGCGGCCGTCCTCGCGGCGCAGCAGGTTCTCGAGCAGGATGCGGAGCGAGTAGGGGAGGCGGCCGATCGCGAACCCCCGCCGTTCCAGGGCGTCGAGGCGGAAGATCTCGAAGCTCCGGCTCCCGAGGGCGAGGCGGGCGCGGGCGCCGAAGCTGTCGGACGCCGTCATTCCAGGGCCTTCACGTCCGCGACGAAGTACTCCGTCTCCCCGAAGCAGCTCGTCGGGACGCCCTTGTGCTGTCTGTAGGTGAGCGCCACGCGCTTTCCCAGCGTCCGGTTGATGCGGGTCGCGACCGAATCGTCTCGCACGGTGAAGTAGAACTTCTCCGGCATCGTCCCCGGCATGGAGACCATCGCGAGCTCCCCTTCCCAGGTTTTGCAGAGCCATCCCTTCTTCGAGAACTTCTGCACGTACCCGGCGCGCTCGCCCGAGGAGTAGCTCCAGGTGAGGGCGCTCCAGGTGTACAGCATGAAGAGGAGGAGGGGCAGGACGAGCACGCCCGCGATGATGAGCTTGTGCCTGCGGGTCACGGCGAAGCGAAAGTTCACGAGTGGGAACTTAAACGCGGAATGCGGAATGCGGAATGTTCGAAATGCGGAATGTGGAATTTGGAATGCGGAATTGAAGGGCGAGGTCTATCGCTTTGCGACGCTCACCCTTACGTTCCGCATTCCACACTCCGCATTCCGCATTCTTCTAATTAGCTGACCTCGTACGTCTCGGTGCGATACGACACGAACCCGCGCGCTCGATAGTTCGGCAGCGCGTGCGGATGGTCGAGCGTGCACGTGTGGAGCCACACGCGAGTGGGCTGCATCGCCCAGGCATCGCGCACCGCGCAGGAGAGCAGATGCTTCCCGAGCCCTTGCCCGATGGCGCCCGGCGCGAGGCCGAAGTATGCGATCTCGACGGAGCGGTCCTCCGGGACGTGGCGCAGCTCATACCACCCCGCGAGCGCGCCATTCCGGGTCGCGACGTAGAGCGAGATCGCGGGGCTGGCGAGATGGGCCCGGATCTCCTCGTCGCTCCAGTCCCAGCGGTCGCGCCAGTGGTACGCCTCGCCGACGGTGCGGTAGCAGTGGCGGTACAGCTCGGGCCCGGGAGCGGGGACGCGCTCGATGACCAGGTCCGGGAAGGCACCGGAGGCGGACCGGAATTGGCCGGGATGCGTGAGCTCGAGGTACGTCCGCGTGGCTTGCATGACTGCAGGTGCTGGGTGCTAGGTGATGGGTGCTAGGTGCTAAGTGCTAGGTGCTAAGTACTAGGTGCCAGGTGATGGGCGTCTGAAGCGTTTAGACCCTAGCACCTGACACCCAGCACCTAACACCTTAGTTTACCCCCCCATGACGTTCAACCGCATGGGGACGGTTCCGCTGCCCCTGTCGCTGCATCTCGCGAGCTACACCGTGCTCGGGCTGTTCTGCTTCTTCGCCGGCGCCCTGAACCTGATCGACCCCGGGAAGATCCCGCACGGCCTGCTGTTCCTGTTCGTGTCCATGTTCAGCTGGGGCTACGTGTTCGGGATTCTCATGGCGCGCAGGGAGGTCATCGTCCTCGGCGTGCTCGCTAGCGTGGCGTGGCTCGCGGCCGGCCTGGTGGGGGCGGCGAAGTTCGGCTTCGACTGGCGCTTGAGCGGGCTGCTCCTCGCGCTGGGCGCCTCCGGCCTGGTGACGCTCGCCGTCTACCGCAAGCGCATCCTGGAGCACTGAAGGGCCGCGTTCAGCCGATCGTCGTCGCCACGCTCAGCGGGGCGGCCGGCATCTCCACCACGAACCTCGCGCCGCCCAGCTCCGAGTCCTCGAGCCAGATTTTGCCGCCCACCTCGGTGACGACGCGCTGGCAGATGGCGAGCCCGAGGCCGGTGCCTTCGTCGGGTCCTTTGGTGGTGAAAAACGGGTCGAAGATCCGGCCCCGGATCTCGGGGGGGACGCCGGGACCCGAGTCTTCCACGACCAGGCGCACCCAACCCTCGCGCGCCTGCGAGGTGAGCTGAATGACGGCCGGCTCGCGCCCCTTGACGGCGTATTCGGCGTTCGTCACGAGGTTGATCACCACCTGCTGCAGCTCCTGCCCCAGCCCCAGGACGGCGGGGGCCGCCTCGTCGAGGCTGGTACGGAACTGCACGTTCTCCGTCCGCATCACCCGCTGGCGGATCTCGGCGACGTCGTGCACGAGGTCGTTGATCTGCACCTGCTTCGGCGTGGTGTCGGCCCGCCGGGCGAGGCGCAGCAGGCTGCGGACGATCCGGGCGGCGCGGTCGACTTCGCGCTGGATGGTGGCCGCCGTGGTGCTCGTCTCCGGGTCCTTGCTCGCCCGGCCGAGCAGCTCCGCCTCCATGCGGATCGCCGCGAGCGGGTTGTTCACCTCGTGCGCGACGCCGCTCGCGATTTCACCCACGGTGGCGAGCTTCTCGCGGGCGATCAGCTCGCGCTGCGCCCGCAGCTCGTCGGTGCGGTCGTACAGCGCCACGAGCAGGTTGTCCGGCCGGACTCCCGAGAGCCCGGTGACGGTGCAGTCGCAGATCCGCCGGTCCCCGCCCGGCTGGCTGACGAGCACGCGACCGTGCCAGGGGTCGCCCGCCGCCGGCCGCGCCAGGACGAGGCGCAGGGAGACCTCGCTGGGCGACAGCCCCAGCGCCTCGAGGTGCAGGCCGAGCGCCTGCGACTCGGACGCGATGCCGAACAGGCGGCAGCCCGCATCATTCAGCTGCTGGACGCGACCATCGCGATCCACCAGCGCCAGCGGGAGCGGGCTGGAGTTCACCATCGCGTGCGCCCGCTCGGCGGCCGCCCGGGCGCCCGTCACCGCCTCGGACAGCTCGAGCCCGCCCGCGATATAGGCCGCGATCGCCCCGAGATACTGCAAGTCGACCAGCCCGAAGGCGGGCGCGGAGTCCTCCGCCCCGGGCTGGAGGTAGCGGAGCACGCCCAAGGCACCCACCACCCCGGTCGACGTCTTGAGCGGCACCATCATCGCGCCCCGCGCCGTGCCCGAAGGGTTCAGCGCGAGCTGGGAATCGGGTTCGGCGAGGATGTTGTCCGTGAGGAGCGACTCGCCCGTGCGCACCACGCGACCGATCGCGCTCGTCTTCAGGCCGATCTCGAATCCCTCGAGCTCCACGCACTGGCCGACGGTCGCCACGACGGCCAGCGTGTCGCTGCTCCGCTGCCGCAGCGCCACGAAGGCGCCCTGCGCCTCCACGAGGCTCGTGACGCTTTGCAGGGTGTAGCGCAGCAGCAGCTCGCGCTCGGGGGCGGCGAGCAGCCAGCGCGACAGCTCGACCAGGAACGTGCCGAGCCGCCGCTCCCGCTCGAGCGCGGCCCGGCGCGCCACCATCACCGCGAGGTGCGTGGCGATCTCGACGCCCGACTGGAGGACGTCGCCGGGGAAGCCCTGCGGCAGCCCGCGGACCGTCAAGACCACGTGGCGGCCTTCGGCATCGTGATGCTCGCTGATGAACGGCTCGCCGTCTCCCGGCGCACCCGCCTGCACGGTGCCCGACTCGTTCAGCCCCTTGTAGACGAGCTGCACCTGCGCCCCGCCGACCCACCCGCTCAGGATGTCCGCGGCGGCCTGCCAGAACGCCTTCGTCTGCCTGGCATGGCCCGCTTCGGTGAGCAGCCGCCGGATGGGGTCAATCATGACGACGTTGAGAGGCGACGTTGAGCGACGACGTTGAGAGACGACGTACGCCCTCGGTAGCCCCGGTCACGACGGCGAGCGCGCCTGAGAGCTCCATAGCAGCCAAATATAAGAGAGGCGTGGAGGAAAGGCGGTAAGGAGGGGCGTTGAAGTCGTCGGGAACCGGCTGGCGTTTCGCAAGTATGGATGCGACCGTTGGCCCCATCGCCGTCTCGAGGCCCGGTGAGGCTCCCCCAACCGGCTCGCCGGCCGCGCCGCCCTCGGACCAGGACCTGCTCGACGGCTACCCCGCGCGGTGATCGGTGCCGCCGAGAGAGTCGGGCCCGCCGTCGTGAGCGTGGATGTGCGCCACCGGGTGGCGCGTCGCGGGCGCGTCGCCCGCGAGCTGCCCGGTCAGGGCTCCGGGTTCGTGTTCACTCCGGACGGCTTCATCCTCACGAACAGCCACGTGGTGCACGGCGCGACGCAGGTGGAGGTCGCGCTCGCGGACGGGCGCCGGCGGCGGGCCGAGCTCGTGGGTGACGATCCCGACACCGACCTGGCGGTACTGCGCGTGGAGCCGGCGACGCTCGCGGTCGCCGAGCTGGGCGATTCGGCGGCGCTGCGCGTGGGGCAGCTGGTGATCGCGATCGGCAACCCGCTCGGCTTCCAGAGCACCGTGACCGCTGGCGTGGTGAGCGCCCTCGGACGCTCCTTCCGCTCGGTCACCGGACGCCTGATCGACGACGTGGTCCAGACCGACGCGGCGCTCAACCCCGGGAACTCCGGCGGCCCGCTCGTGGACTCGAGCGGACGCGTGGTCGGGGTCAACACGGCGGTGATCCTGCCGGCGCAGGGCATCTGCTTCGCGGTGGGAATCAACACCGCGAAGTTCGTCGCCGCCCAGCTGATCCGGGACGGCGGGATCCGCCGCGGGAAGATCGGCGTGGCGGGGCAAAACGTGCCGCTGCTGCGCCTCGCGACCCGGGCGCATCGGCTCGAGTCGAAGAGCGGCGTGCTGGTCACGGGAGTGGAGGCGGGCAGCCCGGCCGCGCGCGCGGGCCTCGAGTCGGGGGACATTATCGTGGAGTTCGGCGGACGGCCCGTGACCGGCATCGACGACCTGCACCGGCTCCTCGCCAGCGACCGCATCGGGATGCAGACTACCGTTGTCGTACTCCGGAACGCCGAGAAGGTCGAGCTGGAGATTACCCCACAAGAGTCAAAGGCCTAGCACGAGGTCAGCCTTTGATGGACCCCGGAAACCGCGCCGGGTCGGGCGTGAATCCCGGGAAGACCGGGGCGAGGTCCATCGCGCCCAGGTGGCGCGCCAGGATCTCCGCGAACAGGTCGCGGAAGTCGGTGGTGACGGCGACGTCGCGGCCCTCATACCGCTTCGCCGGGTCGAGCCCGGGCCAAACCCCCAGCACCTTGCCGCCGTTCACCGGTCCCCCCAGCACGAGCATCGCGGTGGCGTGGCCGTGGTCGGTGCCCGAATTGCCGTTCTCCCGCACGGTTCGCCCGAACTCGGACATCGTGAGCACCACGACGTCCCGCAGCTTCTCGCCCAGGTCGAGCGCGAACGCGGCGAGCGCCTGGCCGAGCTCCGCGAGCCGCGCCGCGAGCTGGCCCTCGCTCGCCCCCTGGTTCACGTGCGTGTCCCAGCCGGTCACGTCCGCGAACGCCACCTGCAGGCCGAGATCGGCCTTGATGAGCTGGGCGATCTGCAGCATCGCGCGACCGAACCGCCCCCGCGGGTAGTCGGCGCCGTTCGCCGGCTGGTACTGCGTGGGGTCGACCCGCTTCAGGAGCTGCACGGCGTCGAATGCTTCCTGCGAGGAAGACGAGAGGAGCCCGGTAGCGGAGCCCGCGTACAGGTCCTCGAAGGCGCGCGTCAGCCGGTCGCGCGCGGCCGGCTGCGGCGCCCGCAGCCCGAAGGCCTGCAGGTCCTCGATGGCGAGGCTCGGCGCCGAGCCCGCGAGGATGCGGGGGAGCTGCGGCCCGAATGCCACCGCCCGGAAGGGCGTGTCCTGGTGCTCGCGGTCGTGCTGGCAGTAGCGGTTGAGCCAGCCGTCGGGCGTCGCCTTCCGGCCCGGCGTGCCCGACTCGAGGTAATCCTGCGCATCGAAGTGGCTGCGCGTCGCATCGGGGGAGCCGATCGCGTGAATCGCCGCGAGGCTCTTGTTGTCCCACAGCGGTTTCAGCGCCGCCAGACGGGGATGCAGGCCGAAATAACCGTCCAGGTCCACGACATCCTGCTCCGGCACCGCGATCCGCGGCCGCTCCCGGTAGTACAGGGGATCGCCGTGCGGCACGATCATGTTCAACCCGTCCACGGCGCCGCGCTGGAAGAGGCAGACCAGAATACGGCGGTCAGGCGGACGGGCGGACGGGCGGACGGAGGCAAAGGCGGCTCGCGCGAGAAACAGCGGATCCAGACCCAAGCTGAACAATGCTAAGCTGCCCGACTTCACGAATACGCGTCTTGGGATAGTCATCTTCACTGCTCCCGTGTCTTCCGTCCGCCTGTCCGCCCCGTCCGCCTGACCGCCGCCTATTGTCTTTGAAACTCCGGCCCCCCGATCGCGAGCCCCACGGCGAGCGCGCGAGCCTGCACCGGATCGCCCACGTCCTGGAGCTCCTGGCGGATCACGTGCTTCGTGTGCTCGGACATGCCCCCGCCCAAGAGCTTCTCGTCGGCCGCGGCGACGAGCCCCTCGCGGTCCGCCGTCGTGGGGATGACGGCATCGAGGTCGACGCTCACCCCGGGGAGCCTGCCGGCGGCGAGCGCCACGGCGGCGTTCATGCGATCGAGCAGCGCGCCGCTGTTGACCCAGGCGTCTTCCTGCTCGGCGTATCCGTCCGGGGCGGCGTGCAGGTAGAGCGGCTCGCCGAGCCGCGCGACGACCTGCGCGAGGCGCGGAGTCGAGTCGGGGTCTCCGCCCACCGCGCGCACCGCGCTCACCACGAACTCGAGCGGCGTCTTCACTTTGGCGCGCACGGTTTCGGCGGCCCAGAAGTCGGGGCCGTGAAAGATGGCGCGCAGCACTTCCCGGATGTCGCCGTGCGAGCGTTTCCAGGCCGCCACCGCGTCGTCCACGCAACCGTCGGGGGGATCGTCGCGCACGAACCGCTGGCACAGCTTGCGGCTCAGGTGGTGCATGGTGGCCGGGTGGTTGGCGAGGAGCTTCAGGAGCCCGAGCCCCTCGTCCATTCCGTGGCCCGGCGGAAACCGGACACTCAGCACCTGCTTCTCACCTCTGTCGTGGGCCCAGCCGTGGAACTCGAAGGACGCCCCCTGTTGGGGCCGCGCGATGCTCCAGCCCGTGAAGACGCGCGCCACGTCGATCACATCCTGCTGCGTGTAGCCGCCGTCCACGCCGAGCGTGTGGAGCTCGAGCAGCTCCCGGGCGTAGTTCTCGTTGATGCCCTTGGGCAGGGGCTTCCCCGGCGTTCCCCCTCTCCGCCATGCGGAGAGGGGGTCAGGGGGTGAGGTCCCCGGTGCCACGCTCTGCCAGTTATCGAGGTAGAACATCATCGCCGGGCTCCTCGCGGTCGCGATCAGGAGATCCTCGAACCTGCCCATCGCGTTCGGCCGGATCGTGTGCTCGACGTAGTCCGGCGTCAGG
>DASPXO010000029.1:0-38251 GCA_035637235.1 Gemmatimonadales bacterium | reverse complement strand
CGCGTCGAGCTGGTCCGCTTCGCTCTCCGAGTCGGGCTCCTGAAGGGTCAGGGGTAGGGACTTTCCCGTCAGGCGCCGCCGGGGAAATCCCCGCGCGGCCAGTGCGGCGTTTTCCGGGCAGACAAGCGCTCCCAGTGGCTTTATCCTCCGCTTGCCCCAAGCAGCGGTGCGCGCACGCAGGCTTCGGTGCGCACCTCCCTCGCCCGGAGCAGCGGTCTCCCGATCGCCACCGCGACACCCTTTTATGACCGATACCGATCATGACCGTCGGCTGCCGCGTCGCCCTCTATTCGCACGACACGATGGGACTCGGCCACATGCGCCGCAATCTGTTGCTGGCGCAGGCGCTCAAGCACTCCCGGCTGCGGGCCCTCGTCCTGATGATCGCCGGGGCGCGCGAGGCGAGCTTGCTGACGACCGCCGCCGGCGTGGACTGCGTGGCCTTGCCGTCGCTGCGCAAGGATGAGGACGGACACTACCACCCACGCCATCTCGAGGTCTCCCTCCTGGAGCTCCTGACGCTGCGTGCCAAGACAGCGTGCGCCGCGCTGCAAGCCTTCCATCCGGACGTCCTGATCGTCGACAACGTGCCACGGGGAGCCTTGCGCGAGCTGGACCCCGTCCTGGAGGCGCTGCGTGCCGAAGGACGCACCCGTCTCGTGCTGGGGCTTCGCGACGTGCTCGACGATCCCGTCACATTGCAGCGCGAGTGGGCCCGCGCGCACAACCAGGACGCCGTCCGCCGCTACTACGATGCCGTCTGGGTGTACGGCGACCCCGCCGTCTACGACGCCGTCCGCGAGTACGCGTTCGCTCCCGACGTGGCGGCGAAGGTGTGCTACACCGGCTACCTCGATCAGCGGGCGCGCCTCAGGTTCGGGACACCCGAGGGCAAGGACCCGGTGGCGGCGTTGGGGTTGTCGCCGGGGCGGCTGGCGCTCTGCCTGGTGGGCGGCGGCCAGGACGGCGTCGCGCTCGCGGAGGCCTTCGTGGAGGCGGACCTCCCGCCGGACACCAACGGCGTCCTGATCGCGGGGCCGTGCATGCCCGCTGACGCGCGGCGGCGACTGTCACACCGCGCCGCACGACAGCCCGGGCGACGGGTCGTGCGGTTCATGCGCGAGCCCACGCGGATGCTGCGACGTGGCGATCACGTCGTGGCCATGGGCGGCTACAACACGGTCTGCGAGATCCTGTCGTTCGGAAAGCCGGCCCTCATCGTACCGCGGGTCGCGCCGCGGCGCGAGCAGCTCATCCGCGCCGAGCGCCTGCGGGCGCTCGGACTGGTGGACGTGCTCCATCCCGGAGACCTGAGCCCCGCAGCCCTGAGCGCCTGGCTTGCCCGCGGGCGGGCCGCCGCGCCGCCGGCGCGGGGGCGCATCGATCTCGACGGCCTGAGCCGCATCCCGCGACTGCTGGAAGACCTCCTGGGCCCGCGACCGACCGTGCCCCCGCCGCGCGCGTCCCGCGCCGAGGTCACCCATGCGGCGTGACCGAGAACGCTCGGGGCGGTGATGCGGATCGCGTACGTTTGCGCCGACGCGGGCGTCCCGATATTCGGCCGCAAGGGCTGCTCGGTTCACGTGCAGGAGATGGTGCGCGCCCTGCAACGCCGCGGCGCCTCGGTGGACCTGTTCGCCGCTCGTGTGGACGACCCGCCGCCGCCGGGACTCGAGTCCCTCCGGGTGTACCGGATCCCGTCAGTCGGCGACGGGGAGCCACCCAGCCACACGGCCGCGATGGCCGCGCTGAACCGTGAGCTCGCCGCCGCGCTCGACGGCGCGGGGCCGTACGACCTCGTATACGAACGCTACTCGCTCTGGAGCTTCGCCGGCATGGAGCACGCCCGCGCCGCCGGCACTCCGGGGCTGCTCGAGGTGAACGCGCCGCTCATCGAAGAGCAAGCCGTGCACCGTGGATTGCGAGACGCCGCGGGTGCCGAGACCGTGGCTGCGCGCGCCTTCCGAGCCGCCGCCGCGCTGCTCGCGGTGTCCGCCGAAGTCGCCGCGTGGCTCGAGCGCTCCGCGGCGGTGGGGGGGCGGGTGCACGTGATCGCCAACGGCGTGGACCCGGACCGGTTCCACCCGGACGTGCCGCCCGCCACTCCGGCACCGCCCGGGACGTTCACGGTGGGCTTCGTCGGCTCGATGAAACGGTGGCACGGCCTCCCCGTGCTGATCGAGGCGTTCGCGCGGCTGCAGACCCGCGTCGCGGCGTCTCGTCTGCTGCTCGTCGGCGCGGGGCCCGAGGACGCGGCCGTCCGCGCGGCGCTCACCGACCGCGGCCTGGCCCCGGCCAGCTGCCTCACGGGCGCCGTGGCGCCCGGCGAGGTGCCGGCGTTCCTCACGTCCATGGATGCCGCGATCGCCCCATACCCGGAGTCCAGGGGCTTCTATTTCTCTCCGCTCAAGGTCTACGAGTACATGGCGGCGGGCCGGGCGGTGGTCGCCAGCGGCGTGGGGCAGCTCGCGGCCGTGATCCGGCACGACGTCAACGGGCTCCTCTGTCCGCCGGGGGACTCGGTGGCGCTCGCCGCCGCGCTCGAACGGCTGCAGCGCGAGCCGGAGCTCGGCGCGCGGCTGGGGCGAGCGGCGCGGGTCTGCACGCTTCAGCGCCACACGTGGGAGGCGGTCGCGGATCGAGTCCTCGAGGTCGCCGACAGTGCGCGCCGTGCGGGCAGGCGGGACGGGAGGCGGGAGCAGCCCCGCGCCCGCGTGGAGGCCTGAGATGAAACGGCCTCGAACCCTCCGCGCGTCTCTCTCCGGACTGGGCCGGTTCGCGCGCCGCCTCTGGCCGTACCTGCGGAGCGAGCGCCGCCTGATCACCGTGTCCCTGCTCGCGCTCTACGCCGAGGTCGGCATGCGGTTGCTCGAGCCCTGGCCGCTGAAGTTCGTCCTCGACCGCATCGCACCCTCCCTGCGGAAGCACGGTTTCGCGACGCTGCCGCTCGTCGACGCCGTCGATCCGGCGACCCTGCTGGCGCTTGCGGCGCTGGCCGTGATCGTGTTCGCGGCGCTGCGCGCTGTCACGGCCTATTACAACACCGTGGGCTTCGCGCTCGTCGGCAGCCGGGTGCTCACCACCGTGCGGAACGAGCTGTACATCCACCTCCAGCGCCTCTCGCTCTCGTTCCATACCCGCGCGCGCAGCGGCGACCTCATCATCCGAGTCATCGGCGATGTCGGGCTCCTGCAGGACGTCGCGGTGACGGCGCTTCTGCCGCTGCTCGCGAACGTGCTCACGCTGGCCGGCATGGCGGTCGTGATGCTGGGACTCAACGCGCCCCTGGCCCTGCTCGCCCTGGCGACCGGCCCGCTCTTCCTGGCGCTCACGACACGGCGGTCCCGACGCATCCGTGAGACGGCGCGGCGGCAGCGCCAGCAGGAAGGCGCCATGGCCGCCACGGCGGCCGAGTCGATCGGCGCGGTGAAGGTGATCCACGCCCTCTCGCTGGAGGGGACGTTCGTGCAGGCCTTCACCGGCCAGAGCCGCAAGAATCTGGCGACCGGCGTCTCTGCGACGCGGCTGTCCGCCGGCCTGGAGCGCACGGTGGACTTGCTCATCGCCATCGGCACGGCGCTGGTACTCTGGTTCGGGGCCCGCCTCGTGCTGCGGGGCGCGATGACGGCGGGCGACCTGATCGTGTTCCTCGCCTATCTCAAGAACGCCTTCCGCCCGGTGAAAGACTTCGTCAAGTATGCGGGCCGGCTCGCCAAAGCGTCGGCGGCCGGCGAGCGCGTGCTCGATGTGCTGGACCGCACGCCGGACGTGCGGGACCTGCCGGGCGCCGTGCCCGCACCCGCCCTGCGCGGAGCGGTGCGGTTCGAAGGGGTCAGCTTCGCCTACGAGCCGGGCCGGCCCGCGCTCGAGCAGATCGACTGCGCCGTGGAACCCGGGCAGTTCGTCGCGTTGGTCGGCCCGTCGGGAAGCGGGAAGTCGACGCTCGTCAGCCTGATCCTCCGGCTGTACGACCCTACTGCCGGTCGGGTGCTGATCGACGAGCGCGACATCCGCGACTACACCCTCGCCTCGCTGCGCGTGCAGATGAGCGTGGTCCTTCAGGACAGTCTCCTCTTCGCCGCGACGATCCGGGAGAATATCGCCTGCGGAGCGCCCGGCGCGCCGCCCGAGGCCATCGAAGCGGCGGCCCGCGTCGCCAACGCCCACGCGTTCATCGAGACCCTGCCGCGGGGCTACGACACCGTCGTGGGCGAGCGCGGCCTGACCCTCTCCAGCGGCCAGCGCCAGCGGATCGCGGTCGCCCGGGCCGCGATCCGGCGCGCTCCGTTCCTCATCCTCGATGAGCCCACCACGGGCTTGGACGGCGAGAACGAGCGCGCCGTGATCGAGGCCCTGGAGCGGTTGGCCGAAGGACGAACCACCTTCCTCATCACCCACGATCTGCGGCTCGCCGCCCGCGCCGACCTGATCCTCCACCTCGACGCCGGCCGGGTGTGCGAGCGCGGCACGCACGCCGAGCTCGCGCGGGCCGGTGGGCGCTATGCCACCCTGTACCGCCTCCAGACGGCCGGTGCCGTTCGCGGGGCGGGCCACGAGCGTCAGGATGCTGTCACGGCCTGAAACGGACCTGGTGCGACGCGACGGCGCGCTGCCGGGACTGGCCACCGTGCTCGACCCGGAGGCGCTGCTCGCTGCCCTCGCGCCCGCCGTGGCACCGGCGGACGTCCGGGCGGCGTCCGTCCGCTACGTGCGCTACCGACCCCACACCAGTTGTCTCGTCGCCTACCAGATCGACCTCGGCGCCACGGCGCCGCAGGCCGTGGACCTGCACGCGAAGGTGCACCGGCTCGATGAGCCCGAGAAGCTCGACAAGGCTCGCCGGCGCGCCCACGTCCCGGGACGGCTCGGCCCGGGCCTGGTCGTCCTCGAGGATCCCGCCATCGTGGTGTGGGTCTTTCCCAACGACGTGCGGCTGAAGACGATGCGGCGCCTCGCCGACCGGGACGCGTGCGCGGGCCTGCTGCGCCGGATGCTCCCCAGGTCGCCCGACCTGTGGGCCGGGACGCTCGAGACCGTGCGGTACAAGCCGGAGCGGCGCTACGTCGCCCGGCTGGACGCGGCCGGCGAGCCCCGGGCCGTGCTCAAGGTCCATAGCGCCCAGCGCTATCGACGCGCCGCGGCGAGCGCCGCCGCGTTCCACTCTGACGGACCGCTCCGGGTGCCGCGGCTGCTCGGCCGGTCCGACGCGCACGCGCTCGCCGTGTTGGAATGGGTGCCGGGCCGGCCCCTGGGGGCGGCGCTCGCGCACGGCGCGGCCGCGCTCGACGCGGTGACCGCGGTTGGGGCCGCCCTCGGCGCACTGCACGGTCAGGCCGGCGCGGACCTGCCCACCAGCGAGCCCCGGGCGGAGGCGGGTGGCCTGCTCGCTCTGGCCGCCGAGGTCGGGTTCCTCTGCCCCGATGTGGCGCGATCAGCGCAGGAGCTGGCCGGCCGGCTGGCCGGCCGGCTGGCGGAAACCGGCCCGGAGCGTTGCCCCATTCACGGCGACTTCTCCGCCGAGCAGGTGGTGTTCGGCGACGGCGGCGTGGCGATCCTTGACCTCGATCGCGCCGCGCTCGGCGATCCAGCCGCCGACCTCGGCACCTTCATCGCCCATCTGGAACGCGACGCGCTGCGCGGCAGCGTCTCGGCCGAGCGCGTCCTCGCGCTCCAGGCGGCGCTGCTCGAGGGATATCGGGCGGGCAGGGGACGCCCCCTGCCGCCGCGCGTCGCGCTCTACACGGCCGTCGCTCTCCTTCGCATCGCGCCTGAGCCGTTCAGCGCGCGTGAGCCCGACTGGCCGCAGCGCATCGCGGCGATCGTTGGGCGCGCCGCCGCCGTGGCAGCGACGGCATGAGCACCGTGGTCGGCGCTCGGGCCGTCCTCGTCGCGCTCGCGCTCACCTTGTGCACCGGAGTCGGAAGCGCGCAGCAGCCAACGAGGACCGAGGCGCCGCACAAGCTGTTGGCGTGGTCGCTCTCCACGCACCTCTCGTATGTCTTCGACAGCAACATCGACCATTCGCAGGCCGGCCTGGAAACCTTCGGCCTGCTGGCTGGGCTTGGGGGAGAGTGTCGCCTCCGCTCGTCGGGGGCCAGCTTCGACCTGCAGTACGACGGGGTGTTCCGCAGGTACACCAACTCGGACATCTGGAACGTCCCGGGACACGACGCCAGCGTGTCACTTGCGCAGCGCGTCGGGCGGCACTGGACCTTGGGAGCCGCCGGGGAAGTCGCCCTCAACGGCTCGGCCGAGGACCGCGTGCTGCGCAACGAGTACAGCGTGCAGCCGCAGCTTGAATACCGCTTCAATTCCGCGAATCGCCTCCGTCTGTATGGCGAGTACCTCCTCAAGCGGTACCCGAACCCGCTGGGGCAGGACGCCTTCGATCCCCGGATGATCATCCAATTTCGGCAGCAGCTCGGTGAGCGCTGGAGCTGGGCGGTGAGCGGCCGCTACGAGTACAATCGCGCCGATAGCACACGCTACCGGTACATCGGTCCGACGCTCGGCCTGGACCTCACCAATCCCGTGGGGGCCGGGGGTCGCATCTCGTCGAGCGTCCGGTATCGGACCCGACGGTTCACGGCGCGCACGGTTCCCGTGAACGGCACGGACGTCCCGAGGCGCGATGCCGACCTGGTGGCGAGCGTCGCGTGGCACCAGGTGGCAGGACACTGGGAGATGGGGTGGAGCTACCAGTACGAGAGGTTCCGGTCGAACGATACGCGGCGGGAGTTCCGTGAGCACATGGTCACCATGACGCTCAACCGCTCATGGTGAGTCACTCGGCAGTGTCGATGAAGGTTCTCGTGTTTTCGGAAGAGTATCCGCCGGAACGCGGCGGAGTGGCGATCTCGACGCATCGCATCGTATCCGGCCTCCACGAAGCAGGCGTGGAGCTTGCTGTCGTCTGTTACGACTCATCGTCTTCCCCCGCGGACGTCCCTCACGTGTGTTCAACCGCTGAGTCCGAAGGCCTCTGGCTGCATCGGGTTGGCCCGTACTTTCGGCATCGCGCGGAGGAGGTCAGCGAGGAAGAGAAGGCGGCGATGCGCCGGAACGCATTCCTCCAGGTCAGGCGGCTCGCCGAGCAATTCCGGCCGGACCTCATTCACTCGATCTACCTGTTGGACGGCGGATTCCTGGCGTCCCTGGTCGCCCGCCAGCTGGGCATACCGCATCTGACCTCGGCGCGCGGTAACGACCTGTCGCGCAGTCTCTTTCATGCGGGTCGCTTCGCCCTGCTGCGACACACGGTCGAGTCAGCCGACGGGATCACATTCGTCAGCGAGTACCTGGCGACCCTGGCTCGCACGGCATTCAGATTGCCTCGGATTGCGGAAATCGTCCCGAATGGCGTCGTCATCGCGGAAGCGCCTCACGACCCGGCCGCGCTGCGAACGGTGACGCGGACGCGGTTTGCCATTCCGAGCGATCACCCGGTCATCGGTTTCGTCGGCTGGGCGAGACCGAAGAAGGGGCTCGAAGACCTGCTGGACGCGCTCGCGGCGGTCCAGACGACCTCGCCTCGTCTTCTCATCATCGGCGACTTCATCGACGCGCGGGACAAAGCAGCGTTCGCGGAGCGCGCACAGCGGCTGGGCCTGGCAGATCGCGTAGCGGTGACCGGACCGCTGGACCACTGTCGGGTGCGCGACCTCCTTCCCGCCCTGGATGCGATGGTGATTCCCTCTTGGGATGATGGCATGCCGAATGCCCTGCTCGAGGCGATGGAGCGTGGTTTGCCGGTCTTCGGGAGCGACGTCTTTGCCGACGTGCTGGAACACGGCCGCAACGGGTTGATCTTCGAGCGGCATGACGTCGCGCGACTCACGCTGCTGCTGGATCAGTTCCTGCAACGGCCCGACGTGCTGACTGCGGTCGGCCTGGCCGCCAGGCAGACTGCGATTGAGCGGTTCGACTATCGATACGAGCGCGACGCCTATCTGCGGGTCTACGAATCGCTGCTGTCAGGTCGAGTACGCCGTGGCCGGGAGGAGACCCATTGCGCGCCTTGCTAGTTCCGGAGGCGTTCCCGCCAACCCGGGGGGGAGTCGCGACCTCCGCGGCCCGGATCGCGGCACACCTGCGCCAGGCAGGCGTCGACATGTGGGTCGTGGACTTCGACGGCCGCGCGGAGTTCAACCCGGCGGTATCCGTCACGGTCGATCCGACGAGGGAAGGCACGGTCCTTGTCACCCCCTTCTTCTCGTATAACGATCGCGCCGACCGGATCCGGGAGCGCGTCAAAGCCGCCGTGCGCCGGGAAGCGGCCCTGCAGTTGACGAACGTGGCGCGCTCGCTGGGAATCCAGCTCGTTCATTCGATGTCGATCTTCAACGCCGGGTTCATCGCCACGTTCGTGGCCGGCGCGCTGGAACGCCCGCACCTGTTGGGCGTGCGCGGTTTCGGGCGACACCCCTTCGACGGTTCCCATGCGGAATGGATTCGGTGGGTCCTGGAGCGTGCCACGGCAGTCGCCGTCGTAAACCGATCGCTCCTCGAGCTGCTGTCGGCCCTGCACCCGGTGGTGGCGGCCGACGTCGCCCTCATTCCGAATTCGGTGGCGGCGCGACCCTACCCCGGCCTCGATGCATGCGGCCGCGACGCGATCCGCGCGGAGCTGGGGTTCAGCCCCGACGTCGTCCTGATCACTCTCGCGAGCAATCTGCGTGACAAGAGGTCGCCCGGGCTGCTGCTTCGGGCACTGGCCTCGCTCCCCCGCTTTCCTGTGACGCGACTCCTCATCTGGGGACGCGTGCACCCCGGTGAGCGTGAACAGTTCGACGCCGACCTCGTACGGTTGGGGCTCGCAGACCGGGTTGTCGTGCGCGAACGGATTCCCCAGGAGGTTGTCCCTCAGTGGCTGGAGGCGTCGGACATCGTGGTCATGCCGAGCGTAGATGAAGGAATGTCCAACGTGATGCTCGAGGCCATGGAGCGGGCCCGGTGCGTCGTAGCCTCGGACGGCTTCGCCGATTGCCTCCGGCATGACGTGAATGGGATATTGGTGAATCAGCTCGATCCGTCAGCGCTGGGCGGCGCGTTGGCGGCGCTCGTCGGCAATCCTGAGAAACGCGAAGCACTGGGCGCAGCCGCGAGAGCGCTGGTTCTGGCGGAGTGCGGCCCTGACCGCGAAGCGGGCGCGTACATCGGGCTGTACGAGCGCCTGGTAGCGTCATGACCGAGTCCGTGGCCTATATCGTCAAGGCCTGGCCGCGGCTTTCCGAGACCTTCATTCTCAACGAGATCCTGGACTTGGAGCGGCAGGGCGTAGCGATACGCATCTTCTCCGTCAGAGACCCCGATCCCGGGCCGGTCCACGCCCGAGTGGCGCTGGTGCGAGCGAAGGTGAGTTGCCTATCTCTGGCGACGCGCTGGAAATCCGCCTTGCCGGCAAACTTCCGCTCGCTCTTCCGACAGCCCCGCAGCTACCTCCACAATTTGATCTCAGCCATCGTCCTGGTGCTCCGCCATCGTCGCTCGGCAGCTTTACGCCACTTCTTCAGAGCGGGCTATCTGGCGGACCTGCTCTCGAGGGAGCCGTGCCCGCATCTGCACGCTCATTTCGCCTCAACGCCTGCGCTGGTTGCTCTACTCGCCTCACGCCTGACCGGAATTCCCTATACCCTCACGGCGCATGCCAAGGACATCTACGCGAACGACCCCGATCGCCTCCGTCCCAAGCTCCGGGAGGCGCGGGCGGTCATCACCTGCACCGAGTACAACCGCCAACATCTGCTGCGTCAATACCGATTGGAATGTGATGGAAAACTGCACTGCATCTACCACGGAGTGAACCTTTCACAATTCCCCTTCTCATGGCCTCACACATCCGACAACGGCGACCCCCTGGTCCTGTCGGTCGCCAGATTGGTCGAGAAGAAGGGGTTGGAGGACCTGATTTCAGCGGCCGCCGTGCTGCGCCGACGTGGTCGTCGCTTCAAGGTGGAGATCATCGGGGACGGGCCCATGGAGAGCACGCTGCAAGCGCAGCTGACGGACCTTGGCCTGGGAGGATTCGTGGAGCTGCTCGGGGCTCAACCTCAGGAAACGGTTTGCCTGGCTTATCGGCGAGCCTCCGTCTTCGCCCTCCCCTGCAAGATTGCGGGGAATGGCGACCGGGATGGTATCCCCAACGTGCTCCTGGAAGCGGTGGCCAGCGGGGTGCCCGTGGTTTCGACTCCCGTATCAGGAATCCCCGAACTGATCGAGTCCGGGCGGGAGGGCTTGCTCGTCGAGCCGAATCAACCGGCCATGCTGGCAGACGCGCTCGAAGAGATTTTGTCTTCCCCCGAGCTGAGTGGGCGCCTGGCCAGGGCTGCCCGCGTCAAGCTGGAAGCGCGTTTCTCACTGGACCGGAGTTCCGCAAGATTGCGCGCGCTGTTCGAAAAACGAACGTCCCTCAACGTTTCTCCTCCACGTCTCTTTTCTTGCTGATATTCCGCAGTCGGTTTATCTCATGCTGAGTCAAGCCCCGCCCCCCATAGCGCTCTTCGGTCCACGGGTCCCCGCGCATGTGATACCCGTTTTGCTCCCAGAACCCGGGGATGTCCTGCTCGAGCAGCTCGAAGCCGCGCACCCATTTCGCGCTCTTCCAGAGATAGAGGTGCGGCACCAGCAGGCGAGCGGGCCAGCCGTGCTCCGGCGTGAGCCACTCCCCGTTCCACTTCAAGGCGATGAGGTTCTCGGGCCGATCGAGGTCGGCGAGCGGAAGGTTCGTCGTGAACCCCTGCTCGGCGAACACGAGACAGTGCCGCGCCTCGGGCTTGACCCCGGCGCGCTCCAGCAGGAGCTGAACCGGAACGCCCTCGAAGCCGTTGTCGAGCCGGCTCCAGCGCGTGACGCAGTGCATGTCGCACTGCACGGTCTTCCGGGGCAGCTGCAACAGGTCGTCGTAGGTGAGCGTGAACGGCCGCTCGACGAGCCCGGAGACCTCGAACGTCCACGCTGCGGTGTCGACCTGGGGCACGTCGCCGTAATGGAGCACCGGCCACTTGGTGGTGAGGACCTGGCCGGGGGGAAGGCGGTTATTCATGACACCGTCACGCAAGAACGTCACGCGAAAAACGTCACGCAAAGACCGTAGCGGGCTGCCGGCACGGTTTCGTGAAACGCCTTAGCGTGACGCCGTCGCGTGACGCAGTTGCTGGACGTCGTCCAGTAGTCTCGCCGTGACGCCGAAAGCCGCTTCGAACCCTTTGATCACGGCGGCGACCGTCTCGTCCCAGAGAGAGCGCTCCTCCCTCCTCGCTCCCCGCTCCCGTTCCACCGAGGTCATGACGACCCCCGGAATCCCGCAGGGCACGATGCGCTCGAAGTGCGACAGGTCCGTCGTCACGTTCAGGGCGAACCCGTGCCAGGTGACCCACTGCTTCACGTGGACGCCGATGCTCGCGATCTTGCGGCCGCCCCCGCCCCCCCCGCCTCCCCGGGTCCACACGCCCGTGTAGCCGGGATTGCGCTGGGCGGGCACACCCAGCGCCGCAAGCCCGCCGATCAGGGCCTGCTCGAGGGTGCGGAGGTACCAGTGGAGGTCCTGGCGGTACCCCGCCAGGTCCAGGATGGGATAACCGACGAGCTGGCCGGGGCCGTGGAAGGTGACGTCGCCGCCGCGCTCGACCTCGACCACCTCGACGCCCTCCGGCCGGAGCAGGTGCACCTCGCGCGAGCTGCGACCGAGGGTGACGACCGGCGGGTGCTCGAGGAGGAGCAGCACGTCGTGGGGCAGCCGCCCCTCGATGCGCGCCTGGGCGAGGGCGCGCTGCCACTCGAGCGCCTCGCGGTAGGGAGTGAGCCCGGCTTCGATGACTTCGAGGATGTGCGCCGTCACGGGGTGCGCGTTCCCTGGGCGAGCGTTTTGCCCTCCGCACCGCGCAGGGACCAGCGGCCAGCCGCATTGCCGAACGCCACGCACGCCGCCGCCCACAGGACCATACCCGGGAGCCCAGCGACTCCGTGAATGGGCGCCGCGACGAAACCCGCCAGAAGGCTCCCGAACGCCGCCAGCACGGCGATCACCCCCTGCTGCCAGAGGTTGTCGAGCGGCCGGCTGCGCCGGATGGCGAAGAAAACGCCGACCGCGAGTCCCGCGAGCCCTCCGATGAGGAGCGGATCCGGGGCGGCGTCCCGGTAGAGCGCTGCGTCAAGACGGCGACGCAACAGCTCCACAATGATCTGGGCGAGCGACAGCGTCGCACCGCCCAGGCCCACGCCGCAGGCCAGGGCGCCGAGGCCGATGGCGAGAGGATCCTTCTCGGGCGCCGGAGGGGGAGGGGGGGCGGTCAGATGTGAACCACTCGGCCGAGCGAGTCCAGCGCCGCCTCGGCCACGGCTTCCGACATGGTCGGGTGCGCGTGGATGGCGAGCTCGACCTCCTCCACCGTGTACTCGTTCTCGCGCGCCACCGCCAGCTCGTGGATGAGCTCCGACGCGTGCCCGCCCACGATGTGCGCGCCCAGAATCTCGCCGTACCGCTTGTCGCGAATGATCTTCACGAATCCCTCGGTCTCGCCGGTCCCGCGGGCGCGGCCGTTGGCCGAGAAGGGGAACCGCCCGACCACGTAGTCGAGCCGCTGCTCCTTGCACCGCTCTTCGGTGAGCCCGATGCTCGCGACCTCCGGGTGACAGTACGTCACGCTCGGCACGTTGTCGTATCTGATCGGGTGCGGTTTCTTGCCGGCCAGGAGCTCGGTGACGTACACCCCTTCGCGGCTCCCCTTGTGAGCCAGCATCGGGGGGCCGGCCACGTCGCCGATGGCGTAGTACGCGGGCGCCGTGGTCTGGAGATGCTGGTCCACCTTCACGAAGCCGCTCTCGGTGAGCTGGACGCCGCACTCCTTCAGGCCGATGCTCTCGGTGTTCACCGCGCGGCCCGCGGCCATGAGCACCACGGCCGCCTCGACCTGCTGCTTGGCGCCGCCGACCTCGACGTCCAGCGCGACCTTGTCCTTGCTGACGTTCGCCTTCGTCACCTTCGCCCCGGTGAGGACCTCGATCCCGCGGTGCTTGAAGCTCTTCGCCAACGCGTCCGAGGCATCGGCATCTTCGAGCGGGAGAATGCGGGGCAGGACCTCGATGAGAGTCACCTTGGTGCCGAACGCGTTGAAGATGTCGGCGAACTCCATCCCCACCGCGCCCGCCCCGATGACGGCCAGCGAGGGCGGCGCCTGCTGCAGGAACAGGGCTTCATCGGAGGAGATCACATTCGTCTTGTTGAGCTCGAGCCCGATCTGCGGGATGCCCTTCACGCGCGACCCCGTGGCGATGATCACGGCCTTCTTCGCCTCGTGGACGTCGCTCCCCACCTTCACCCGGCGGCCGGGCTGGAGCACCCCCGCGCCCTTCAGGACGGTGATCTTGTGCTTCTTCATCAGGAATTCGACGCCCTTCGAGTTCTGATCGCTCACGCGCCGCGAGCGCTGCATCGCGACCCCGTAGTCGGTCTTCACCACGCCCGCTTCGACCCCGAACTCCTTCGCGTCCCGGAGCAGGTTCGCGACGTACGCCGAATGCAGCAGCGCCTTGGTCGGGATGCAGCCGATGTTCACGCACACGCCGCCGAGCTTCTCCTTCTCGACGACGGCCGTGCTCATGCCGAGCTGCGCCGAGCGGATGGCGGCGACGTAGCCCGCGGGCCCCCCGCCCAGCACGATGACGTCGAATTGATTGGCCACGGAACCCCTCCGGCGGTCAGGCGGTCAGGCGGTCGGGCGGACTGTGACTGCGCTCGTCCTCCGCAGCCTCCGTCCGCCTGTCCGCCGGTCCGCCAGACCGCCCGTTTTAGAGCAGCATCGCCAGTGGGTTCTCCAACATCTGCTTCAGGGTACGCAAGAACTCCGCCCCGGTCGCGCCGTCGATCACGCGGTGGTCGCAGCTCATCGTGAGGCGCAGGCGGCGCCGCGGCACGACCTGCGCGTCCACGACGACCGGCTTCCGGGCGATGGTCCCGACGGCGAGGATCCCCGCCTCGGGTGGATTGATCACCGCGGTGAACTGGTCGATGTCGAACATTCCCAGGTTCGAGATCGAGAACGTCGACCCGGTGTACTCGTCGGGCTGGAGGCGCCGGGCGCGCGCCCGCTCGGCGAGCTCGCGGGCCTCGCGGCCGATCTCGAGCAGGGGCTTCCGGTCGGCGTCGCGCAGCACCGGCGTGATCAGCCCGTCCGGCACCGCCACCGCCATCCCGATGTGCACCGCGTGCCAGTAGCGGACGTGGTCCTCCTGGAACCAGGCGTTGCAGGCGCGATGCTGCGTGAGCGCGAGCGCGGTCGCCTTGATGAGGATGTCGTTGAACGACACCTTGCCCCGCTCGCCGAGCTGCCGGTTCAGCGCGTCGCGCGCCTCGGCCGCCCGCTCCATGTCCGCTTCGGTCGTGAGGAAAAAGTGGGGGATGGGTCCGAGCGACGTGACGAGACGCTTCGCGATCGTCTTGCGAAGCTGGGTGAGCGGGACGTCTTGGTAGGCTGCCCCTTCCGGCACCACCACCGGGGCGCGCGGCGTGGGGAGCGGGACCTCCGCTGCCGGCGCGGGCTTGGCAGCGGCGGAAACCGCTCCCGCCTGCCGGCTCCCGGGAGCAGCCTGCTCCAGATCCCGCTTGACCACGCGGCCCCCCGGTCCCGACCCCGGCACGAGCTTGAGGTCGACGCCAGCCTCCTTCGCCATCCGTCGCGCCAGGGGCGATGCCTTCAACCGGTGCGCATCCCCCGGCGCGGTCGGCGGCGGGGGCGGGCCAACCGCCGCGCCGACAGGTACCGCTCCCCGCTCCCCACTCTCGGGGACCGCCGCCGGCGCCGACCGGGGAGCGGCCGGGGCGCGGTCGCCGACCGGTTCGCCCGGCGCCGCGATGACGGCCACGACGCTCCCCACGGGCACCGTCTGCCCCTCGGCGACCGCGACCTGCCGCAGCACGCCGTCGGCGCGGGCCACCAGCTCCATCACCGCCTTGTCGGTCTCCACCTCGGCGAGCGTCTCCCCGCTCTTCACGGGGTCGCCTTCCCGCTTGTGCCACTTCACGACGCGCCCCTCTTCCATGGTGGGGGAGAGGGCTTCCATGAAGACCGTGGTGGCCACGATCAGTCCAGGTAGAGGACGCGCCGCGCCGCGGCGACGACCTTCTCGGGGCTCGGCTTCGCGAGGCGCTCGAGCTGCTTGTTGTAGGGCATCGGCACGTCGGCCTGCGTCACCCGCAGGACAGGCGCGTCGAGCTGGTCGAACGCCTCGCGCTGGATCACATCCACCACCTGCGCGCCGATGCCGCAGTGGGGCCAGCCTTCCTCCACCACGACCGCGCGGTTGGTCGTCGCGACGGACGCCAGGATCGCCGCCTCGTCGAGCGGTCGGAGCGACCTGAGGTCGAGCACGTCCGCCGACACGCCCTCCTGCTCGGCGAGTTGCTCTGCCGCCTTCAGGGCCACGGCGACCGTCTTCGAGTGGCAGATGAGCGTCACGTCGCGGCCCGCTCGCTTCGTGTCGGCCTTCCCGATGGGCACGAGGTGCTCGCCTTCGGGCACGTCCCCCTTCGTGTTGTAGAGCATCTCGCCTTCGAGCACGATGACCGGATTATTGTCGCGGATGGCGGACTTGAGGAGCCCCTTGGCATCCGCCGGCGTGGCGGGGGCCACCACCTTCAGGCCGGGGATGTGACTGAGCCACGCCTCCCACGACTGGGAGTGCTGCGCCGCGAGCTGCAGCGCCGCGCCGTTGGGCCCGCGGAACACGATGGGGACGGGAATCTGGCCGCCCGACTCGTACAGCACCTTGGCGGCCGAGTTGACGATCTGGTCGAGGGCGAGGACGGCGAAGTTCCACGTCATGAACTCGATCACCGGCCGGAGCCCCGCCATCGCCGCGCCGACGCCGATCCCGGCGAACCCGAGCTCCGCGATGGGGGTGTCCACGACCCGCATCGGTCCGAACTCCTCGAGCAGCCCGCGGCTCACCTTGTACGCGCCCTGGTAGACGCCCACCTCCTCGCCCATCAGGAACACGCCGGCGTCCCGCTGCATCTCCTCCCGCAGCGCCTGATTGAGGGCATCGCGGTACGTGAGCGTCGGCATCAATCGGCCAGCACGTGGGTCGCGAGCTCGCTGGGGTCGGGGTCCGGGCTCGCCTCCGCGAACTTCACCGCCGCCTCCACCGCGGCGCGCACCTCGGCGTCCACGGCGTCGAGCCCGGCGTCGTCCAGCACGCCGTCTTCCTTCAGTTTGAGGGCGAGGTGCGAGATCGGGTCGCGCTGCTTCTGCTCCTCGACCTCGTCCTTGGTGCGGTACACCCCATGGAGCGGGTCGGACATGGAGTGGCCCATGTAGCGGTACGTCCGGACCTCGAGCAGCGTCGGGTGCCGGCCGTGACGGGCGCGCGCGACTGCCCGCTCGGTCGCGGCGTGCACGGCAAGGACGTCCATGCCGTTCACGAGCTCCGCGGCCATGTCGTAGCTGCAGGCGTGCTCCACCACGTCCGTCACGGCCGCGACGCGCTCGAACGCCGTGCCCATGCCGTAGCGGTTGTTCTCGCAGCAGAAAACGACGGGGAGCTTGTAGACCGAGGCCATGTTCAGGGTTTCGTGGAAGACGCCGATGTTCACCGCCGCTTCTCCGAAGTAACAGAGGCAGACCTGGTCGCCGGCCCGGTACTTGATGGCGAACCCGATCCCGGCCGCGAGCGGGACGTGCCCGCCCACGATGCCGTGCCCGCCCATGAACCGCCGCTCGACGTCGAACAGGTGCATCGAGCCGCCCTTGCCCTTCGAGCACCCTGTGGCCTTGCCGAACAGCTCGGCCATCACCGCGTTCGCTGAGACTCCGCGCGCCAGCGCCTGCCCGTGCTCGCGGTAGGAGCCGATCACGTAATCGTCAACGCGCAGGGCGGCGAGCGACCCCACCGCCACCGCTTCCTGGCCGATGTACAGGTGGCAGAACCCGCCGATTTTGCCGAGGGCGTAGGCCTCGGCGGCCTTCTCCTCGAAGCGCCGGATCAGCAGCATCTGCCGCAGCATCCTCCGCTGCAGCTCGACCTGGGTCTGATCGCTCGCTGCCTGGGCCGTCGCGGTGACCATCGGCTCCCTCGGGCTTACACGGCTGCCGTCGCGCGCTCGACCTGCTCCCACGCGTGGTAGCTCGAGCGCACGAGCGGCCCGGACTCGACGTGACGGTACCCCATCTCGAGCCCGAGCTGCTTGAGCTCGGCGAACTCGTCCGGGGTGTAATAGCGCGCGATCGGGAGGTGCCGGCTAGAGGGGCGCAGGTACTGGCCCAGTGTGAGGATGTCCACGCCTTGCGCGCGGACGTCGCGCATCGCTCCGACCAGCTCGTCCCACTCTTCGCCCAGGCCGCACATGATCCCCGACTTGGTGAGCATCGCGGGGGCCGCCTGCTTCACCCGGCGCAGCAGCTCGAGCGCCCGTTGGTAGCGCCCGCCCGGCCGCGCCAGGCGGTACAACCGCTCGATCGTTTCGAGGTTGTGGTTCAGGATGTCGGGCTCCGCCTCGACCACGAGGCGCAGCGCCCGGTCGCTCCCCTTGAAGTCGGGAATCAGCACCTCGACGGACGTGCCCGGGGCGCGCTCCCGGATGGCGGCGATGCACGCGGCAAAGATCTCCGCGCCCCCGTTCGGCAGGTCGTCGCGGTCCACGCTCGTGATCACCACGTGCCTGAGCGCCATGTGCCGGACCGCCTCGGCGAGGCGCTCCGGCTCCGACTGGTCCAGCGGGGCCGGCGTGCCGTGGGCGACGGCGCAGTAGGCGCAGTTCCGCGTGCACACGTCCCCGAGAATCATGAAGGTCGCGGCCTGGTGCTCCCAGCACTCGCCGATGTTCGGGCAGTGGGCTTCCGCGCACACCGTGTGGAGCTTCAGGTCGCGCATGAGCTGCTTGAGTGCCAGGTAGTTGGGCCCCCCGGGGGCCGGTACCTTGAGCCACGCAGGCTTGCGCTCCGCGCCCGCGGGGCTCATCGGGGAGCCGCGGGGCGGGCGGGGAATGAGGGGGGTGATCTGAACCAGCGGAGCCGCCATGGCGTCCTGAAGATACTGGGGTGCGTGAAGATAGCGAGGCCGGGGAAGCCGCAACAGGTCAAAATTCAACTGCTCGGTTGATCCCGGTCTCCCTGCTGACCTTTCAAACGGCGCAGCTCCTCCTCCAGTTCCGCTGTCGTGGACAAGAGACCGTCGGCGATATCGGCGATCTCTTCCGCTTCTTTCCATTGCCGCTCGAGCTGTGCCACCTCGGCTTGCTCGTCCACGGCCATCTCCAGAGCCAGACGCCGCTCGGGCGCGAGGCTGCGCAGCGTGAGCTCGCGGCGGGCGACGTCTCGAATGAGCCGGTCCGGCCCGCCCGCGGCCTCCACCAACCGGGCCGCGTCTTCGGCGCGCCGCCGTCCCCCCCGGGTGAGGGCGAGGTACGTGAGCCCGAGCCGTAGCGCGGCCTGGGCGTCCCCGCCGACCAGCATGGCGCCCTCGGAGCGGCAATTGGGGCAGCTCAGGATCAGCGCCAGGTCGGCCCTGGTCTGCCGGACGACGCGCGCGTGGGCGACGTGCTTCGCCTGGAGATTCATCATGCTGCCGCAGCGCTCGCAGATCGGCGGCTCCGCGAGGCCGACGCGGCGCCGCCCCACGATGCCGGTGTACATGCTCCGGGCGATGTTCGGCATGTTCCACACGAACACGCCGACCGATCCGCCTGCGGCAACATTGACGGCGACCGCGAGCCCCACGGTCGCGATCGTGAGCGGCACCACGAACTTGAGCTGCTCGCGTTGGCGCGCCTTGAGGCGCTCGCCGTAGCGCCAGGTCGCGAACTCGATGCGCGGCGGCTTCCCGACCCGGACGAAGTCGTATCCGCGCCAGCGGATCAGCGCGACCTGCTCGGTCGCGGCCGCGACCTGGCCCTCACGCGCCGCGGGGGCCAGGGCCTCGAGCCGCTCCAGGCGGTCGTCGAGCGGTGTGAGATTCCAGCGGGTGCACTTGGGGCAGATGACCCAGAGCCGGCCCTTCCATTCGTCGAACGCCAGCCGCCTGCCGACCCCGAGCCCCGATGGCCCGCCGTCGCCGTCGAGCTTGCCGCTGCAGAAGGCGCAGGTGCGATACATCAGCCGTAAGCCTCAAGCCGAAAGCCGCAAGCCCTAAGCAGCCGTACGCCGTAAGGTATAAGCCGCAAGTGGCCGTAACGAGATGATTCTTGCGGCTTGCGGCTTGCGGCTGGCGGCTTGCGACTGCTAGATGAGACGTTCCACACTCAACGCTCCAATATCCACGTCGGTCTCGGCCTTCGTCAGCAGGTCGGCGATGATCTCGCCGGTGAGGGCTGCGAGCAGGATGCCGTTGCGGCCGTGACCCGTGGCGTACCACAGGTGCTCCACGTCCGGGTCCGGGCCGACGATCGGCAGGCCGTCGGCGGAGACGGGACGGAGTCCTGCCCACATGCGGCGGACGGTCTGGTGCAGCAACGCAGGGAGGAGTCGCTCCGCTCCCCGGAAGATCTGAGCGAGGCCCTCGTTGGTGACGCGGCAGTCGAACCCCGCGTGCTCCATGGTGCTGCCGAGCAGCGCGTCGGCACCGCGCGCGAGCACGTAGCAGTGATCGTGATAGAGGATCGCCGTGGGAGTGCCGGCAGGCCACGGGGTCGCGGCCATCTGGCCGCGCACCGGCTCCACGAGGAGCGGCCGTGGGAGCCCGGCGATCTGCGACGACCAGACGCCCGCCGCGACGACGACGTGCTCGACCGGCGTCGCCCCTTGCGTCGTCACGACGCCGGTCACGCGACCGTTGGCCGTCTGCACGGCGGTGACCTGTTCGACGCGGAGCGTCGCACCGAGGCGTCGCGCGTCGGCCAGGCAGGCGCGGGTCAGGGCCTGTGGATCGACCGCTCCGTCCTCGGGCGCGAACAGCGCGCCCCGGCAGTCGCGGGCGGCTCCCGGCCAGCGTTCCCGCACCTCCGACTCGTCCAGCCAATCGCAGCGCAGCCCCGCCTGGCGCTGCCGGGCCACGTCCTCCTTCAGCCGGTCGGTGGCCGCCTCGTCGAACGCGACGGACGCGATCCCTGCGCGCCAGAAGCCGATGTCGATCCCGGTGGTTTCCCGGAGCTCGGGCGCGAGCGGCTCGTACAGGTCTCGCCCCCGCACCGAGAGGGCCAGGAGCGGCTCGTCGATGGGCTCGATCTGTGCGGCGAGCATCCCGGCCGAGGCGGGCGAGGCGGCAGCAGGGTCGGGGCCGGGCTCGAAGACGGCGACCTGGAGCCGCCGGCGGGCGGCGGCCCGGGCGCACGCGGCCCCAACGGCCCCGGCGCCGATGACGGCGATGTCAAAGACCGTCATGTGCTGGCGCCCGCCTGAAACCCGCTCTAAGATTCCGTCGTACGGCTCGCGCACCGAGCATCATGGAGGAGTGTCCCATGTTCCGCAGCATCATCGGTTTTGCCCTGTTCGCCGTGCTGGCGTGGATCGGTCTCAAGATCCTGTTCGGCATCTTCGGCAGCCTGATCGGCCTGGCGATGACCGTGCTGTATCTCGCCGCCATCGGCTTCTTCATCTATATCGCGCTGCGGGTGATCAGCCCCCGCACCGCCGACAAGATCCGCGACATGATCAAGGGCCGGCCGGCGGACGCCTGAGTCCGGCCCTCACCCACTCAACCCGTCCCTCCAGGGTCACGCCGGCCGCTGCTCAGCGCGCATCGAGCCGCTCGATCACGGCCCAGCAGAGCAGCGGGATCAGGATCTCATGGTGGCCGGTGAGCTGGACTCCGCGCCCGCCGGCGAGCGTCGGCCGCTCAACGACGTTCATCCGCGGCCGGTAGTGGCGCTGCATGTCGCAGTCGCACGCGGTGAAGCCGGTCGGTCTCCCGTCGTTCAGGTTGCGCGCGATGGTGAGCGCTTTGAGGAACACCTCCGGCATCAGGACCGCGCTGCCGAGATTCAGGACGACGCCGCCGTCGTGCAGCGCCGGGAGCGACGCGGCAAGCCGCTTGAAGTCCCGCAGCGTCGTCGCGCCCAGGGCGGCGCCGTCCGCCGTCGGATGCTGGTGGATGATGTCGGCGCCGAGCGCGGCGTGGACCGTGACGGGGATCTCCCGCTCGGCCGCCGCCAGGAGCACGGAGGCGTCGGGGGCGGCGAGCTGGCCGCGGTGCTGCAGGGCCGCGGCGAGCGCTTCGCCCATCCCGCGCCCCGCCCGCGCACCCCCGGCGATCGCAGCGTTCATGTCACGCCCCGTCTCCTCCGCCATGCCGAACGTTCCGTCCGCGAGGCCCGCGGCCACGTCCTCGCTCGTGCCGCCGTAGGCGGCGAGCTCGAAGTCGTGGATCGCGGCGCTGCCGTTGAGCGCGAGGTGGGTGATCACGCCGCGCGTGACGAGCTCCCGGAGCAGCGGCCCGAGGCCCACCTTGATGACGTGCCCGCCGATCATCACCACGACCGCCCGGCGGCCCGTCGCGGCCGCCATCCGCTCGGCGACGTAGCGCAGGTCCTTCGCGGCCAAGCTGTCGGGGAGCGAGTTCCAGAAGGCGGCGAAGCTCTGATCGCGACCGGGCGGCTGCGCGAGGAGGGACGGGTCGACTTTGTTGGGGCGTTGCGTGATGGGGACGGTCTTGAGGCGGGAGAAGTCCGCCTCGGCGTAGTCGGTCATGGGCGCTCCGGACGCGGGTCCGATAGCTCCTTGAGCTTGAGCGTCACCTGGCCGAACGAGAACTTTGACTGCAGCGCCAGCATGACGCGCCGGCTGTCGTCGGAGAGCCACAGACGCGCGTCCGCTTTTTCGGCGAAGATGCCGCCGCCCCGCGGGATCTTCGGGCGGAGGACGATCGCGTTCCACTTCTTCCCCCCCACATTCACCCGCTCCCGCCCCAGCACCTCGACGATCACGGGGTTGCGCTCCGGCCGGAAGTAGCGCCGGTACTCGTACCGCTTGCCGATCTCGAGCGGCACCGTCCGGATCCAGTACAGGAACGCGGCGTCGTCGAGCGGGTCCGCGACGGTCGGGAGCGTCCCCTCCTGGCCCGTCTCCCGGTAAAAGCCCGAATCCGGGAAGATCTCGAACTTCCGCTCCCAGGACTTGCCCTTCTCCTCGGTCCGGTTCCAGTACCGGCGGGAGTGAAAGTCCTGACGCCCCACCCAGGACTCGAGCGTCTGGTCGATGTGGTACCAGAGGGCGCCGCCCTGGATGCGGAACACGAACCGGATGGTCTCGGTCCCGCGCACGGTGTCGATCCCCGCCACTTCCATCGTCGCGCCGCCCACGCTGAACGGGCCGAACCTGGCGGAGTAGACCAGCCGTTCCCCCACGGCGAAGGGCACGGCCGACGGCGGCGCCGGCGCGATAGCGCCGATCGGAACGACGGCGTTGCGCCGGCTGGAGTCGGTCGGGATCGTGTCGCGCTGGGCGGTATCGGACTGGGCGCGGAGCACGCCCGCGAGCCCCAGCAGCGCCGCGGCCGACGTGCGCGCGGCGCGGATGATCGGCCGCGCCCGCCACGCGTCGAGCAGGCGCCGCCACGGCGGCACGCGCGACGGGCGCTGCACCAGATCGTACCGCGCCGGCGCCGGCAGCGCGTCCACGCGGCGTGCGTGCGGGGCGAGCCGCGCGAGCAGCTCGGCGTTGGCGCACCAGCCGTCGGTCACCAGCAGGGGCGGCACGTCGCCTCGCAAGGCCTGGCGGAGCACCATCAGCCGGAGCGCGATGAACCCCGACACCGTGTCCTTCACGCCCGGCACCGGGAGCAGCCGCGGCGTCCAGCGGCGCGCGAGACGCAGACCCCGCGAGGGCCGGCCGCGCGCCTCCAACAGCTCCGCCACCACCAGGTCGGCCCCGGACTCGAGCCGCTTCGTCATCTCCTCCATGGCATCCGGGCAATGGACGAAGTCCGCGTGCAGGGTGATGGCGCAGTCCCGCTTCGGCCGGTCGGTCCGCTGCAGCGCGAGTCGCAAGAGCTCTTCCAGGCTCCTGGCGTACCCCTGCCGCTCCCGGTGGGTCACGATCGTGAGGGGCAGCACCTTGGCGTACGACGCGAGGACTTCCCCGGTGCCGTCGGTCGAGGCGTCGTCCAGCACGAGCAGCTGGTACTCGCGTGAGAAGGCGGTGAATACCTGCCGCACTTTCCACAGCACGAGACCGACCGTGCGGGCCTCGTCGCGCACGGGGACGCAGACGTAGATCATGGCTCTGCAATCTAGCGGCTCCTGCTCCGGTCGCACTAGACGAGTGAGCGATACACGTCCAGAACGCCGCGGGCCATGACGGCGGCGGTGAACCGCAGCGGCAGGGCGCAAGGGGAAGGGGACACCAGCGCGTCGACCACCCTGTGGGCCAGGGCGTCCGCGTCCCCGACCGGGACGAGCCACTGCGGCGGCACGATCTCGGGCAGCCCGCCCGCGCGGGTCGCGACCACGGGCCTGCCAAGCGCCAGCGCCCGGAGCACGACGCTGCCCAGGCCTTCCTCCTTCGACGACATCACGAACACGTCGGCCTCCCGAATCAGCGCGTCCGCTTCGGGAACGTACCCCAGCAGATGGACCCGGTCGCCGAGGCGGAGGCGCGTGATGAGGGCGGCGAGGGAAGCTCGGCGATCGCCCTCGCCCGCGATGGCCCACTGGAGGTCGGGGCGGATCGTGCGCGCCGCGGCCGCGGCCCGGATCAGGGTCCGCTGGTCCTTGTGGTCCACGAGCGCGGCCACGTTGACGGCGAGCGGCGTCTCTCGAGGCACGCCGAGGCGGGCCCGGATGTCGAGGGGCCGGGCCGCGGCGCGCCGGACCTCCTCGGGATCGACGCCCGACGGAACGACGCTGATCCCTTGGGCCGACAGCCCGTCCGTCACGAGCACGGCCTTGACCGCCTCCGAGATGGCGATCACGCGATCGGCGCCGGCCCACGCGCTCCGCCGGCGGAGATGGAAGTCGACGCGGCGCGTGGCGACGAGCCGGGGGGGCTCGACGCTGCGCGCGCAGGCCCGGACCAGCCAGCGCGCCGCCAGGGCGACGGCGAGGGCGTGGCTGTTGTGGGCGTGCAGGATGTCGGGCCGGAACGCGAGCGTCCGGCCGAGGAGACGCCAGCCGGCGACGGGGTCCGGGCCGATCGTCCACGGCGCGCCGCACACGGTGGCGCCCTCGGCCGCGACGCGCCGCGCCAGCTCGCTGCCGCGCTTGGTGACCAGTCGCTGCTCCACGTCGGGCTCGCGCGCGAGGTCGCGGACGAGGAGGCGGACCTGGTCCTGGCCTCCGCGGTACTCGCGTCCGGAGTCCACGTGGAGGACGCGCACGACCCGCGTCAGCGCCGTGCCAACGGAGTGAGCCTCAGCCGGCGGGTCGGTTCGCGGCGCGACCGAGCGCGGCGCGCAGCTCGGCCAGCGTGAAAGGCTTGCGCAGGTAGAGGCGGCCGAGACCTTCGAGGAACTGGAGGGTGTCGCCGCGCACCGTGTCGCCCGTGGCGAAGATGATCCGCTCGGCGGCGCGGGGGTCCTGCCGGACGAGCTTCTGGTACATCTCCCGTCCGGAGAGGTGCGGCATGCGGAGGTCGCAGATAATGAGGTCGAAGGTGTCGGCGAGGGCCCGCTCCAGCGCGTAGGCGCCGTCGCTCGCCACCTCCACCGTGTGGCCCCAGCTCTCGAGGGTGGCGCGCATGTAGTACAGGATGTGTGGCTCGTCGTCCACCACGAGGATGCGGAGCGGCTTTCCGAGAGCGGCGGGGGCGGGGGCGGCCTCGGGGGGCGTGGCCTGCGACCCGCTCGGCAGCTCGATCGTGAACGTCGCACCCGAGCCCGGGCTCGTCTCCAGCGTGATGCGGCCGCCTTGCTCGTGCACGATCCCCTGGCAGATCGACAGGCCGAGCCCCGTGCCTTTGCCTTCGCCCTTGGTGGTGAAGAACGGCTCGAACACGCGCGCCGCGACGTCCTCGGACATGCCCGGCCCCGAGTCGGTGACGCTCACGGCGACGCCGTCCCGCGTCCGCTTCGCGGTGATCCAGATCCCGCCGCTCGACCCGTCGCTCGTGATCGCCTGGCTGGCGTTGCTGATGAGGTTCACGAACACCTGTTTGATCTGGTTGGCGTTCACCTCCACGTCCGGGAGGCCGGGCTCGACCGCGAGCGTCGCCTCGATCTTGGTCGCCATCAGCTGGTTGCGCAGCAGCGCCAGCGTCGACTCGAGGATCGGCTCGATGGGCTGGCGCTTGCGCTCCCCCTCCTGGCTGCGCGCGAACGACAGCAGGTTCTTCACGATCGTCGCCGCCCGCTCGGCCTCCTGGCGGATGACGTGGAGTGGCTCGACGAGCCGCGGGGGGAGCTCCTCCGCCTCGACGAGGAAGTCCGAGAACCCCACCACCGAGGCCAGGGGGTTGTTCAGGTCGTGTGCCACGCCGGCGATCAGCTGCCCGATCGCCGACATCTTCTCGGACTGTATCAACTGCTCCTGGAGCCGGCGCCGCTCCGTCTGGTCCTCGAACAGGAGCACCGCCGAGCCCGGGTCCGCCGCGGGGATCGCGGTGAAGAGCAGGATGCGCTCGCCGGCCCGGATCTCCATCGAGCTCGCGGTCGGCTCGGCGATGGCGCGGGCCACGGCGTCCGACCACGCCGGCGGCAGGAGCCCGAGCCAGGGGCGGCCGGGGATCGCCGTCACCGGCTGCTGCACCAGGTCGGCGAAGACGCGGTTGGCGCGGCGCACCACGCCGTGGGCGTCGACGATGCAGATGGCCTGCGTGATCGCGTCGACCGTCTTCTCCCATTCGCGCTTCGCCGTGGAGAGCAGCTCCACCAGCCGGGCGTTCTCGAGCGCGATGGCCGCCTGGGCCAGCACGGCCGTGACGAGCGCGATCTCCGGCTGGCCGAACGCGCCGGGACGGTCCGCCGCGAGCGACACCGCCCCCATGGTGCGGCCGGCCGCGACGAGCGGCGCGCCGATCCAGGCGCCGGGCGGCGGCTCGCTCAGCACGGCACCGTGCCGCCGGGCCTCTTCCCCGACGTCCTGCGGGAAAAGCAGCGGCCCGCGCCGCAGCGCGAGCTGCAGGAGGGGGTCGTCCGTGCGGGCGGGGACGGGGTTGGTGTCGTAGGTCACCGCGAGCCGGTTGGTTTCGGCATCTAGTAGGACTACGGACAGCCGGTCCGGATTCACGAGCTCGGTCAGCGTGGCCGTGATGAGGTCCACGACGGTCACCGGTCGGAAGGCGCCCGCGAGCTCCTGGGAGAGCGTCGTCAGCCGCGCGAGTAGATTAGAAGGAGGAGGGTTGGGCATGATCCTGGCCAATGTCCGCGGTCGCTTGCGAGCGCAGGATTTGCTGCTCGTGGCGCTCGCCCTGGCGCGCGGCGACGCCGACCGCCGCGAGGGCTACGAGCGCCTGCTGCTCGAGCACGGGCCCGACCGGCTGCTCGACGAGCCGGGCCTGCTCGAGGCCCTGCTGGCGCTGCGCACCCTTATCGTCCCGTCGCCCTCGCTGTTCAGCTACGTGGCGGTGCGGCACACCCTGCTCGCCGCCGGCGTGGATGACCGCGAGCTCGCCGACTATCTCGCCGCGCTGCTGCTCGGCTTCGCCGACCACGACCGGCACGTCCGCATCCGGCGCCACGACGACCAGACGTACCGCTACCTGGTCGACGTGGTCGGCGACTTGGCCGGGCTGGACGATGCCGGAGAGCGGGGATTCCTGCTGCGCGTGCATCTCGGAAACTACAGCCTCTGGCTCGCCGGCTTGTTCCCGGACTACATCGAGGCTCGCCGCAACCGCCGGGGCGGGCCGGACCTCCCCTATTACGACGAGCTCGGCCGTCAAGCGTATCAACTCGCCTCCGAGCACCGGCTCGCGGAGCACTTCGGCATCGCCGCCATCTACCGCGCCGCCGCCGAGCGGTTTCCCACGCTGCGCGTCGCCTTCAACCGCCTGAGCGACCGCGTGTTCTTCCCGAACGTCACCACGCCGGACAAAATACTCCGAAACCTCTGAACGGCCGTCTGCCGACGGGCGGACGGGCGGACAGCCGGACCGGCGGACGGTGACTGCATCCGCGGTCCACCCGTCCGGCCGTCCGCCTGTCCGCCAGACCGCCGTCATTCGTCCAGAAACCGCGTCGGCACCAGCGTCGCCGCCTGAACGAGCTCTTCGGCCGACTTCACAAAGCGCACGACGATCGCCAGCGAGCCCTTGAGGGTCAGCTTGCGCTGCATGATCCCGGCGATGGGGCCGAGCTGCTTGCGGATCACCTCTTTCCAGCGCGCGTAGTCGCCGCTGATCACGAACGGCGCCTGCTCGGCCTCGCCCTGCGACACCACGCTCGCGCCGCGGCACACGCCGCGGTCCAGGTCGAGCCAGATCCCCACGGGCTCGAGGATCCCGATCTCCGGCTGGCCGTTCACGACGAGCGCCACCGGGCCATGCGTCCACTCGGTGGAGGCGGCGCGGTACCCCGCGCTGGCGTTGATGGCGGCGCCGTAGGCGCGCACCCACTCGGCGGACGGGAAGGCGAGCGTCAGCGCATCCCCTCCGCGAAGCCGCGGAACACGGCGTCCTCGACGTCGTCCTCCGGATGCCACTGCACGGCGAGGGTCCACGGCTCGCCGCCGTCCTTGGGCTCCGCGCCCTCGATGACTCCGTCGGGCGCCCAGGCGGCGGCACGGAGGGTCGGCGCCAGGTCGCGGATCGCCTGGTGGTGCCGGCTGTTCACCGTCGCGTCACGCGCGTCGATGGCGCGGTGCAGCAGCGTACCGGACTCGACCCGCAGCGCGTGGCGAGAGCGCGGATCGGCGTGGTCGATGCCGCCCGGCCGCTCGCTCGCCAGGTCCTGGTACAGGGTGCCGCCCAGAGCGACGTTCAGGATCTGGATCCCGCGGCAGATCGCGAGGATCGGCAGCCGCCGGGCGCGGGCGCCGGCGATGAGGGCGAGCTCCACCGCGTCCCGCGCCGCATCGATTTCCTCCAGCTTCGGGTGCGGGTGGGCGCCGTAGCGGCCCGGCTCGACGTCCTCGCCACCAGTGAGGACGAGTCCCTGGACCCGGTCGAGCGCCGCACAGGCCCGCTCCGGGTCGAGCAGCGGCGGCACCACGAGCGGCACCACCCCGACGCGGGCGAGCGCGCGGACGTAGGCGGTGTTGAGCGCAACCCGTTCGCGGCCGTCGTCGGTGCGGCGCGTGGCGGTGACGGCGACGACCTTGGTCATGCCGGCCGCTCCACCGGCGTCCCGAGCAGCGGGCAGCGAGGGTTGCTCACGCTCGGCCAGTCCACGCGCACGCCGTACAGCGGGATGCTGCGGTCGCCCCCGCCGACCTCGCCGAGCTGGGGATAGGTCGGCGGCGGACGCTGCGACTCGTAGATCAGCACGCCCTGGGCGCGCTGCGTGGAGTCGTCGACCACCAGCAGCCCGTAGCCGACGTCGGCGGGAGGGAAGCCCGCGCCCTGGTACGTCATGACGAGCCGGCGCTCGCGATAGCTCACGCGCACTTCGCTCTGCGGCTGGATGCTCTGAATGCTGATGACGCGGGCGGGTAGCCCCTCCGGGAGCCCGCGTGGCGCATCGGTCAGCACGAAGGGCAGCTTGGTGAGCTGCTGCTGGATGAGCGCGGGGCCCGCCACCTGCGCCAGGCCGCAGGTGGGGGAACGCGACCGGTCGCCTCCGCAGAAAGCGAGAGACGTCAAGAGAAAGGGCGTCACGCGGAACAGCGTCACGCGGAAGAGCGTCACACGGGAGAGCGTCGCGCGGGAAAGCCTCGCGCGGAACGGCATCGAGACGGCGCACGGAAGCACGGGACCAATCTAATACGTCCAGGTCAGGACGGCCGAGAGCGTCCGCACCGGCGCGAGCGTTCGAGGCACCTGGTTATAGATGTAGTTGAGCGCGTTGGTGACCAGGATCCGGAGCGAGACCGGACCATGGTCCAACCGGGCGTGCAGGTCGAACACGTTGGACCCGATCCGCGGATCGCTTCCGAAGAACTCGTCCAGCTCGATGCGTTCGATGCGGCTGGCGTGGCGGAACTCACCGCCCACCCCGAGGGATTTCCAGCCATAGTCAGCGCTCAACGTCAGGAGATGGCGCGGGCGAAAGGCCAGCACCTCGTCACGCGATAGGTCGCGTCCGTCAAGGAGCGTGTACGCGAGGGTCGTCGAGAGTCGCGTGGTGAAGGGGCTCGCGATCAGGGAGAAGTCGAGTCCCCGGAGCCGCGCGCGGGCCACGTTCTGAAGCTGGATCTGTGCGGTAGTGTCCCGAACGACGAACACGGGCTCGATCAAGTCGCGGGCCTCTGTCCAGAACAATGCGGCATCGAGCCGCGCCCAGGGCAGGGCGCTGGTGGCGTGTCCCAGCTCGAAGGACCAGGCCGTCTCGGGGCTGAGCGCAGGGTTAGGGATCACGTGGAAGCCGAACACGCGCGTGTTGACGAATCGCTCCGCCAGGGAAGGCGCCCGAAACCCGCGGCCTGCCGAAGCGCGCCACACGCCGGCCGTCGTTTCGAGCACGGCGCCCACGCGGGGGCTGACCACGGCGTCCAGGGCGCCTCCGTCGACGGCCATGTAGTCGATCCGCGCCCCGGTCGTCAGTCGAAGCTTGCCGACGCGCTGCTCGCTTTCGGCAAAGGCCCCGACCTCCCCCTGCGCATGAGTTCTCACGACGTTGCTCGCAGGGTTCGTATCGCCCGTAAAGATGTTGGTGCGAACGTCCGAGCGGACTCCCTCCACCCCCGCGGTCACTATGCGATCCGCGGCCGGCTGGACCACCGCGCGAAATTCAGCGCCAAGCCGGTTCGCCACGCCGAAGTCGTCCCGGTCCGGCTGAAAGTCGGTGAAATGGGTTCGCAGCCAGGAGCTGCGGGCCTGCCAGGCGAGGCGGACCCCGGAGGTGCGATTCACCGTTGCGGCGAGATACCCCTTGTCGGAGCGCGTGAACATGCCGCGCCCGGACCTGTCGCCCATGAACGGCTGGTAAGTCTGCCCGCGGTCATCGCACTGGCCCCGGATGCACCACAGAGCCGGTACGTCATACTGGTCACTCGCCCATGCGCCCGATGCGGCGACCCGCGTCGCTTGGGTCGGCCGCCACTCCGCCTTGCCCGCCGTCTCCCAGTGATCGCGCCGGTCCTGCTCGCGATAGCCGTCCGAGTGCCGGCCGCCCGCCGTGAGGCTGCCGCGGAGGGTCTCGCTCCCGTAGGACCCCGTGACGTCGAGGCCGCCGTGACCGCCGGTGCGGCCGCGGAACGCCCACACGTCGTGGGGCGGGTTCGCGTACAAGCCGCCCGTGGCGCGCACACGGGCGTGGAACCCGGCGGCAACCTCCCGGGTGATGACGTTGACGACGCCACCGAACGCGGCGGAACCGTAAAGCGACGAGCCCGCCCCTTTGACGATCTCGACGCGCTCGACGTCCTCGAGCGGAACGATGTCCCAGTTGATGCCGCCACGATCGCCCTGGTTTGCCGGAATGCCGTCCACCAGCAGCAGCACGCGGCTCCCGAGTCCCTGCACGTAGCCGCTCGAGCCGCGGATGTTCACCTGACCGTTCAGGAACTGCACGCCGGGCGCCTTGTCCACCGCTTCGTCCACGGTGCTCACCGCGCGGCGGGCGAGCTGGCTGTCGGTCACGACCGCGACGCTGGTGATGGACTGGTCGAGGAGCTGGGAGCGCTTCGCGGCGGTGACGACCGTCGGCTGCATGATCGCGGGCTGCGACCGGAGCACGAAGTCGGCCCGTGCGGAGTCGCCGGCGGCGACCTCGACGACCGCTCTTCCCGGCAGGTATCCGATGCGCCGCGCCCGCACTTCGGTCCTGCCGGTCGGCACCTCCGAGATGCGATAGCGCCCGCCGCTGTCCGCGAGCGCGGTGAGTCGCGCCTGTGCAATACCGACCGCCACGCCTTCGATCCCTCGGCCGGCCGTGTCCGTCACGGTCCCGTACACGACGCCGCCGCCTTGCGCCGCGAGTGTGCCCAACCCCGGAGAGAGCATCAGCGCGACGGCGAGACCGGGGCACTTCAAGGGCTAGCGGGGTGATGACGGAAAGTAGTCGGAGATGGAATGCATGTTCCCGAAGTCGATCCGGAAGTCGATCGCATCCGTACCCGTGCCGCTCACCCTCACGATCCCGGACCCGTGGGAGGTCGTGTCCCCCGCGTCGCGGTAGAAGCCGGCTTCGCGGAGCAGGGTATCGGCGTTCGTCGGCGTCAGCAGGCCGTCCTTCTGCCAGACCGCCAGGACCCATTCGTAGCGTCCATTCGGCAACGGCACGGTATAGAACTGCGATCCAACGAACGGGCGCGGCAGCGACTGTAACGGCGGGCGGGGGAGGAAGTTGTTGAGGAGCTCCGAGCGGCTCCGCGGGAAGGTCGGATAGGCGACGATGAACACACCGTCCGTGCTGTCCGGCGTGGGGCCCTGGAATGTCACCGTGCCGCAGATTCCCACGAAATCCTTGGGGCAGCTCGTCGGCACCGGCGCCGGCTCCAGGCCTCCGTTGCAGGCCAAGGCGGCCGCGCAGGCGAGGCCCGCGGCGCCCCCGTGGAGGGTGTGCATGGGTCCTGAATCTGGATCGTCCCGCGGCGCCGTCAACTTGACCACCGTTTCGGCGTGGAATACGTTAATCGCGCCATGCCCATCTACGAGTACCAGTGCACGAAGTGCCACAGGCGCTTCAATCAGCAAGAGGGGATCGAGGAGCACGCTCGCAAGCGGCCCACCTGCCCGAAGTGCAAGTCGCGCTCGGTGGTGCAGGTGTTCGCGCCGTTCTTTGCGAAGACGGTTCGGAAGAGCTAGCGCTCCTTGTTCGAACGCCTGCGGGACGCATTGCGCGCCGCGCTCGACACCGCGACGCCGGGGGATTTGCGCGACCTGGTGCGGCAGATGCGCGAGGCGGTGGTGGAGGCGAAGCTGTCCCTGCAAGAGACCCGCCACGCGGTGGCCCGCACGGAAGGCGAGCTGGCGGTCGAGCGGCAGCGGCTCGCCGACGCCGAGCGGCGCGGCCGGCTCGCGGCGGAGATCCAGGATCGCGAGACGGTGGAGGTAGCGCGCCGCTTCGCGGCGAAGCACCGGGAGCGGCTGGGCGTGCTGGAGAAGAAGCTTGCCGCGCTGACGGACGAGCTGGCGCTGTACACGTGCGAGCTGGCCGAGATGCAGGCGCAGCTCACCCGCGCCGAGCGGGAGCGCCCGCTCACCGAGGCGGAGCGCACGGCGGAGCGCGCCTGGCGCGACCTGCAGCAGGCGGGGGGCGCGCGCCCCGGGACGGACGTGAAGGACGAGCTGCTCCAGGCGGAGATGGACCGGGCGGCCCGCGAGACCGCGGCGGACCGCCAGCTCGAGGAGCTGAAGAAAAAGATGAAGAAGGACTGAGCCCCCGCCCCCTCCCCCTCCCCCGACCGACGGAGGCTGGCATGGACATCAAGCGCGACCGCATGGTCTCTCTCGGCTACGGCAAGTACTGGCGCTCGGACGCCATCGTCGGCCTGATGCCGATCGAGGAGGACCGAGGTCCGCGGCGCCGGACCAGCGTGTTCGTCGAAGCGCGCGCGGAGCCGATCATCGCCTCGCGCGCCGAGCACAGCATCCTCGAAGACATGAGCGCGACGGACGAGGGCTTCCAGGCGCAGGCGCTGCGCGAGGCGATCGCCGAGCTGCTGGCGGCGTTCCACGAGCTGTCTCCCGTGCTGCGCCGCGCGCTCCTGAACGAGCACGACTTCGACGTGGAGCAGTGGGAGCACCGGCTGGGGGCGCTCCTCTTGGCGCCGGGCGGGCCGGAGTCGGCGGACCAGAACGAGCTGTTCGACTGATGGCCGCGCCCCGCGCCGCCCCTCTCGCGTCCGACGCCGGCTGGTTCGGGCATCCGCGTGGACTGTCCACGCTCTTCTTCACGGAGATGTGGGAACGGTTCAGCTACTACGGGATGCGGGGCTTCCTGATCCTCTACATGGTCAAGGCGCTCGGCTTCACCGACCAGCACGCGGGAGCGGTCTACGGCAACTACGTCAGCAGCGTGTGGCTGGCCGCGATCGCCGGTGGCGTCGTGGCCGACCGCTGGCTGGGGCAGTACCGCAGCGTGCTGTTCGGCGGGATCATCATCGCGCTCGGGCACTTCACGCTCGCCTTCCACCCCCTGTCTTTCTTCTACGCCGGCCTGTCGCTCATCGTCATCGGGACGGGATTGCTGAAGCCCAATGCGTCCACCCTCGTCGGGTCGCTGTACGAGCAGGCGGATGAGCGGCGTGACGCCGGGTTCTCGATCTTTTACATGGGCATCAACATCGGGGCGCTGTTCGGGCCGATCGTCGCCGGGAGGATCGCGGAGGGGATCGATTGGCACCTGGGGTTCGCGTGCGCCGGCGTAGGCATGACGCTGGGATTGATCCAGTACGTCGTCGGCCGAAAGCGCCTCCAGCCGGCCCTGGACCGCCTGGCCGCGCGCCCGAAGCCGGCGGCAGCCGCCATGTCGCACGCGAGCGGCGGGTTCACGCGCGAGGACTGGAAGCGCATGGCCGCCGTCGTGGTGTTTTTCCTGTTTGCGTCACTGTTCTGGGGTGCCTACGAACAGGCCGGATCCACCCTCACGCTGTTCGCGGATCGGTACGTGCGGCTCGACCTGCTGGGGATCAAGCTGTACGCTTCGTGGTTCGTGGCGATCCAGGCTGGATTCGTGATCCTGTTGTCTCCCGCGTTCGCGTGGCTGTGGCTCAAGTTGGGGTCGCGGCAGCCCTCGAGTCCGGCAAAGTTTGCCTTGGCCCTGCTGTTCATGGGGCTGGCCTTCGTCCTGTTGGTCCCGGCGGGGGCGATGGCACAGAGCGGGGTCAAGGTGACCCCGCTGTGGCTCGTGGGCGTGTATTTCATCGAGGAGCTCGGGGAGGTATGCCTCTACCCCGTTGGGCTGTCGGCGGTCACGAAGCTCGCGCCGGCCCGGATCGTGGGGCTCATGATGGGCGTGTTCTTCCTCTCGAACGCCCTGGGCAACAAGCTCGCCGGGTGGTCGGCGGGCTTCATCAGCACGACGCCGCTCCCCACGCTGTTCGGGGTCACCGCGGCCGTGACGCTTGCGGCGGCGCTCGTGATGTTCCTCCTGATCAAGCCGGTCCGCAACCTGATGGGCGGGGTGCATTAAGAGGGGAGCGCGGGCCTCTACCGCGCCGCCGCACTCTTCTACCATCGTCGGGTACCATCGTCGGGCAACCGGCCTCGGCAGCGAATTCGTGCACGAAAATCGAACGCGCCGAAGCGTTTCTCCTGTCGTACCCCAAGGCGGGACCTCCGCTCGCGGGCAAACGCGTTCTTGCGTACGACGGCCAGATCGATGTCCGCCTCCGGCACCACGTCCTCCTTCACCAACGCGTGGAGCAGCACCGCCACCACACGCCCGTGGATCGAGTAGAGAATGCGATAGTTGACGTGCCCAAGCCGCGCTCGCAGCTCATGAATGCCATCCCGTAGGATGAGCCACCGCTCGGTCTTGGTCACGCTGTGGCCAGCTCCCGCAGCCGCTCCACCAGCTTCACCATCGCCCACGTGTCGCGCTCGCAATAGTTGAGCAGGTCCTGGCGCACGCGATCGCGCTCGTGCCGCGGGATCTTGTCCGCCACGAACAGCAGCCGGGCGATTTCCACGCTCGCGACCCGGCCGTCCACGATGACCAGATCGTCGTAGGTCAGCTCGGGCACGAGCGGCGTGAGGATGTCCTTTAGACCGAAGCTCCCCCTGAAATCAGGGTGGTACACGCAGTTCTTCACCACGGGGTGCAGATCGATGAGCTTGGCCTCGAGCGCGGCGAGCTCGCTGGCGAGCTCGGGCACCGCGCGTTGCAGCTCGCGGATGCGGGTCTTCTCGAACGACGTGTACATCACCACGCGCTCGGCGTTGGCGGTGGCGCGGACCATCGCGGCGGCGAGCGGGGGCCGCGCGTCTTCCGGTCCCTCCGCCAGGAAGGCGGCGTGGGTGTAGCTGCCGTCCGGCTGCCGCTCATGGTAGCTGAACTGGGCGGCGGCCTGCTGCCAGGGAGCCATGCCGGGCCAGACGGGGATCGCGCGGATGATCGTCTCGAAGTCGAGGAAGCCCAATCGGGGGGACGCAAAGGGCTCTAACTCACGGGCAAGCGTGGGCTCGACGATCACGCGGTTCTTGGCCATCGCCTTGAGCTGACGCTTCTGAGTAAAGGTGAGCTTCTCGGTCGGCGGTAGATCAGTGATGGCCGTGATGCCGCGCGCCAGGTACGCGACGGTCTTTTTCGGCCCGACGCCGGCAAGGTTCCCGATATGCTCCGGTCCGTGCGGCCAGCAGCGGCCGATGAACGGGCACTCGCGCGGCTCGAAGCACTGTGCTCCGATCGGGGCGTCGGGGAGCGGGCCCGCGAGCATCGCCCGCTGGCGCGCGATCTCGTCCGGGACCTGGGGGAGGAAGGCGGTGACGGGGCCGGTGACGTCGGTTCGGGCGAAGAGATCGCCCGCGTCGGGGTGCCGGAACTCCTTGTTCAAGTGCAACACTTCGGCGGCGGTGATCTTCACGCCGCAGGCCGCGGCGACGCGGGCCTGCACGGCGACGTCCGGGATGTGCTCGTCCTTCTGCGACGTGGACGACTTCACCTCGGTGAGACGATACCCGTCGTTCTGTTTCTCGAGGACGTCGATCGCGACGAAGGTGTTGTCGGCGATGAACGTCGCTTCGAACACGGCCGGCGCGCCCTCGTCGAGGGCTTTTCTCGTGGCGGCGACCCGCTCGGCACCGGCGTCGTGCGGCAGGTCGATCAGCACGCCCCCCGGATACCGCGCCCGGGCCGCTTCGCCTACCTGGCGGCCCTGGTCGAACAGGTCCTGGAGCACCTTGTCGGGCTGGAGCTCGGTGGCGTTCGGCTCGTGCACGGTCCACCAGAGCAGCTTGTGGCACTGACAACCGGCGACAAAGCGGGATTTGGAGAGACGGGCGGCCTTCGTCGTCATGGCGCGAAGGGTAGCGACGGGATGTGACGGCCGCTACGGCTCGTCGCCCAAACCCTGAGTGGACCTGAACCACTGACCTCACGCCTCACTCATGAGCTCTGCCACCCTACTGGCGAGCCGCAGCCGTCGCCGCGCCCCCCAACCGCCGCTCGAAGAACTCAGCCGCCGCCTGATACGCCGCGAGCCAGTGCGCGTGCGTGAGGAAGTCGTGGATGTCGTCCGGAAAAACCAGCTGCTCGACCTCCACCCCCTGCTCGCGCAGCGCCGCCGCGAGCTGCACGCTCTGGCTGAACTGCACGTTGCGGTCGTCGTCGCCGTGGATCAGCAGCACGGGTGACCGCCAGTCTTTGACGTAGGCGATCGGCGACGACTCGTGCGCGAGCTTGGCCGCCTCCGCCTGCTTCGCCGGGTCGTACGTGGGGATCCAGTTCTGGATCTCGACGTTCCAGTCGTGCACGCCGTGCAGGTCCACGCCCACCGCGAACCGCTCGGAGGCGCGCGCGAGCCCCATGGCGGTGAGGAACCCGCCGTACGACCCGCCCCACAACCCGATGCGCTTCGGGTCCACGTCGGGCCGGCCCTGCAGGTAGGCCCCGGCGCCGAGCACGTCGTTGAACTCGCTCGCGCCCTGCGCCCCGTAGCGCAGGGCCTCGCGGAACTCCATCCCGTAGCCGATCCCGCTGCGGTAGTTCACCGACAGGACGACGTAGCCGCGGCTCGCGAGGTATTGATTCAGCGCGTACGCGTTCCGGTAGTAGTAGAGGTAGTGCCAGCCGACGAGCATCTGGCGGCGCGAGCCGCCATGAAAGAAGATCACCGCAGGACGCCGCTCTCCGGGCTTCAGGCTCCTCGGGAGGAACAGCTGGCCGGGGATCGGCACTCCGTCCGCAGCGGGGAGGCGCACCGGCTGCGGGTCCACGAGCGCCGCCTCGGGGAAGTCGGCCGGGATCGCGCCGGCCGCGAGGTCGCGGGCGGGCCCGGAGCCGGCGAGGATCGCCGGACGTGGGTGCCGCCTGGCGTCCGCGCGCAGGAACGCGACGCCCGTGCCGTCGCTCGTGACCGCAGGGGACCACTCGATCCCGGTCCCGCTGGTGACGGCGGCGGGCGCTCCGCCCGCCACGCCGACCTTCCAGACGTGCCGCCGGTCGATGTCGTCCTGGTTCGAGCTGTAGACCACCGTGGCGCGGTCGGGGCTCACCGTCACATGCTCCACCTCGAACGCGCCGGGAGTGAGCAGCGTCGCGCGTCCGCCCTGGACGGGCACGGCGTACAGGTGCGTCCAGCCGTCCTTCTCCCAGGGGAACACGAGCCGATCCCCGGCCGCCCAGACCAACTGGCTCGGGGCGACGACTTCACGGAACGCCGAGCCCCGGCCGGTGTCCGCGACCCACACCTGGCGGCCGGCACCGGTCGCGACGTCCACCACCCGAATCGACCACGGCTGCCCGCTGCGCCGGGGCGTGAACGGCAGGCGGCCCACGCTCGCCGGAATCCGAAGGAAGGCGAGCCGCCGGCCGTCCGGGGACCAGGCGGGCTCGGCATCGGCGTCGACGCTCGGGTCGAGGAAGCGCAGCGACTGCGCGCCGAGGTCGTAGAGGGCGATGAACGCGTGGTCTCCGCGAGCGCTCACGAACGCGAGCTTCGATCCGTCGGGTGACCAGCGGAGCGTGCGGGCGCGGCCGCGCGCCTGCACGAGCTGCGCGGCGGCCGCGGTGTCCCTGAGCGAAGCCCCCCACACCTGGCCCCGCCTGATGAACGCGATGCGATCGCCCTGGGGCGAGACCCCCGGGGAGTTCCCCTCGCCGATGCGCCGCGGCGCGCCGCCCGCGACCGGCACGACCCACACCGCCTGCTGGACGCCCGCCACGAGGCTCTGAGGGTTTGGATATTCGCCGTCGTCGCTCAGGCCGCCGCCCCGCACGTACACGATGGCGCGGGCGTCCGGAGTCCACTGCAGCTCGCCGATTTCCTGGCCGTCGTCGCCGGCGTAGCTCGTGACGGGCTTGCCCTGGTAATCGGCGGGCGCGGCCGCCCAGACGTTACGGGTGCCGCGCGCGTTGAAGACCCAGGCGACCGCGCCACCGGCCGGCGCCGCGACCAGCTCGTCCGGGAACGGCGCGCTCATGACCTGCTCGAGGGTGAAGGAGGCCGGCTGCTGGGTGCGGACCACCGCCGGGAGGAGCACACCGGCCACTGCGGCGAAAACGGGGAGAGCCATGGGTCTGGTCATGAGAAAAAAGTAGCGCCACTGGCCTCGGGTGCGAGCCCGCAGGTGCTCCCGCGAGACCGGCCGGGCTACTGACCCCGGGCGAAAGCCCGGGGTCCAGGAGAGTTGAGGGAATCCCCGGGCTGTCGCCCGGGGTCAGTGGCACGGGGTCAGTGCCCGGGGTCAGT